>CAYQWK010000734.1:0-2247 GCA_964420805.1 uncultured Bifidobacteriaceae bacterium | reverse complement strand
CGCCCTTTTTAATGACTCCGTTGGGAATCGAACCCAAAACCTTGGGATTAAAAGACCAGCGCGTAGCAGTGCCCGTCGTCGCTCACCCTCACGCGCCTGAGCAAGGGACTACTGGTCCCCAGCTTTGCCGTTAGCGCGAGTCAGCGGGCTATAGCGGTCGTGGAACTCCTGAATCTCACGGTCGTCAAAAACCGCGTAGAACTTAGCCGTCACCGGCGAGCCGGGCGAGTGGCCCAGCAGTCGGCCGAGGACAGCCAGGTTGCCGCCGTTGCGCAGGAAGTTGCGCGCGAAAGCGTGCCTGAAGCTATGCGCGTTGACCCTGCCCTTCACCCCCGCGCGTTCACCGATCCGCTCCAGGAGCATCCGCACACCCGCCGGCGTCAACCCGCCGCCCTTCGCCGAGAGGAATAGAGCGTCAGATTTCACCGCCGGACGCACGGCCAGATAGAGACCAAGCACCTCCGCTGTCAGCGCCGTGAAATAGACGCGCCGGGAACGATTGCCTTTTTCAGTCACGACAGCGCACCGATGCTCCAGATCGAGCGAGTCCAGCGTCACCGAGCACAGGCCCCCAACGCGACAGCCCGTATCGATCAGAAACAGAATCACCGCCCGGTCGCGCACCTCCTCAGTCGGCAAGTGCTCCAACAAACGGGCCAGGTCGTCATCCGCCACGGCCTTCGGCGGCGTAACCGGCAGTTTCACCATCGGCACGGCCAGAGCGACATTCTGCGCGAGGATTCCCTCCTCAACCAGCCACGAGAATAGCCGACGCACCGCCCGTTGGCGGCCGTGGACACTATAGATGCTCATGTCGCGGTCGAGCAGGGCGGCGCGGTAAGAACGGACGGCAGCGGCTGACACATCGCCCAGGCAACGATCCGGGCCGACGTGCTCGACGAACGATGACAGGCAGCGGCCGTACCACTCCCTTGTGGACTCGGACACCTCCCCCGCCACCCCCGCCAGGAACTCCTGAACGGCAGTCTCTAGGGTCATATTCATTTTGCGCTCTCTCGCTTCGCTATTCGGCGCGAACTGGCGTCCGCCCCGGCTCACCTGTTGCAGCAGGTCAACCGGAACAGAATAGCAGATTTTCATCCGTGAGTTAATGGGAAGAAGTACCGTATCATCGTGAAGGAAGCGTGAAGATGAAAACGACGAGAGAACGACAACCGGGCAAGGAGGCGCAATGAGCATCCGACACATGAGCGCCATCTGGGATAGCCAGCTCTACGACGGCCCCAAGCTACTCATGATGCTGGCCCTGGCCGACTGGGCCGACGCCGACGGCTGGTGCTATCCCAGGAACGAAACATTGGCCCGGCGCATTCGCCGCGACGTCAAGACCGTCTACCGCATCCTCGGCCAATTGGAGACAGAGGGAGCCATCCATCGCGCCGACGGCCGCATCTGCATCTGCGAGCCGTGGATCGTAGAGGAAGTCAAACGCCGCGCCGAAGCGGTCGATGCCAAAAACACCCCCCCACAACCGCCCGCCGCTCTCAAATCTGAGAAACCGCCTCTCAAAAGTGAGAATGGCCGCACCGCGAACGGAAATGGTGTTCTCAATAATGAGAACGGAATTCTCAGAAGTGAGAACCCCGTTCTCACTTCTGAGAACGAAATTCTCAAAAATGAGACGCCCTTCTTTATAGATCCGTCAATTACCCCTGATCTAGAACCGTCACCAACACCACCAGCTCCCATCGCCGCCGCCCCAACCGCCCCTGCTGGTGGTGGTGCTGATGTCCCCACCATCCTGCGCTGGGTCAACTTCACCGACCACCTCAACGCCCACGAGCAGGCCATCCTCACCCCACCGACCGCCCTGGCCTGGTGCTACTTCATCCACCTCGAAGAGGCCAAACCCACCCGGCCGAAAAACGCCGTCGGCCTCGCCCGCAGCCGGTGGCGCTCCACTCCTCCGGCCCCCCCGCCCGCCGACCTCCTCGCCCTGGCCCAATTCTGGCTGGCCCTGGCCGACAACGGCCGCCGCGCCCTGCTCGACCGCCTCGGTTTCACCGCCCGCTTCGGCACCGATGACGATCTCGACGACGACTTCCCCGGCCTACCCGTTGCCGCTGCCATTGCCGTCTACCGCGCCACCGGCGGCGAACTAGCCCCACCCAGCCTCACCCCCGTCCGCGAATCCACCGCCGCGGCCATTGCCGAAGTCCGCGCCGGCCCATCCCGGTCTGTAGCCCAGCCCCCCCCCCCCCCACCCACCGCCCCCTTATGGCGCGA
>CAYQWK010000733.1:1674-2253 GCA_964420805.1 uncultured Bifidobacteriaceae bacterium | reverse complement strand
AATGAGGTCCACACCCTCCGATGGTGCCTCGACGACCGCATCCCTGTTCCACTCGATGACGTAGGTGTCGTCGCCCGGCCCGCCGGCCAGAAAGTCCTCCGTCCAGAAGGTCGTGCCGCCATCGAGCACGTCGTTGCCTTCTCCTCCGTACAGGCGGTCACTCCCAGCATCTCCCAACAGCTGGTCATCACCCGCCCCGCCCGCGAGCAGGTCATCGCCGGTATCGCCCATCAACACATCGTTGCCACCGCCGGCATCCACCGTATCGTTACCGCCACCGGCGTAGATGATGTCGTCTTCATCTCCCGTGTTAAGAAGGTCTTTACCATCCAGTAGCGTGATCGTAGCCATAACTAGTCCTTCCGGGATCTATGATGTGTAAAGAACAAGACAGAGCGCGGCCTTCGCGACGACCACAGTCCAACTGGAGGAATGGTTTCTTCCTTGGCGATGAGCTTGATCCGCGTGAGTAGATCGCTGCCTGAGTGGGGATGCAGATTACCTCGCCCGAAGGGACAGGAGGCGGAACTGGAGCAATCGTTGCCGCAATGGTGACGTTTCGCTGGCGGTGAGTGGCGA
>CAYQWK010000733.1:0-1664 GCA_964420805.1 uncultured Bifidobacteriaceae bacterium | reverse complement strand
GCGAACCCGCGATTGCCGACCTCTGAGCACGGCCCATCCTTGCCACTTGGCGGTCGTTCAGCGTGCGCGTCGCCGATGGCGTCGGGAATACCTGAAAACGAGCAACCAACTACCGTTAGGTCGGCGGCAGCTCTCCTTCCTGCAGCAATCCTGTGCGAACTTCTCGCACTGCCCATCCCATTCCTCCTCGGCCCCCCCAGACCGTTCCTTCTGCGCCGTGAAGCGATGCCAACAAAAACTAAACCAAGCGAACCGCACTTCGCTTGACCTGGATCAACATTCCGACGAATTCCTCGCGGTAAGGAGAGCTGCCCAGGTCTCGCTGGTTCTTTTGGATCCCGGTTGTTGGAACGGCTGCTCGTTCGCCGGGCCTTTGAAAGACGGTTTTAGCGACTGCTGTGGTGGACGCGCCAATGCGGCGGCGGCAGGGCTCTAGTGTGCTGTCTCGCAAATGGCTCTACATCTGGGCCGGGGCTGGCTGGCTCGTCATCGCGTCGCGGGCGCGCTGAATGCTGCGCAGGATGTCCTCGCCCTTGGCCCGCGAGACGTCCCGTGACGAATGTAGTCATGGGTGGCGGTCTTGATGTGACCAATTTCCAGGGGTAGTCCTGGCTTAGTACGCTCCAGCCCCGGCATTGCGATTTCTCATCACAGCACAGCACGACGGCCTTCTCGGGGGGGTCGAGATACAAGCCGATCACGTCCCAGAATTTCTCCTCGAAACGCGCATCCTTCGAAAGTTTGAACGTGCGTGTCAAGGGAAGGTTGATGTCGTTTGCCGCCCACAGGCGCTGCACGCTCGCCGGTGAGACGCCGGTTGCCCTTGCCATGCTGCGACAACTCCAGCGGCCGGCTGTCTCCAATGGGCGAGCTACCGTATCAGGAATCTCTTGCACCGTCGCTGCCGGCAAGGTCGATTTCCGGCCTCGCCCAGAGGCATACGACAATCGCGCCAAGCGCTTGTGCGCAAGACGTCGGCACCAATGATTTACCGTCACCCGCGTCAGCCCCACCAAGGCGCCGATCGCTTCCTGGGTCTGACCTTCGGCCGCCAGCAGAATGATCTGTGCCCGCTGCCGGCTTCCGGTTGCGGATCGATGAGGTCATGCAAGGCTTTGGTGAGCGCCGGCCGTTCCGGGATGCAAGCCTTGGCGGCGATCCGGATACTGGCAGGGTTCGGATCGTCGGCAATGGAGGAGTCTGACGTGATGAATTCCTCGGCGATGACAGATCCTTCGTTCGGCGGGATCCTTCCCCAGGCTCGCGAGCCACACGTCCAGACATCGGCACTGCCGGCACGAGGGCGCGGTTCAGCCGCCGTGGTCCGCGTGCTCGGCGTCGCGGGCGAGGCGGATGCCGGAGAATTGCCAGCACGCCGCTGCCGGGAAGAAGTTGCGGTAGCTGGCGCGCACGTGCGCGTCGGGGGTGACGCACGAACCGCCGCGGAGGACGTACTGATTGACCATGAACTTGCCGTTGTACTCGCCCACGGCGCCAGCTCCGGCGCGGAAACCGGGATACGGTTCGTAGCTCGAACGTGTCCATTCCCAGGCGTCGCCGAACAACTGCGCCAAACCGTCAGCGACGGCGGCAGCGGGGTGAAACTCGCGCCGACCGGCAAAGTGGCCGGCAACCGGCAGCGTGGCCGCGGCGTTCTCCCATTC
>CAYQWK010000732.1:0-2272 GCA_964420805.1 uncultured Bifidobacteriaceae bacterium | reverse complement strand
GTTCGACACCTACCGCTTCGCCGACCACAAGGAAAAAGTCATCGACCTGCTGGCGCGCGTGACCACGGTGAGCGTGGAAACCGTGCGCATCGTGGCGGCGATGAAGGCGGCGGGGAGAGGATCGTGAAGTTAAGCAGTTCGTAAGCGGCTATGCCAATCCTTGGCCGCCATTATCAAAACTCAATCTTGCCAATCATGGACCTACCGCTCGTCATTCATCATGAAACGCTCACCGTCAACGATTTGATTGGGCGGTATGAGAAGGGCGGTTTGAATTTGTCACCAGCCTTTCAGCGGAATTCCGTGTGGCGCGACAAAGATCGCAAGTTCCTGATCCAAAGTCTGTTGGCTGGATTCCCCATTCCCGCCATTTTTCTGTACCGCCGTCACGACGGTCGAAACATGGTCTACGACGTAATCGACGGCAAACAGCGGCTGGAGACCATTTTCCGTTTCATGGGAACGATGCGAGGCATGTTCCCGGTGAAAGCAGAGGTGCCTGGGTTGACGGGGGTTCAAGTGATAAGTGCGGCGACGTTGAAACGAAACCGGAGCCACATGGAGATCGTGCGACCTTCGCTTGACAAATACCGCATACCCGTGGTCGAAGTCGAAGGCGATCTGGGGGACATTGTCGAGCTGTTTGAACGGCTTAACTCGACCGGCAAGACGCTCACGCCGCAAGAGCGCCGAAATGCGCGCTACTCGGGGTCCGATTTGCTGAAGGAGGCGAAAGCATTGGCCAACAAGCTGGAAGCTAAGTTTGCTTCACTGGGTGTGTTCAACGACGTGCAGCGCTCTCGCATGAAGCATGTCGAGTTTTGCGCGGAGCTGATTCTCAGCGTCCATCAGGGCGATGTATTGAACAAAAAGGCGGCGGTGGATCGCGTGATGGCAGCTTCGTCGATTCCGCCGGGACAGCTCAAAAAAAGTGTCGCGATCGCTTTTTCGGCTGTGGGCCGAGTGGCGCGCATGTTTCCTGAGTTGGCGAGTAGCCGGTTTCATCAACTGGTTGATTTCTACTCGCTGGTTGTGCTGGTGGTCAGGTTGCAGGCGGAGGGCGCGATTCTGATCGAGCGCAGCCGAAACCAGTTGGCGTGGGATTTATTGAAGGCCTTCGGGATCGAAGTGGACAAGGTCCGAGAGCAGCAGCGCAAGGTTCAGGGGACGGTCGAAGGTCAGGAGATATACCGCGACTACCTGATGACCGTTTCGCAAATGACGGACGACGTGAGCCAACGTCGGCAGCGGGAGAAAATTTTGCGTGCCGTGATCGGTTCGGTGTTTTCGTCCCGTGATTCGCAGCGTGGATTCACCCCTGAGCAACGGCGCCTGCTTTGGAATTCCTCGGAGACCAAATCCTGTACCGAATGCGGCATCAAGCTTTCTTGGGGCAATTTCAGCGTCGATCATGTTGACCCACATTCACGCGGCGGACGTTCGGAACTGGACAACGCGGCTTTGGTGTGTCAGTCGTGCAATTCATCCAAAGGAAATCGCCGAAGCGCCCGCAGCAAATTGCAACGCTGATGCCGAAAACCTCCGCTGCCTGGCAGGCGTCCTGCGCTGAACTGGATGCTCACACTGAGCCGACGAGCGACCTGCTGGCCCGCGCGACCGCGGTGAGCGTGGAGACGGTGCGCTTCGTGGGCGCGCTGAGGCCGGCCGGGACGGCCTGAACGGTCGATTTGGGCTGCTTTTCAAGTCAAAATGACCTCGTTCCAGCGTGGAATGGCCACAAGCAGCTATGAATAATGAAGTGCTTCGACCCGGGCCTGGCCGGGTTGGGGTGATCAAACGGGAGAGAACAACATGGCGCGACGCAAGAAACAAAGCACACTGGAAGATCTGATGGACCTCACGGCCATGGCCCCGTGGTGGGTGGGCGTCGCGCTGGCCGTGGTCAGTTACTTGGTGTTGCACGGCTACGCGGGTCGGCCAGTGGCCGCGCAGCCGGGGCAGACCAGTGGTGTCATCCTCGCTGTTTTCTTGCATGCGCTGGCCATGGCTGGGCAGTACATCCTGCCCCTCATTTTTCTGGGTGGCGCGGCGATTTCAGCGTTCCGGCGCCGGCAGGCTCGGCAGCTTCATGCTTCCGCCGCAAGCCGTGCCGACGGCGTGGCGCAGATGAGCTGGCATGAATTCGAACTGCTGGTGGGCGAGTACTTCCGCCGGCAGGGCTTTGCTGCCATCAACCACTTCGAGGCCGGGCCGGATGGCGGGGTGGACGTGGTGCTGACCAAGGGCACCGACCGCTACCTCGTGCAGTGCA
>CAYQWK010000731.1:0-2275 GCA_964420805.1 uncultured Bifidobacteriaceae bacterium | reverse complement strand
GTCTCGGTGTCCACCAACTCGTATGCGGCGCGGTATTCCGCCGAGGGCATCTTCCGGGCGACCGTGGTGGCGGCGGCTTCCTGCACTGACGGCGGGGGCATCGGTTGGGCGGCGGGGCCGTATCCGGGCGGGTTGTGGGAGCAGGGCGTGCTGGAAGTGATGCAAGGCGCGGGCGCACTCATGGCCCCCGTGGCGATCTCGATCACGAACACGTATCCCAGCACGTCGTGGCCGGTCTTCAGCGGTTTCATGGGTAACATCAACGGAGCCGTCGCGACGCGCTCGACCGACGACACCAAGGAATACGTTCATGTGCTTTACCCGCCCGGCGGCAGCACGCTCACGCTTCCGCCGCCCGCCGACGGCAAGGTCTTTGGCGCAGCGCGCCTGCTCGCGTCGGGCGCTTCGGTGACGTTCAGCCAGAGCGCCGACGGTGTGCTGTTGACGCTCACGGGCACCAACACATGGAGCACGGTTGATACGGTGATTCAGTTGGACGTGATCTGCCCCGGCGGCGCGGGCCTGGTGAACGACACCAACTCCGCCATTCGCTACGATGGCCGCTCGTGGGCGCATCTCGCGAATCGCGGATTGGGCGAGTTCCAAAACGATGTTCACGCGGCCACGGCGGACGGAGACTCGTTCACGTTCTACTTCGATGGCACGGATGTGGAGCTTGTCAGCAGCCGCGGCGCGGATCGTGGATTGGTGGACTTCTACGTGGACGGCGTGTTGCAGGCGACTGTGAACCTCGCGTTGAACCCGACGAATCGCGCGACGGTGTTCGCCGTGTCCGGCCTCGCCCGCGGCCCGCACACGCTCCGGGGCGTGAAGCGCGGCGGCTCCGCGCTGGTGGTGGACGCTTTCAAGGTGACGGAAGTGATCGACAGCGATGATCCCGACGTCGCCTACCAGGCGCTGACTTTCTTCAACAACACCGAGACCACGTCCAACGGCGTTGGCTACATCGAGTATGACGGCAACTGGTCCTGGCAGCAGCGCGACCGCAACGAATACAACTACGACGCCCACTGGGCCTCGGGGAACGGCAGCACGTTCTGGATTCATTTCAATGGCACCGGCGTGCAATTCATCGGCACCTACGACGGCATCATTGATTTCTACATGGATGAGGTCTTCGTGAAGCAGGTGAACATGAGAAACATTGGCGGCATGGCCCGCGTCCTCGGAATTGACATCAAGGGTCTGCCCGCCGGATGGCACACGCTCAAGGGCGTGAAGGCCGGGGACACCTACGCCCTGGTGGACGCGTTCTTCATCTACAACAGCCAGAACTCAAGTTGGTCCAGCCAAGCCGACGCCAGCGCCGTCGGCGGCAGTTGGCGGCGTTCCTCGGCCTACGGCGACGTGGCCGTCGTTCCCTTCAATGGCACGGGCATCGAGATTATCGCCCCGCACAGTCGTCAGGGCGGCACCGTGGCGGTGGACATCCAGAATGTCGGCGGGCACCTCGTCAACCAGTATGCCGGGGAGAACTGGCCGCAAAGCGTGACGTTCGATAGCCGTAACATCGCAAACTTCGGCACTGGCAAGCGCGTGTTGAGCATGGCGCACAACCGCAGTTTTGGCAGCGTTTCGCTGGACGCCTTCCGCGTCACCAAGGACGCCGCGCCGGTCACAGGCGCTCCCCTCGTCGCGGCGGGTAGCACCTGGAAGTATCTCGATACCGGCGCGAATCTCGGCACGGCGTGGCGCAGCAATTCCTTCAACGACGCCGCCTGGCCGAGCGGTCCCGCCATGCTCGGCTACGGCGACGCCAACGGCACCGCGCCGCGCACGACCAACAGCTACGGCTCGGACGCGAACAACAAATTCATCACCACGTACTACCGCCGTGCCTTCACCGTGGCGAACGCCGCCAGCATTTCCGCACTCACTTTGAAGGTGCAGCGCGACGACGGCGCGATTGTCTATCTGAACGGCGCGGAAGTCTTCCGCAGCAACATGCCGACGGGCGCGGTGAATTATCTCACGCTCGCGGTGGCCAGCGCGAGTGGCGCGGATGAATCCACGTTCTACAGCACGAACGTCAGCCCGTGGCTGTTGCGCAGCGGCACGAATGTCCTCGCCGTGGAAGTCCATCAATCCACCAATAACAGCAGTGACCTTGCCTTCGACCTGGAACTCGTCCCGACCCGGGCGTTCGAGGCCGCCTTCATGCCCGCCGGTTCCGCGTGGCGCTACAACGACACCGGCGCGAACCTCGGCACCGCGTGGCGCGAGACGAACTACAACGACTCCGCCTGGCCCGCCG
>CAYQWK010000730.1:0-2277 GCA_964420805.1 uncultured Bifidobacteriaceae bacterium | reverse complement strand
CTGCGCGGAAGCCGCTCGACAAACCCACGCGGTGCGGTCTCCGTGAGGACCTCCGCGGTGCTCAATTGAAGTTCATCGGCTCTTGTCTTGCGAACCGCAGGACCGACCAAGGCTTCCAGATCCTTCCGCACTTCTGCCGGATTGCTCCACATCCGCTTCCGCACAACGTGGCCTTGCGGGTCGATCAAGTACTCGCAATTGGCGCGATTTCCCAACGCATGCTTGAGCCGATTGTCCATGGCATCCACGAGCCACGGGATGGTCGATCCCAGTTGTTTCGTAGCTTGCCGCACATGGGCCAAGCGTTCGTCGAGCGTAAAGGTCTGCAGGTAATTCCCTCGCAGCTCGGGATGCGCTATGGACCGGTACACGAAATAGAACTTGACTCCCTTGGATTGGTAGTCGCGGTACACGGCCTCCAGTTCGGGCGCATTCGATAGAAACGGGGGGCAGGTTAGGCAACCCAGCGTGATGAGTGTGTACTGCCCTTTGAGACTCGCCGTCTCAAAGGGCCGTCCGTCCGGGTCATAAATCGTCACCTTGGGAAACGGATCGCCGACGGCTGGCTTCGAGGTAACGAAATCCTCCGCATTCGGCTTGTAATAATTCTCGAACCGCTTGGCGTTTTCTTGTCCCCACGCAGTGGAGCAGCTGACGCCTGACAGCAAGATGCAAACGCAAACAAGGCACAGTCGCATAGGATCCTCAATACGATAAAGAGTTTCGGTGTCGATCGGCTGGGCGGGCATCCGCTGCTATTTCGCTTGTTTCTCGTCCAAGAGCATCATCGCCAGCGATTGCTCCATTTCGCGTGGGTTGAAACCGAATGGTCCGGGGCCACCCGTGAACGCGATACGACCAGAGCGATCAACGACATAGAGACGATCGGGCCAGGCGCCGTAGGTTTGCCCAACACGATTGTCGATCCCATCGACCAGCAACGGCGTGGTGACGTGCATGGCGGACGTGAACTTCATCGCGATGTCGCATCGTTCTTCCAATGTGGTCGGTTGCTTGAACAGGATTCCGGCCAGGGCATTGGTGGAAGTGGCCGCGCGTTCGTCCGCGACGGGGTGAGCTTCGCGGACATATACCCGCACAAACTCGACGTCGTCTTTCCAGAGCTTGTAGAGTTCTTCGACGGTCTCCGAATAGGTGCGGTAGTTCCCGCATGTAAAGCAACCAAACGCCAAGACAACCGGCTTCTTCCCCCGGAACGAAGACAACTTCACCGTGGTGCTGTTGTCCGCGGTACGCAACTCGAAGTCAGGTGCCATCTCGCCCGGTTGAGGCACCGGCGTTCGCACCCGCATGCGACCAGGCGAGAACTCAGAGTTTCCTGTACGCAGCTTGGTTTCGTTCTCGGTCTTGACCACGCGTGGCAAATAGATGAGCCGCTCCAACTCTTCCTCATTCAGATACTGCTTGTCTTTGGCCATGGCGGCGAACAGCGTCTGCCACTCATCCGGTCCCAAACGCCCGTCGCTGTTCTTATCAACCGACTTGAACAGGGCGAACGTTGTCTCCTTTTGTCGACACAGAGCACCTTCTTTCGACCAGTCGAAATCATCGGCCGTGAGCTTCGTATCCCACGTGCGATCAAGGCGCGAGAAGACGACTTCCGACATCGGGAATTCGTCCTGCCCGACCGATCCGTCCCGGTTCTTGTCGCAATGCTCGGCCAGCCAGTTCCAACTGTAACGTGATTGGCCTATTCGCACCCAATCTGGTGTCGCGGATGCCGACGAGCCAGCGGCCGCCGTTTCCGCTGGCGTGTCGCCAATCACCATTCCACTTGGAACAAGCAATGCCACGGACAACGCTAGGAGATTCAAAAGGCGAGTCGACATATATGATTCCTAAACGGTTTGATTGTTGTTGAAGACGTTCTGCAGGCGACCGCGAACAAATGTGTTGGCCGCCGCGTGTCGTGCTACGGTTGTTGAACGATGACGATTGCCGGGTCCGTATCGATTTGATAAGCCACCTTCCTGTTCATCGTTGCCTTGCCATTGGTCTTCAGGGTGAGATTCACTTCACAGCGCCAACCGGTGCCATTCGCGGCATCCGACGTGATGGCATAGTTTTCCAATTGACCACCGGCACTCCACATCTCCTCATTGAAGTGAATCGGAGGCGTCTGTTGGCGAAGCGACTCGATGGTCCCGCCCTTGACCCAGGCATCGAGAGCCGACTCCAAGGCCGCTTTCGCTTTTCCAGGATCCGCGTCCGGCGGGAGCGCAGGGGCCGCGGGCGGCTCGAACGCCCAGTGGCGCG
>CAYQWK010000729.1:0-2287 GCA_964420805.1 uncultured Bifidobacteriaceae bacterium | reverse complement strand
ACCAGATTGGGCGAACTTTGGAGTGCGCAGACACGTCGCCGCAGTCCAGGGACGCGCAGGGTTCTACCTCAGCCTACCAGCAATTCTCATTTCGACTTGGAGCGCGACCTTCAGGTCGCTTCGGCCACGGAATTACCGACGGTTCTCATAGGTTCCCCCCGTGTTGACCGATGCGAGAGTTGAAGCGGCGAGAACGCCGCGGGCCAAAATAGGAATTGCTGTCGGTCTTCACCTGGTTGATCTCAGTTGCCTGTGTTGCGCCGCCACTTGTCGCAGCGCGACAAGTTCCACCTCGCGGCGAATGCATCAGGTCTGGTTTGCGCGGGAGCAGCGTTGTTGCGGGCGGGATCAGGTTTGGGGTGCGTGATGTTCAGTTCTGACGCGGGACGGAGCAGGCTTGTTGCGCGCGGGGGCAGACTTGATGCGCGTGGGACCGGCGTTGAGGAGGTGTCGCCCTGAATTTGGTCCGAGCCCGGAGCAAATCTGGTGCGGCCGGAATCAAATTTGATCTCCGGCGGCTCAGGTTTGATTCGCCGGCGACCAAGATTGGTCCGCGCGGGAGCAAACTTGTTGCGGAGAAGACCAGATTTGGTCCGCGCGGGACTGCGTACCGGGTGTCTGGCTGCTTTTGGAGCATGTCACGAGAAAGCGGGACACAGCGGCGGAGCGGTGAATCTCAGGCGGGTAACAAGGTGACAACCGACTGAAACAAGAATTCCCGCCTGTCACCAGGCCGCCCATGGCATAGCGGCTGCAAATTGCCCGGCTGTGAAAGGAAACACTTATGTATCGTGAATGGAACGCTGGGACGTGGAATGCGCCGGCCAGAACCTGGAACGAGGTGTTTTCTGAAGAAAACAAAAACACAGTAAAACGTATGCAAGTCAAAACCAAAACCTATGAGTTGACGGACACTGCGGTCCTGCAACTGACGGATAACATCATTGCCGGCGCGACCGGCAAGACGGAACTGGCCAACAGCCCGGTGACGCTGGCGCAGTTGCAAACACAGCGTGACAACGGTGCCACGGCCCTGAGCGACGAGGCCCAGGCCAAGGACGCGCTCACCCTGGCCTCCACAACGCGCGAGGATGAGATGGCCATCCTGCGCCAGTCGGTGAACCGGTTCGCCAGCCATGCGGATTCGGTTTATTCCGGCAACAAGGCGCAGCTTCAGGCCATTGGCCTGGATGTGCGCACCCTGCCGTCGCCGGTGGGGATGGTCGCGGCGCCGGCGAATCTGCGGTCCACTCCGGGCGCGCTGGAGGGCACCATCAACCTGCGCTGGAGCGCCGTGCGTGGCCGCAAGATGTATCATGCGGAGTGCGGCACAACCGGCAACGGCCCGTGGACGCCGATCTACTCCGGCACCACGCCGGCGACGGTCTGCGGGGCGCTCACGCCCGGCGCGGAATATTTCTTTCGCGTGCGCGCGCAGGGCGTTGCGGGTCTCGGCCCGTGGAGTGACGTGACCAAGCGGCGCGCGTCGTGATCCGGCGCAAAGGAAGGATGGAAGGTGGGACGCCGGGTTCCAGGGTTTGTTATGGAGCCGGTGTCGATCCTTCCATCCTTTTGCCGGGTTGGCGGCAGATCCGAATGCCGCCACGGTTCGCTGAGAGCCTGTCTGATATAAAATCCAATTCAACTTTCTGACTTTTATGGCCTTTGATCCAACCAAACCCGCCGAACATACGCCGCTGGACGCGGCGGAGGTGCGGGAGAATTTCAACGCACTGAAGGCGCAGATCGACGCGCAAGCAGCGGCAATGGTGATACAGGAGAATCAAATCGCCACGCAGGGCGGCCAGATCGCTGCGCTCCAGGCCGCGCTGGACACGGTGCCACCGGGGCAGCCGACGTTGATGTTGCAATACGCGGGCGGAATGGATGTGCCGATGTTTGTGACGGCGCCGCGGGCGAACACGGTGCTGGTGCAGCGGCGTTTTCAGGGCGAGACGGAATGGCCCACGGTGGCGACGTTGCAGTATTGGGGGCCGGATAATTACACCGACACGCTGCCAGGTTCCGGGGTGTACGAGTATCGGCTGGTGGGAATGAACAACGGCGGGCCGGGAGTGCCGGGCGAGATCGGAACGGTGAATGCGGTTTAGGGAAAAGCGAAAACGGAAAGGCGAGGTCGGCGACCGGTGGTGGGTTTTGTCGCGCTGCGACAGTACAAGCCCTCGTTCGGCGGGCGGTTCAATCATGCACCGTTGGCGGTGAGTTCTTTGTGCGACAAGATCAGTTGGGAAAGGATGTCAGCCAGATTCAGGGCAACCAGATTGGG
>CAYQWK010000728.1:0-2303 GCA_964420805.1 uncultured Bifidobacteriaceae bacterium | reverse complement strand
GTGCCGAAATAGGCGACTTCCCAGTCGTCGTCCAACCCGTCGGCGTCGGTGTCCGCGCCGCCGAGGCGCAGGACGAAGATGTCGCGCTTGTCGTTGTAGTCGCCGGTGATGAGGTCGCTGGCGAAACTCTGGAATGCCACGGTCCGGCCGTCTGGACCGAGGACGGGCGAGGTCGAAGGGCCGTTGCCGGGCCGGCCCAGGGCGTTCGCGCTGATGAGCATGGTGACGCCCAGCAACCGGTCGCGCACGAAGATGTCGGCAAAGCCGTTCTGGTCATTGGCCACGAGGTCGGCGGCCTTGCTCTGGAAGACGACGTAGCGGCCATCCCCGCTGATGAGCGGAGACGATGACGCGCCATTGGCCGGCGCACCGGCAAAATTCGCGCTGACGAGCGTCTCAATCCCGTCGCGCAAATCGACGGCATAGAGATCGACGATGCCGCCGGCGCGGACGCGCTCGAAGGCGAGGATGTTGCCATCGGCGCTGGCGGACGGGTTCCGGCAGTTGGTGCAGGCGAGGAGGTTGGGTGATCCGGCCACAACGACGCTGCCAAAGTTCGTGGACCCGCCATCCTGCATGTAGATAACCAAGGCATTGGTGTGTCTCAGCGACAAGTCGTGCCGGAAGACAAGGCCATCCGTCGTGGCGAACACCAAATAGCGTTGGTTGCCACTGAACACGAAATTTGTCAGCGGCTGCAACACACTGGGGAAGACGTGGTTGAGATTGGTGTGAAACAAATTCGTGTTTACAGGGTCACGCCACCACACGTTGACCTTGCTCATGTTCGAATAGCTGACGCGGTGGACTGGAGGCTCGCGCAGATAATTCGTAGCGGCTCGATTGGTGCCCAAATCGGCCACAAACAATTGCATGGCCGGGTACGGGTCCGAGACGAACAAAGACAGGTTGCTGGCCGTGCTGTGAAACGCGATCCAGCGGCCATCCGCGCTCAACACAGGCGCGCCCGAAGTGCTGTTTGCAGTTCCCCAAACCCCACCACGGCTGACTAGATAATTCGTCGGCGCGAAGAGACCGTTCGAGAGCGGCCGGAAGTAACGCACGAACACGTCTGAGACGAGATTGTTGTCGGTGTCCGTTGTGACTCCGGAATACGACGTGTCAAACGCGAGCAATCGTCCATCGGAGCTTAACGACGGGCTTCCGGATTTGATTGGAAAACCGTTTGCCTCGCGGCCGGCAGCGGGCATGCCGGGGGAGAAGACACCGTTGCTCGCGCGCGTTCCGGCAATGCCAAACTCGAACTGACCCGTGTAAGGATTGACCGAGCGGAAAACCGACATGACAGTGGACCCATCGCCACTGATGAGCGGTTCTTGGAAAAGATTCGTGTTCGCCACTGGCCCGACGCCTGCGATTGCCCCACCATCATCGAACACCGCAGCATTCGTGCTCAAGCTCAAGGCCCGGACCGAACCATCTATGGTGTCCGCCAGAAAGACATCGTTCCATCCGTTCGTGTCCGCCGGGTCCGAAGCTTCATCGGTGCGGGTGAAGACCACGTAACGACCATCCGACGAGATGCTACGCGGACTTGTCTTGGCCCCCGAGAGGCCCGACGAGGATGGACGGGCCATGTGCAAGGCGGAAACCAGCGTCGTGGCACCATCCGGGAGGTTACGGAGGAACACGTCGCTTGCGCCGTTGCCATCGCCCGGCACCACATCCCTGGCCGTGCTGTCAAACGCCACGAGGTCGCCGTCTGGCGCGAGCGCGACGGCGGCGTATCGATGCTGGGTGGCGCTAGGCGTGTTGCTTGCGGACACGGAGACGAGTTGAACATCGCCGGAGAGCGTGTCCTTGCGGAACAACTGGCTGGTGGAGATGGCGGTGTTGGTGGCGAGGTTCGCGGAGCTTCCGTCGAGAAACGACGCGTAACGTCCATCGCGGCTCAATCCGATGAAGCGGGCGGGATATTGCGGGTAGTTGTCGAGGCTTTGATGGACCAGCGCGATCGTGTTGCTGGCGCGGGACCAGAGCAGGAGTTTCGTCACCGTGTTGCTGATCGCGGTTAAGCCGAAGAAGGCGCCGTCGCCACTGAGGACGGGCGGCGCGTTGGAAATCGCATAGAAGTTCGTCGCCACGGGAACGGGCGTCAGGGTTTGCGTGGCGAGATCGAACACGACCGGCGTGACGACACCGGAGGAGTTGCGGAGATTGAACGCCACGAAACTCCCGTCCCCGGCCAGCACGGGGAAGGAACAGGCGTAGGGCATTCCGGCGAACGCGGCGGCGTTGCTGCTGGCCCAGAGCGTGAGTCCGCTCGCGAGGTCGCGCATATA
>CAYQWK010000727.1:951-2309 GCA_964420805.1 uncultured Bifidobacteriaceae bacterium | reverse complement strand
GTCGTCGCTCGTCGTTCCGGTAGATGAAGGGACGCCAGTTCATTTGGGTCGCGGGTACGATAGTCTATTCGGGATGTTTCGTGGTGATTCAGTAATTGCAGAGAAGCCTGACACCATTCAATCAGATCTCGGACAGAGCGTGTTGTTCACTTATGGAGTGGCCACAAGCGAAAGTGAATTGGCGCGCTATATCGATTTTTCGACCGGTATATCTTATAAAAGTCTTGTAGCCAAGGCGTCCGGTTCCGTCTCGCAGACGGATTACGCCCGCCGATTCGCAATGTCAACCTATGTGTACGCTCGGATTAAAGTGATGAACTCGCCTCAAGTACTTGCTCACGCACGACTGCGCGAACCTGCCGAGCACACATTGGCTCAATCCACCTCTACCTTCTTCGAAAAATATGGCGATCACTACGTGTCGTCAATCGCAAGCGGAGGCGACTTGGACCTGGTATTTGAAATGGCACATTCAGACCTAGATGACCAACAAAGCTTCCGAGCCAAATTTTCTGCCCGATATGGGACTGTTTCTGGGTTTGCACAATTTGCGTACTCGTTTATGGCGAATGAAAAGGACCGCCAGTTCAATCTTCGGATTGGTAGGCGCGGAGGAATTGATTTGGAAGAAATACTTGCAAAACTCAATGTTGACGACAAGCCCGGCAGCATCACTGCAATCAATACTTATGTTACTTCTTTCACGTCCAGTGTTAGGCGAAATCCCTGGCGATACTACGCACTCGTCGTCGATTACGCGACCGCAGTGACGACAATTCCGACTCAGCAGGTGCCCGTATTCGCGAACGTTCGGAAGGTGTTGGAAGAAGCCGGTCTGGTTTTCGAGCGAATTTCCCATATGGCAAATCCCGTCACGCTGGCCGTTTTGCGGAGCCAATCAAAGAGAAGAGACTTGTTGAGGGATAAGGCTGCTAAGACGCCTGAGGAGATCACGGAGCTCGACGCACTGAGTCGCTCACTCTTGTTTATCGTTCCGCCTATCCTGGAAATTCTTAATGCTTCGCAGCTCGACATAGGTGAGTCCACCATTCATCCCTTTACGTCAGGTGACAGCTCGCTTAACGCTATACTACTCAGCATATGGGTGTGGCAGCGTTATGGGTCTCGACTTGAGTTTCTTGTTCGGCTTGTTGTTAGTGATCCCGTGGCGTTCGAGAGTCAACTTGCGCGCGAGCCGAAGTACTTGTCGAGTTTTCGGTCGGAGTTGTCTAAGTTTTCAGTGTTCTTGAAAGAACATGAATAGGCTGCGGCGATAAGAAGGCACTGCTGCCGAAGAGTCGGGTTCGGAAGTGGATTTGCGGATTCTATAACAGGAGAATTTATGTCGGATGGAACTG
>CAYQWK010000727.1:0-941 GCA_964420805.1 uncultured Bifidobacteriaceae bacterium | reverse complement strand
GGGAAACCCCTGCCGACTATGCAGTTGTACCGGATTTCAAAGCGATCCATCCGACGAATCGATTTGCATCGCGCCGGCACCCTTTCCGCCGCCAGGCAAACGTTGTCAGCACTCGGTCCTGAATCACCCTCCGGCGAAGAAGACGCGTAAACGACCGAAACAGGGCAAAACGAAGGGATAACCAAAGAAGGTTAGACTGCCATTTCGCAATTCAAAGGTTCTGCGCTCAAATTGCAGAATGACCTTATAACTTACACGTTGCGCAAGTCGCCGAGGATCTTGCGTGAGATGACGAGCCTTTGCACTTCGCTGGTGCCTTCGCCGATTTCGCACAGCTTGGCGTCGCGCAGCATTCTCTCTACGTCATATTCGCGCGTATAGCCTACTCCGCCCAGCACCTGGATGGCGTTGGTGCACGTTTTCATCGCCACTTCGCTGGCGTAGAGCTTGGCCATGCTGCCTTCCATGGTGAAGTCGCGGCCCGCGTCGCGCGTTCTAGCCGCGTGATAAACGAGGTGCCTTGCTGCCGCGATCTCCATGGCCATATCGGCGAGCATGAAGGCCACGCCCTGGAAATTGCCAATCGCCTGGCCGAACTGCTTGCGTTGCCGTGCGTATTCCAGCGCTTTGTCGTAGGCTCCCTGCGCAATGCCCAGCGCCAGCGCGCCAATGGAAATGCGCCCGCCCGCGAGCGTCTTCATGAACTTCTCAAAGCCCACGTCCACCTGCGCTTCGCCGCCGGCCACAGCATCGAGCGGCAGCTTCATGTCCTCGAACACCAGTTGCGCCGTATCAGAAGCGCGCATGCCCAGCTTGTTTTCCTTGGGCTCAACGCGGAAGCCGGGCGTGTTCACCTCGGCGATGAACGCGGTGATGCCCTTGCCCTTGGCGGGCTTGTCGTTCGTGCGCGCCGTGAAGATGCAGGTCTTCGAATAATGCGG
>CAYQWK010000726.1:0-2314 GCA_964420805.1 uncultured Bifidobacteriaceae bacterium | reverse complement strand
CCCGAACAGCCATTGATAGCGGGGATAGTTACAAGTAATGACGAGCTTGAGGGCGGCCATCGGCGCGTTGGAGGAAATCTGAGCCGGCGTGAGCGCCAGAGCCTGACGAACATTTAGCACCTGACCTGCGGACGGCATCGCCGCCCATAACGATCCAGCAAAGGCCACCAGCGCAGCAACAAGGCAACTGCGCTCCGGGAGGATAGCCCTTCCGAGGCGTGCGTATTTCATCAGAAGCAGTTCCAGCAAGCCCGTGCAGTCTGGCGGCGTTGACCGCCGTTGACAAAGCATTCCGCGTGCGGTTCAACGCCGTGCGGATTGGGGAATCTCTTGCGCAAAGGAAGTGAGCACAGCGCCAAACAAACTGTTGGCCTGGGCAAAACGGTCCCGCGAACAGGTCAGGAGAAATTCCACCGTTCCGCCATCGAAAGCCACCACGGCCAGCTTCGAGGTTGCCTTGACGTTGCGGCGCGGACTCCAGTCGAAATACCAGCCTGGCCCGGATCGCGAGGAGGCGTAGCAGGTTTGCTCCTCAATGATGGCGAGATCATCGAACCGGGAGGCAAGGCCGCGGCGCAGGGAATCCGAATCGGGCGTTGGCTCATCGGGCATGGCGCGGTGGAACGAGATTTCCATCGAACCGGAGCCAGCCGGGCCAACCAACCGGAGTTGCTCACCGCTTTTGATTACTTCCAACCGCCATTCCGGCGGTGGCCGGAAAGTGAAGCGACCAAGGTCAGATTGAACATCAAAGCAGGTGAACGGGTTCATTTCCGGCGGATGCTCGGTCCGAGTCTTGACGTCGAGCGCCGCCGCGAAGCCTGCCAGAGCGAGGAGCACGACGAAGACAGGCACGATCTTTCCAATCTTGATCATGGGCTACTGCGTCGAGGTCACTGTGGTGGTGTTCGGCTTCATCGTGGTCCAACTGCCCCGGATCAATGCCCGGACCTGCGGCGTGCCCGGCGGGAGCTTGCTTGGGTCGCGGAAATTCTGGTCGAAGGCCCAATTGCGGTTCGGCGGATTGTAGATGCCGATGGTCGCCCCGGTCCCGACCCATGCCGCGGTGGCCGTGCTGGTCGGAAACATCACGACCATGGAACCGTTGTAGGTGAATGTCTTGGCGTTCCAATCCTCAAGAAAGCGGGGGAAATTCTCAACGCCGCCACTATAGCCGTTGGTGGTGGAGGTCTCGACAATCCCGGAAAGGAAGGCGGCATTCACCGTGGCATTGCTCGCCACGCGACTCGACAACGCCAAAGTCGAATTCGTGTCCCGCCAGGAAGGTGAAAGAACCGTGATCGCATCCGCAATGAGCGACGCGGGTTTTGTTCCGCTGGTGTTCGTGGTTCCAAGAGCGGCAGTGGGACAATTGTAATTACCCTGCACATACAGCGGATCCGGCGTGGCCACCGTCAGTCCTTGCGGAAGGATCGTCTGTCCGTTGATCAAGCGAACACCAGGCTCCGTGCTGGAAGTCTGCGTGCGACGGTCATCCACATAGACGATCCGAATATCTCCGGCGGTGGCGCTCAAGGCCCCGCGCAACACCGTGTTCGTCTGGTTCCAGCTCACGAGCTTCGCCACGTCGATCTCGGTGACCTTGACCGTCTTATTCTCACGTTTGTTATAAAAGGTCTTGTTGGTGCTGATGAAATTGGTCGCCTGGTTGATCGGGATGGTGGTGGCGAAATTGTTCACCAATCCGCTGGTAACCTTGAAGCTGCCATTGCTCACCACCACAATCATGTCAGCCTTGTTGTAATACCTTTGTAAGCCCATGGCCGAGGTTGCGCTTTCACCCGATGGGGGTGGTTCCACAACCTCCCGGACGGCGCTCGGGCTATTGTTCGTGCCAATGGGCAGGTGCAGCGAACTGACACCACTGTCATGTTCGGCAAGGAAACTGACCGACCCGCTGCGGCTCGTCGTATCGCCGGGCTTGTTGTAGTTCAGGATGCTACCGGCAGCAGTGACATCGCTGTTGAAGGTAAGGGCGGCCGAGGGCTTTGAATAGATGTTCGCGTTCCCATGCACTGGTCCGGTGACAAACATCGTCGCACCAGGATGAATCTCCATGTCGATGTTGTAGAAGATCGCGAACTGAAAGAGGGGAATGGTGGCCATTTCGACGTCTTGCCGGACTGCCGCCGTGATGTCGAAAGGGGTGTTGAGTTCCTTGGCATTCGAGATGATCCGCCACGAACTGGCATAGCCCCGCAAACCGGCGTACTGGCTGGAAAGCACACGAAATTCGGTCGGCGGGATGTACTCCACCCAGGTTCTGGAATTGTGTCCCTGGCCGTCGCTAAAC
>CAYQWK010000725.1:0-2318 GCA_964420805.1 uncultured Bifidobacteriaceae bacterium | reverse complement strand
TGCAGCTGCCGGCTCCCCAGAAGACCGGCGGAAAGCCGCTCATGCAGGCACTGGAACTGATGCGTCTGACCAATTTCTTCGACGCCGCGCCCGACATGCATAGCGCGCAAGGCCTCATTACGCTGCGAACGCAGGAACGCGCCGGCGCTGTTTCGCCAATTGACGATGCGCCCAACAGCCCGCTGTTGTGGCAGGGCGAAATCACCGCCGCCAACGCCGAGGCGGTTTGGGAACTCACGCAAATCCATTTGCTCAAACCCGGCCGCCGCGAACTCACGGTGGACATGAGCGCCGTCCGGTTTCTCGACACGGCCGGCGCGGGCATCATGTTGCGCACCCGCAAATTCGCCCATCACCAGGGCATCAAACTCAAGTTCATCAACGTGCAGCCGGAGGTGTTGAATGTCCTGCGCGTGACACGGCTTGAGGAATTCCTGCTCGGCTGACCATGGTTTTGCACTTCACCGAACTCGGGGCGGGCGAACCGCTGATCGTGCTTCATGGCCTGCTGGGGTCACATCAGAACCTCCTGCCCGCGTGCCGGAAGTTCGCCGAACGATTCCACGTTTTCGCCGTGGACCAGCGCAATCACGGCCACTCGCCGCATCACGACGAGATGAGTTATGAGTTGATGGCTGGCGACGTGGTCCGGTTCATGGATACACACAAGCTCTCGTCCGCGCACGTGCTTGGCCACTCGATGGGCGGCAAAACGGCGATGCATCTTGCGTTGCATCAGCCGCACCGCGTGAACAAGCTCATCGTCGTGGACATGTCGCCACGCGCGTATGGGCCGCGCTTCGCCCGGCTGTTGCACGCGCTGCGCGAACTCCGCCCCGAGCGATTCAAAACGCGCACCGAAGCCGATGTCGCGCTCGCTGCGTCGGTGCCGGAGGAAGCGCTGCGGCAATTCCTGTTGAAGAACCTCGCCCCCCGGGAACACGGCGGCTACCGCTGGCGCATTCATCTGGAGAGCATCGCCGCGAATTACGACCGGTTGCGCGCCGCCATTCACAGCGCACTGCCCTTCACCGGAGACTCACTCGTCCTGCTCGGCGGCAACTCCGATTATGTCGGTGACGCGGACCGCACAGAGATTCACCGCCTTTTCCCCGCCGCACAGTTCGGGTCGATTCCCGGCGCAGGACATTGGGTTCACGCGGAGAGGCCCGCGGAGTTTGCCGCGGCTGTGCTTGAATTCCTGCGCGGGTGATTGCTGCGGTTCAAATGAAAACAGCCGCCGGTTTCCCGGCGGCTGATTGGTCAAATCTAGGCCCCCTGCTCAGACCGTCATGATTTCCTTCTCCTTGTGGGTCACGTGCGTGTCAATCTTGGCGGTGTATTGGTCGGTGAGTTTCTGGAGTTCCTTCTCGGCGTGCTTCTCCTCATCCTCGGGAATCTTGCCGGCGGCCTTCTCCTTCTTCAACGCCTCCATCGCATCACGGCGCACATGGCGGAGGGCCACGCGGCCTTCCTCAGCCAGACGCTTGACGAGTTTCACAAACTCCTCGCGCCGTTCCTGGCTGAGTTCCGGCAGGATGAGACGAATTAGCTTCCCCTGAATCGTCGGGTTCATGCCGATGTTGGCCTTCTGGATCGCCTTCTCGATGGGATGTAACGCGCCGACATCCCACGGCTGGATGACGAGCATGCGCGGCTCGGGGGTGGTGATGCTGGCCAGCTCGCGGATGCGCATCATGGAGCCATAGACTTCGGCCTGAATGTTTTCGACCAGCGCCGGGGATGCCTTGCTGGTGCGCACGCCCGCAAACTCGCGCACGACCACTTCCTCGGACTTGATCATCTTCTCTTCGGCTTCCAACAGGATTTCGTCGCTTGGCATAAGTGGACGGACGGTAGCAGAACCGGCGTGATGTGTATAGGGGCAACTCGCACCCGTTGCGTGTTCCGTCACGACCAACTCACGATGCACGCCACGGAATACATTTCCCGCCACTTGGCAAAGCGTGCGCCTGCCGCTAGAACTTGCACACAACATGCATCGTTACGGCGTCAGGTTCGGCGGCATCGGGCGGCTGTATTCCAAGGAAGGCCTGGAGAGGCTGCATCGCGCGCACGTTTGTGTCATTGGCATTGGCGGTGTCGGCTCGTGGGTCGCCGAGGCGCTGGCGCGCAGCGGCGTGGGCGCGTTGACCTTGGTGGACATGGACGACATCTGTGTCAGCAACGTGAACCGCCAGATCCACGCCGTGGACGCGGACATCCACAAACCGAAGGTGGAGGTCATGGCCGCGCGCGTTCACGCCATCAATCCCGCCTGCAACGTGCGCGCGGAACGCGCCTTCTTCGTGCAAGCC
>CAYQWK010000724.1:0-2332 GCA_964420805.1 uncultured Bifidobacteriaceae bacterium | reverse complement strand
ATCCACAGGTGTTGGGCTGTTGGTCACCGTCGGATTGAGATATTCAGAAAGGGTCGCGCTGCCCGCCATGCCTCCCATGCATCCGGACGTTGTGTTGCTGGCCACGACAGTGTAGGTGCCCGCGCTCTGCAGGCCGAAGCTGATCGCGCTGCCCGTTCCCGAGACCGGCGAACCCACGGGATTGACACCCTGCATCAATTGATAGCTGATGCCGGTGTCCGAGCCCGACAGGCCAACAGCACTGGTTCCGCTGGGGCAATTGGTGGCCGTGCCCGTTACGTTATAGGTCGTTCCCGGCGTGCAACCCGCTATGTATTCCACTTTGAACAAACTGGTGGCGAAATTGGTGGCCGTAACCGCTCCTGTGCTGGGCCGGATTCCGAACGTGTCAAAGGTGAAGGAACTGGGCGTCGTATCGTAGTAGGAAACGGTCATGTAGTTGTTGCCATTCGTGCCCAACCCAACGCCAGACATGGTCGCCTCGACATAGAGATCAGTGTTGGTGCGGATAAACGTCATCACCAGCGTGTAGTTGGTTCCATCGTTGAATCCGCCAAAACTGGTGTTCGCTCCGTTGGCAACCTGCCCCCACGCACCGCTGGTCGAAAGGAAATTATTCGCCCCGCCTGGTGACGCCCACTCCATAAGCCGGAATGAGTTCGCATTACCGAGCGTGGAATTCGTCCGCATGTTTCCAAAAATGCCGTAGCCTGCATAGACGGCACTGCCGGGCGCGCCGCTCGTGATGCGCGAGGCACTCGGGCTGTCCACCACAGCGAGGCGCATGTCATTATTGCCTGTGCCCGTATTGGTCATGCCTGTAGGGCGGAACTGCCACGTCAGAATCATTTTGTCACCCGTGGCGGCCAGGGTGACAGGGGTGGACTCTGGAGTGAAATAGGTGGTCAAACTCGCCGAACCGGTAGGCGTCACAGGCAGGTTCAGGAGCTGGTCACCTCCCGGCACCGCATCATCTGCGATGGCCAGAGTCGTGTTGGCAACAAACCACGCGGATTCCAGATTGCCATCGGAATCTCCGTCCACACCATATTCGGAATAGATTGGCGAAGCGGGCGTATTGTAATTGGTGTCGCGCCAGGTGTCGTTCACAAGTTCGGTCGCGAACGCGACGGAAGTGAACTTGGACAGGGCGAACAGACATAGGGTGGCGACGAGCCATGCGGACGGACGGAACTGGGGTCGTTTTGTCATAGGAACTGGCAGTTGGCGTTGGGTTTGTTTGATCACTAAAAAGCCAAACATCCTCACTAGGGCGGGTGCGTGGCTGGTGAGTGTAATTAACCTCCTGTTGTCCAGAGGGTCAAAGACTTGCGCCCCCGCATTTGGGCAACGTGCGGTGAATTTTTGGCACCGCTGCTCGAAAACAAAAAGGACGCCACGAATGTGGCGTCCTTGACGACCGGAAAACCGGTGTTTCGCTTACTGCGGGTAACGCAGCCGGAAGAACACGGTCGGTTGTGCCGGGCTGACCGGCACGACGACTTCGTTCGTGGTGTCAGACCCGCTCACGTCGAACCACGCGTTCGTCGCCGGGACGAGGCCGACGCTGCGGCTGTTCGTCTGCGTCTGAAGCGTCCAGCCGATGTGATCGGACGGCCAGGTGAGTGTCAGGTTTCCGCCACTGACGGATTTGAGGATGTTCGTGGGCGTGGTGTTGACCGTGATGCTGGCATAGACGGAGAGAGTGCCGTTGGTTGCGAGGCCGGTGGTATCCCACGCAAGGCCGCTGCCGAGCGCCGGCAGGTTCGTGCCGCCATCGAACTGACCGAAGTAACTGAACTCGTCCTGCGCGTTGAAGAGTTTGAACACGCTGCCGTTCGTGATCGTGCCGCTGAGGTTTGTCACGTTCAACGTGCCGCCGTAGGTGATGGTGCTGGCAGCGGAGAGGAGGTCATTGGTCGCGTTGCCCGCGTCAATTTCCATCGCGGTCACACTGCCGGAGTTGAGCGTGATTGAACTGCTGACGGTCAATGTGCCGGGTGACGAGCCGGGGGCGACGGTGCCGCCCGTGTTTACGGCGACAGCACCGCTGATGGTAAGCGTGCCAGCAAGAGTGCCACCGACATTCACGGTAACCGGTCCTCCGATGGTGCCGGTGCCCGCGAGCGAGCCACCATCCACGATGACGCCAGCCGCCGAGCCGAGCGAGCCGTTCACCTGCAAAATGCCGTTGCTGACGGTGGTGGTGCCAGTATAGGTGCTGGCTCCAGTCAGCGTGAGATTGCCCGCGCCGGTCTTCACAATGGATGTCGTTGAGGAGCCGCCGCCGGAGCCGTTTTGGATGACACCGTCGAATGTGGTGTTCTGGCCG
>CAYQWK010000723.1:0-2333 GCA_964420805.1 uncultured Bifidobacteriaceae bacterium | reverse complement strand
TATGTCCGGTGGTGTGGGAGGACGGTGAGGTTCTATCCCTCACCTCCTACCCGATCTTCAGCGCCGGTCCAGTGGCAGTCCGTCGGCGTCGCGGTAGGTTCCAGTGGCCACGAAGATGACGTCGATCAGCCACCAGATGCCGAAACCGCCGCAGGTGAGCAGCTTGAGAATCCCCAGCCCGATGTGCCCGGTGTAGAAGCGGTCCACGCCGAACTTGCCGAGAAAGATCGCCAGTAACAGCGTGGCCAGCCAGTCGCGGCGGGAGGTGGTTCTTGTGCTCATCGTCGCGGGCTATTTCTTCACCACCAGTTGACCCTGACCGTCCTTCATTTTGCCGGTCGCTATGAGGATGATGTCGATGATGTACCAAATCCACAGCCCGCCACAGGTGAGGAGTTTCGCGATGCCAAGCCCGATTGAACCCAGATAAAACCGGTCAACTCCCAGTCCGCCGAGGAAGATGGAAAGCAATAATGCCGTCAGCCAGTCCTTGTTTGAAGTGCCGCCCGCAGGTTGTGTTTCGCCGTTGCTCATTTGGTTGCTCCTGTCGTTGTGGTTTCTCCGCGTGTTCGGGTGCGGATTGGCGGGATGATTCCGTCCCCGCGCACAAAGTCAACGCGCCATTCCGGCCGCACTTCGCCATTGCGTCCGCTCACACTCCCGGCACACTGCCACCCCAATGAAGCGCATCGCCCCCATCGCCCTCGTCTTGGTTTCCAGTCTCGCACTTGCCGCCGACTGGCCACATTGGCGCGGCCTCGATTTCGAGAATCGTTCCCCCGAAACGGGTCTGCTCAAATCATGGCCCGCTGACGGCCCCAAGCTGGCTTGGAAGATTGCCGATCTCGGCGCGGGATATTCCACGGTGGCTGTGGCAAAAGGGCGAATCTATACCGCCGGCGACAAGGGCGAGTCCTCCTACGTTCACGCGCTTGATCTAACCGGGCAGATCCTCTGGTCCTCCAAACTCGGCCGCTCCGGCGAACGCGGCGGCTACCACGGGCCGCGCGCGCAGCCCACCGTCGATGCCGATTTCATTTACATGCAGGGCCAGTTCGGCGATGTCGTGTGCTACGAGGCCGGTAGTGGCAAGGAGGTCTGGCGCAAGCATCTGCGCAATGATTTCAAGGGCGAGGTCGGAGGCTGGGGTTATTCCGAGTCGGTCATCATCGATGGAGACAACCTGATCTGCACGCCCGGTGGTCGCGAAGGAACCATGCTCGCCTTGAACAAGAAGACGGGCGAACAGGTCTGGCGCACGACCGACGTCCGGGATGGCGCGGAATACGTTTCGCCGGTCATCGCGACCATTGGCGGCGTGAAACAGTATGTGCAGATGACCGGCCGTAGCGTTATGGGCGTCGCGCCCGATGGCAAAGTGCTTTGGCGTGCCGACCGTCCCGGCAAGACCGCGACCATTCCCACCCCCATTGTTCACCAGGATACGGTGTTCGTGGCCTCCGGCTACGGCGTTGGCTGCAACGCCTTCAAGGTCACCCGCAAGGGCGGAAGTTTTCAGGCCGAACAAGTTTACGAAAACAAGAACATGGTCAACCACCACGGCGGAATGATCCGCGTGGGCGACCACGTTTACGGATACTCCGATGGCAAGGGCTGGGTCTGCCTCAAGCTTGCCGACGGCGAGATGGTCTGGAGCGACAAGACCATCGGGAAGGGCGCAATCACTTACGCGGACGGCCATCTCATTCTCCGCGCCGAGGGCGGCCGCGGTTCCATTGCGCTCATCGAGGCCACGCCGGCGGGCTACAAGCAGACCGGTCGCTTTGATCAACCCGACCGCAGCAACAAGAACAGTTGGCCCCACCCGGTCGTTGCCGGTGGTAAACTCTACATTCGCGACCAGGACATTCTGCTCTGCTACGACGTGAAATAAGCGGCCTGCGGACGGCGGCTTGATCCAAATCACGGTTTGACCGGGGTGGGGGATTTCACCGTTGACGGTCGGACCATCGTCTTTAACATGCGCGCGCCCGCCCATTCAGGGCGGGTTTTGATTAATTAATATGCCTACGAAAATTGCCATCAACGGGTTTGGACGCATCGGTCGTCTCGTCTTCCGCGCCATGTGCGAACAAGGACTCATCGGTAAGGAGTTCGATGTCGTCGCGGTCGGAGACATCGTGCCGGCGGACAACCTTGCCTACCTGCTCAAGTATGATTCCACCCAGGGCCGCTTCAACGGCACGGTTGGCTCGAAGAAATCCGCTCCCGACAAGCCCGAGGACGACATCCTGATCGTCAACGGCGCGGAAATCCGCGTGGTCAGCGCGAAGACCCCGGCGGAACTGCCGTGGAAGGCGCTTGGCGTTGAC
>CAYQWK010000722.1:0-2347 GCA_964420805.1 uncultured Bifidobacteriaceae bacterium | reverse complement strand
CTGGTGGACCGCGGCGTGTTGCTCTCCGAGATGTTCCGTTTTCTGCCGCTCCCGCTTTACATGAAGATGGTGAAGCACGGCCTGCGCGGTGAAATCTGCTCGCTGTTCTATGGCGACACCGCCGCCGTGAACCCGCTTGTCACCACCTTCCTCGGCGTGCCCATCGAGGACTTCACGCACATCGCCGCCATCACGCCGTCGCCGGGCGTGGGCGTGATCTTCTACTACTTCCGAGGCGCGCTGCGGCTCACGGTGTTGCATCTGTCCACCGTGCTTTCCGAAGCCGAGGCGGCGGAGTTCGCCGCCGGCCTGCGCGCGCGCCTGCTCGATTCATGAGCAACGGCGCGGACATCGCCGTGGTTGGCGCGGGCGCGGCTGGAATTGCCGCCGCCGTCAGCGCCGCGCGCGCCGGGTGTCGCGTGCTGTTGCTCGACGGCAATGAAGCCCCGGGCGGGACAGGCGGCTTCAGCGGCCTGACCACGCTCTGCGGGTTGTTTGACGATGACGGGCAATGCCTCAACGAAGGTTTCCCGCGCGAATTCGCGGAACACATCGCCGAAGGACCGCCGTTGCGAATGGGGCGCGTGTGGGTGCTGCCGTACCGCCCGGAGAAATTTCGCGAACTCGCCGCCACGCTGCTGTCCACCACTCCTGGAATCGAAACGCGCTGGAGTTCCCCTGTCACTGGGTTGGTCGTGGAAGGCGGTCGCATCAACTCACTGAACGGCGTTCCCGTCGGCGCGGTGATCGACTGCTCCGGCACCGCCGAGGCTGCTCGCGCCGCAGGCATTGATTGCCTCGAAACCACCACCGCCACGCAGGCGTCCGCGACCGTGTTTCCGCTCCGCAATGTCGCGCACGCGCCGGAGACTCCTGCCGAAATGGCGCGCCTCCTCCTGCCGCTCGCGCGCGCGGGACTTCCGCCCTTGAGCTTTCAGCCGTGTCTCAAACCCGGCTGCGTCACCGCGAAGTTCGCCGGCACACCCGGGCAAGTGCCCGCGCTCATCGCCTGCCTCCGCGCGAATGTGTCCGGCTTTGAGCGGTGCGAGACGTCGCCGGACCAAGTCCGCGTCGCGCACCGCGCCGGGCGCATGGTGCCCGGCCAATATGTTCTTACCGGCACTGACGTTCTTGCCGCGCGAAAATTTCCCGACGCCGTCGCGCGTTGCGCCTGGCCGATTGAACAGTGGAACGCCGGGGGCGTGGCCCGGCTCCGCTACCTGCCCGCCGGCACGAACTACGAAGTTCCATCCGGCTCGTTGCGCGCCGCCGACATCGAGAATCTCTTCATGGCCGGCAAAACCATCAGCGCGGATGTGGATGCCATCGCCAGCGCGCGGGTGATGGGCTGCTGCCTCGCCACGGGCACGGCGGCTGGCGTTCTCGCCGCGCGCTCCCTACAGTCCGCGCCGACCCGATGACGCCAGCTTTCGCCAACGCATGGCCCGCCACCTTTCGCCACGCGAAGGAGCATTCGCCATTTTACCGGGAACTTTACCGGGACATCGACGGCGTGCCCGCGCTGGAATCACTGCCCGTCGTCACCAAGGCGACGATCTCGGCGCGGAACCTCGACTTCCTCTGCGTGCCGCGCGAGCGGATCGTCGAAATCGTCACCACCAGCGGCACCACCGGCCAGCCGCTGATCTGGATGCTCACGGAGAACGACGTGGAACGGCTCGCGGAGAACGAGCGGCTTTCCTTCGAGTGCGCGGGACTCACGGCCGGCGACACCGTGCTCATTGCCACGGCAATGGACCGGTGCTTCATCGCCGGGCTGGCCTACTGGCTCGGGTTGCGAAAGACCGGCTGCGCGATGGCGCGCGTCGGGCCGGCGTCGGCGGGCCTGGTCCTGGAAATGATCGCGCAACTCCGGCCCACCGCCGTGGTTGCCGTGCCCTCGTTCCTCCGCGTCATCGCGGCGAGGGCGAAGGAAACCGGCCTCGACCTCGCCGGCTCTCCGGTCAGGAAACTGATCTGCATCGGCGAACCCGTGCGCAATACCGCCCTGGCGTTGAACGCCTCTGGGCGCGCCATCGAGGCCGCCTGGGGCGCGCGCGTCTTCTCCACCTATGGCGTCACCGAGCTGGCCAACTCGCTCTGCGAATGCGACGCCGGCGCGGGCGGACACCTGCACGAGACCCAACTGCACGTCGAGATTCTCGACGACGCGGGCCGGCCCGTGGCCGACGGCGAGGTCGGGGAAGTGGTGGCAACGACCCTTGGCGTGGAAGCCATGCCGGTGATCCGTTACGCGACCGGCGATTGCGCGGCGTTGTTCCGCGCGCCGTGCGCGTGCGGACGCACCACGCCGCGCATCGGCCCCATCGTGGGCCGCAAGAACCAG
>CAYQWK010000721.1:0-2359 GCA_964420805.1 uncultured Bifidobacteriaceae bacterium | reverse complement strand
GGTCTGGATGGTTACATCGGGGTGAGTCCGTTCGTGCGTGTGCCCTTCACACGCTCGACGCAGCAATCGGAACGCGTCATCGTCCAAGTCGAACACTACACCGCGAAGGGAAGCCGCGAATTCGCTGGCCCGCGGGCCATGGCCAGGGTCGGAACCTTCGTTGACCCGGCAGGAATCGTGTAGCACGGCGAACAGGGAGACGACCTTAAGATCGGCTCCCGTCCATTCGGCCAGCTTCAGGCCATTCTCCAGGACCCGCGCCCAATGTGCGACGCCGTGGTCGCCGACCAGCGGCAAGTCATACCCTGCGAGGATGACTTTTAAGACTGGTTGGAGGTGCATGCGGAATGCTCGCTGCGGATGGCGGCGCGTCGCCGTAAGACACTCCGCCGGACGACGCCAATCGCGGAAGGCGAGTCTAGAGGACCCCACGGGAGGAGGCAATTGTTCGCGCGAGGGGAGGGAGCCGCCTGAAGGCGGTACTACGAACGGGAGGTACTACGAGCGGGGCGGCTACTTGGTTTCGGATTCGGCGGCCGCTTTGGGCTGGTCTTTGATCTTGGCGGTGGCCACGCAGCAGCAAGTTACATGCTCGCCCAGCGAGGTGGTGATGGTGATCTTCTGTGAGAAATCGCCCGCCTGCTCGCCAGCGGTGAATGTGACCGGAATCACGAAGACATTCTTTGATTCTTCGGGCAACCGGAACTCGAGATTCTTCTTGTCGCCACAATCAATGCACTCGACCTTGAACGGCTTCTTTCCCTTCACGATCAGGTTCTTCGTCACCTTCTCGCCTGGTTCCAGCACGCCGAGGAACAACGAAGCGGGGCTGACGCTGACGGGGGCCACGACATTGCCTTGCACCATCAACGGAATCGACCGCAACTGCTGGTCGTCGGTGACGAGCGTCAACTGATTTTGGAAATAGCCCGCGGGAGCGTTCGGCTTCAGGCGAACCAGCATGTCGTAGCTGACACGGCCCGGTTGCCGCGAGGCTTCTTTGAGTTCCACTTCGAACAGCTGTTCCGAGCTGCGCACGTCGACGATTTTCCAGTCGGTGCGGCCGGCGTAGGTGACATTGACCCGCTGCTCGGCTGGCTGAGACTGCTCGACTTCACCGAACGCAACTTCACCCGGTTCGAACACGACGTCGCCGCGAATGAAGCCGTTGACGGTGAGTTGGACTTCGGCGTAATAGGGCTTATCGAACACGACGGTGATCGTCGCGCCGCGCTGGCCTCGGAAGGACTGCGTGTTGAACTTTGCGATGACCTCGGATTTTTCCCAGGTCTTCAAGGTGTCGACCGTCACGCGCGGGGTGGTGCAGCCACAGCTGGTGCGGACCGCTGCGACGTGGAGATCTTCCTCGTAGATGTTCTGGAACTCGAAGGCATATTCGACCTTCGCTCCAGCGGCCACCGACCCAAAGTCGTGCTGACGCACCGTGAACATCTTGGACGCCCATTGCTGGGCGTTGACCGGCGCGATCATCGAGACTCCGAGGACCAGTAGCGGCAATAAACTGCGTTTCACGGCTTCTTCCTCACATCCAACTCGACTTGCGCGGCCAACTCACCTGGCTTGCGCCGACCGGGAAATCTAGGTTGCTATTCTTCAAGGGTCAAAGGCGGCTAGGGCGGTTCTCGGGTCGATCGTTGGAGTTGCGGTTCTCCCAGCTGCGGAACTGTTCAGGACTTAGGAAAATCGGGCTCTCGTCCAGCCGCCGACTCGCTCGCCTCCTCGGCGACGGACAGTTGGCTGACCGGTTCGCCGGTCTCTCCCGACCCCCGCCTCTTGCGCCCTTTCTCTAGTCTGATCGCAAGATGTACGGTGCCGAGTATTCCGATTCTTCGGCTGGTTACGACAGGGGACCGCAATGAAATCACCGTTCCGTCCGGAAACGAGCAGGAAGTGACCTAGAGTAGGAGAACGGAGGGCCGTGTTAGCGCGAGGGAACTGCGAACATGGAATGTCGTGAATTTTTCTTCAAGAAATTGCAATAGGAACAGGTGCTATGAGCCTGCGAGTATTGGTAGCGGACGATTCCGCAGTGATGCGGAAGATCATTATTCGATCGTTGAACGCGGTTGGCTTGTCGGATATCGCGGAAGCGGCGGACGGTGATCAAGCGATCGCGGCCTTCACGGGCGGCAATTTCAATCTGGTGCTGACCGACTGGAACATGCCCAACAAGTCGGGGCTGGATGTCGTCAAGGCGATCCGGGCAACCGGTTCCCAAGTGCCCGTGATCATGATCACGACGGAAGCCGAGCGGACTCGCGTGCTGGATGCGATTCAGGCTGGGGTGACCGATTACTTGGCGAAGCCCTTCGAAGCCGATGCGCTGCGGGCCAAGTTG
>CAYQWK010000720.1:0-2361 GCA_964420805.1 uncultured Bifidobacteriaceae bacterium | reverse complement strand
GTTCCGTGCCCTCTTCAGTTCCACAACGCCGTTGCGAATCTTCGTGAATACGGCTCTGCTTTCCTGCCCCGCCTCATCGAGCCGGCATCGCGGTTGACCGCCATGCGCGGCGTATTGCACGTGGGAAATGCAGTTGAAACCACGGAAGCGAGAAAGTCCACGGTTGAACTGGAGGCTTGCCGCCATGCGACCCACAGCCATGTGAAACCAAGTTCACTCCGGGCGACCGTGCGTCTGGATCAGTGTCAACCGCGGGGTTCTTTGCGCCCACGCAACTGGGGGCAGACTTCTACGGGAGAACCGCAGAAAGCGAACGGAGTTGGGTGAGATGTCTATCCTGCGGCATTAACGCACAGGATGAAGTTGGTAGAGTAACAGATATACGATCACGCCGGTAACGGACACGTACAGCCAGACCGGGAGGGTCCATCGCGCGATCTTCTTGTGTGACTCCCATGTTTGCCTTCTCGCGCGGTTCAGCGTGATCAGGACCATCGGCACCACGACAACCGCCAAGACCACGTGCGTCCAGAGTATGAAGAAATAAACCGGCCGCATCCACCCCTCGCCGGGAAAGGGCCGGCCGCGCAACCCGGTCGCCTTGTAAAGCAATTGGTGGTAGGCCAGGTAGCAGATTAGAAATGCCGCCGAGACGGCAAACGCGGTGATCATGCAACGTCCGTGAGCCGCCTTGTTGCCACGCCGTATGAAGTAGAACCCGCCAAGCAGGCAGAAAGTGCAAACGGTGTTAAGGCCGGCATTGATTGCCGGGAGGTCCTGGTAGGTCATGGGGCATTCATCGTTCCCGCTGGAGTTGCTTGATCGCGAGGACAAGTTCTCTCCGCGCACCGTCATCCGTGCCCTCGAAATAGCCTCGAATCCAGCCCCGCTTGTCCACCAGCACAAACAGCGTGCTGTGAACAAACAGATCCTCGTCGGTGACCTTTTGCTCGGTCTTGTCGAGCACGCTGAATTTCAGGCCATTGATCGCGAGCGTATAGACATCCGGCTTTGGGCCGGTGAGAAAGAACCAGCGGTTCGTGTCCGCGCCATGGCGCTCGGCGTATTTACGCAGAACAGTCGGTCCGTCAAAACCCGGATCTGCGGTGAGCGAAATAAAGCGCACATCCGATCGGAGACCAAGCCCGGTCTGCACGTCATGCATACGGCGGGTCATTCTTTCGCAACTGAGCGGGCATCGCGTGAAAATCACATCGGCCACCCAAACATGGCCAAGCAGGTTCGACAGCGAGAAAGGCGCGCCAAACTGATTGGTCAAAGTGAAAAGCGGAACCTGATTTGAGGGCGTCAGTGGCCGTTTGGATCGGCGAAAACTTCCGGTGGCGAGGTAGGCGGCGAAAATCAATGAGGCCGTCACCGCCAGTCCGCTCCAAGCCAGCCAGGTAAGAACTCCAGTGCCCTTCCTGGCAGGTGCTGGATCCATTGGAGACAAGGTGAATGGCGAACCCGCGCAGCGGCGGGCGGCGAAATGCGCCGGAATCCCTATTCGTAGTCCGTGGTTCCGCCGCTGCTCTTCGATTTGAGCCAGGTCTTGAACTGGTCCTGCGGCACCACCGTCACCACGCCCTTCATGCTGTAATGACCGGGACCGCAAAGCTGCGCACAGTTGATGGTGTTCGTGCCGATGACTTTGGGCACAAAATGGATCGGGACCATCATGCCTGGAATCGCATCCTGCATCACCCGCATCGAGCGGAGACTAAAGCTGTGAATCACGTCCTGCGAAGTGATCTTAAAGATGACGGGTTTGTCCACCGGCACCAATATGTCGTTGACGACAATCACGTCATCCGCGCCGCCCTCGGACTTGCGGTCGATGCCAAACGGATCAGAAACGGTGACGAATTTCTCATCCTTCTTTCCGAACTTGCCATCCGGCCCAGCGTAATGCGCGGTCCAGTTGTATTGGCGGCCCATCACCTCGACCACGGTGCTCTCCGCGTCAGCGGGAAAAGCCTCGACGTTCGCCTTCCAAAGCGGAATCGAAAGTCCCACCAGCAGGATCCCTTCGATGATCGCGACACCGACCTCAATATAGGTTGTATATTTACCACGGGCCCCAGAATAACTGGCCACGGAACCTTTGCGGGCGCGGAATTTGACAAGGACGAAGGCGTAATAAGCCAACCAGCCCACAAAGAGGATCAGCATCAGTCCGTGAATGAACCAGATTAGCAGGTCGATTTCAGCGCCGTGCGCCGAGCCAATCGGGGGTGTGCCGGGAAAGTTTCCGAATTTCATTTCAAGCTTTTGAACAGGTCATCTGCGGTTGGGTGCGCGCCGCGTTCACCGAACGGCGCCACAGGTGAAAAAAGAATGCTGCGAACGACAGGAGAATTC
>CAYQWK010000719.1:0-2366 GCA_964420805.1 uncultured Bifidobacteriaceae bacterium | reverse complement strand
AATGGGAACGCCTGAAACTGATTTTCCCCAAACTGCGCCAGCGTGGAATAAATCGTTCGGCGTGATTCCGGAGAAAGCGCCAGTATTAACTCGCGACCGGGCGTCACCGTCACTTGGCCAGGCTTCACGGCCATCGCCGGAGCGGAGGTCAACCGCGTAACTTCGGCGGCGGGCAAACCCGCCGAGGTCAGCAACTGGGCCAGACGGGTGGCATCGAAGCCGTTGAAGACCCATTGGCTTGGAGTATTGGTCTGTGCGGCGGTGGCCACATAGGCGTCAGGTTTTTCGACCTTCACGGCATACAGCAACAGGTTGCCCCACTCGCCGCTTGTTGCGTTGGTGGTTGCGGCATGTGGCCCGGGGTGGCTGTCAATTCGGGGTGGCGGCCGCAACAGGATGCCCAGCGCCACCGCGGCGAGGATCATCCCCATCGCCAGTAAAACGGCGGACGTTCTGGAAATGCGGATGTTGAAGTCCTCCGACCGTTCACTCTCTGGCGTGCGCTGGCTTTGTTTCAAGGGCGGCTGCTCTTAACGCAGGAATCCGGGGCGCGCAATGAATTGTTCCTTCGCCTAGAATCCCACCCGGTAAAACTTTCGCGCGCCAACGGTTGTTCCGTTCGTCCACGACACGACCGTGGACGTGGCTGTCACCGTTGCCGAGGTGGTCCAATCCGGCAGGTTTGTGCTTTGCTCGACGGAGTAGCGGACGCCTCCCACCGCGTTCCATCGCAGCACGTTGCTCCGCGAGATGGCGAGAACCGGCTGAGGAACGTTGACTGCGTTGGTGATCGTGTGCGCAATGCGGAAATCCTTGATCACGGCCATGTGCTGGGGAATTCCCGAATCCGCTGCCTCGACCGGCGAGACCGCCGCCAGCGGCGTGAACACGCGTGAATCGAACACCAGCCCGTTGCTGAAGCTCTGCCCGCCGATCACCGACGGCACGAAATTCGTTACCAACGTGAAGCTCGGCAGAACCACGTCGTAAGGCTTTGATCGGGCATTGCTCGTGTTCGCGTTCGTGGCCTGGTCGGTCGGGATTGGCGCATCGCTTAGGAACGTCTTGAAGGTCGTCAGCGCGGCTTCGTTGCGGTTCTCCAGATTCATGTCGCCGGCCACCACCAGCCAGGCGTTTGTGGGGATGTTCGCCGCAATCAGGCTCTTCAGGTTCGTGGCCTGCGAACTTCGGGTCGAGGCCGAGCCGCTGCTGGCCTTCAAATGCACGCTCACTACCCAGAGATCATTGCTTCCCGGCACATCCAGTCGCGCCCACGCGAAGCCGCGGTCGCCGATCAGTGCGTCATCCCACGAACCGTTCGTGATCATTGGGAAACGGCTTACGATTCCGTTGGGAATCGAATAGCCCGAGTTCGTCTCCCGGTAATAATTGAAATTCGTCCCGAACGCCGTGTCGATGAATGCGCGGATCTGCGCCGGGGTGTTGCTGCTGTAATTGAACTCCTGCATTGCCACCACGTCCGGCTTGAGCGCTTGGAGAATGCGGATCGCTGGCGGCTCGTACTTCTGGCTAGTCGGTGTCAGGTTCGACGCCATCACCCGCACCACCGTGTTCGTCACCGTGACAATATCCCGCGTGGCCGCGTCGAGGCGCGCCGCCACCATCAGCCATGCTGGAAGCAAAATCAGGAAACGCCTGGTCGAAAGCACGGCCGAACCTTAACGAACCATGCTGCGGTGCGCGAGCTTCCAGACGCGACACGGCCAGCCCAAACGCATTGCACTATCTTGCCGGTGGTGGTTGTCGCGCTCTCCCGCTTTGTAGTCTTGCTACGAACGACGGGCAAGAACGCCGTCCACGCAGAGCGACCGGAAGTGAGCGCGTGAGGCAGCCCGTCTCAGCGCGACGAGTCCCACTTCTCTGAAGCGCGCGTCGGGCAAGAAAGTGCTATGCGCCTGCCTGTTCAAACTCACGGCCGAAACTTCGCCGTAAATTCCTGCCGTTGCCCGCCTCTTCACGCCGGCTTCGCGGCGGGTTTCAACGGAAACGCCGTCCTTCCCGGCACCAACGTCGGATACTTCCCATCCGGTCCGGGCAACACCGGCGGCGTCATCCCGTCGTGGCAATCCTCCGGGCGCGGCGGATAAAGGAAATCCGACTGGTTCACCTGCTCCCATGTCACTTCCTTGCCCGTGTAGCACGAGAGTTGGCCCATCACCGCGATCATCGTGCTGCGCGCCATGTAATCCCCCGAGTTTACCGGGTTGCCGGAGCGGATGGCGGCGAACAACTTGTCGTGCTCGATCTGGTACGGATCGCACTGCCCTTGCCAGCGCCACGCCTTCTCACCCCAAATGCGGCAGGACTTCACCGAAGCCCGGCCCTTGCTACCCAGGATGATGCTT
>CAYQWK010000718.1:0-2380 GCA_964420805.1 uncultured Bifidobacteriaceae bacterium | reverse complement strand
CGGGTGCTTGTTTCGCGCAGGAACACATCTGTCCATCCCGGGCTGGCGTCCGGGGGGGAACGCCAGAAGGCCCTGAACATGACCCGCAGCTTGGTGCCGCCAGATGGTTAAATCCCTTCGGGATGGCCGGGATTTGTCGTCGGGGGGTGGTGAAGCAGGTGCGGGGCGGCGAGGCCTGACAGGCCGGTGCTCCGCCGGGGCGCGGGGCGGGGTCTTGTGGGTGGAACGAATGCGGCGGTTTCCCATTTTGCACCAGCAGGATAATACACGACGGCATCATGACATTTGGATGACCACCCGGTAGAGTCATGGTGAGCAAACAATTGATTGGATGGCCACCCGGTAAAGTCAGGGTTGGCAAACAATTGATTGGATGACCACCCGGTAAAGTCAGGGTGAGCAAACAATTGATTGGATGGCCACACTGTAGAGTTCGGGTTAGCAAACTAACGTTGGGATGGCCACCCGAGATACTCAGGATGTGCCAATATGGCTCAATTTAGGTTTGCAACGGGGGACGCTCAATCGCCGTGTGAGGGCACACGGCCTGCACAATGCCCGGGCGCATCCGGGTCTTGCGGGTTGGGCGCCCTCAGCCGGCGGAGGTTTTGAATGAGGCTTTCCGCCGGAACACCGCCATGGGGCCGGGTGGGACGGCCAGTCTGGCCATTCCAGGCGGCCATCGACCGCCGAGCCGGCGTCGGGGAGCGCTCCCCCGCAAACGGCGCAAGGCCAACCCATGAGCATCGATCCGCGTCGAACAGCGGTTCCAACGTCGGAATCCGGGTTCGTGGGCGGGATCGGGGCCTTTGGGACAAAATCTCCTGTTGCGCCGGGGCGGGTTGGAACAATCCTCGGGGCATGCACACTTACATTCTTCGCCTTGGCAGCGTCCTCGGGTTCCTGACCGCCGCGACCGGTGCGTTCGCCGCCGGCGCGTTGTCGGTGACGGGCTTGCGCACGGAATGGCTCGACAACCCGGAGGGCATCGACGCCACGCAACCGCGTCTGTCCTGGCGCGTGGAATCAACCGAACGCGGCGCGAAGCAGTCGGCCTGGCGCATCCTCGTCGCGAGCAGCGAGGAGGCGTTGAAATCCGGGCACGGCAACATGTGGGATTCCGGCGTGGTGACGAATGACGAGACGTTGAACATCGTTTACGGGGGCCAGCCGCTGGCGTCGGGGCAGAAGCTGTTCTGGAAGGTGCAGTCGTGGGATGCGGAGGGCAACGCATCGAAGTGGAGCGCGCCCGCGACGTGGAGCATGGGCCTGCTCGCGCCGGGCGACTGGAAGGGGGAATGGATTTCGTTCCGCGATTCCTCGCCCGTTCACGCCGACCGCAAGAACCTGCTGCTGCCGGCGGCGCGGCATTACCGGAGGAATTTCACGGCGGCAAAGCCCGTGCAGCGCGCCACGCTGTATTTCTCCGCGCTGGGCATCGCCGAGTTTTACCTGAACGGCCGGCGCGTGGGTGACGCGTATTTCGAGCCGGGCTGGAGCGATTATCTGCGGCGGGCGTATTACCGGACGCATGACGTGACGAAGCTCGTCGAGCGCGGCGGGAACTGCGTCGGGGCGGTGGTCGCGGAGGGCTGGTATGCGGGCTATGTCGGCTACGGATTGCTGGTGGGCTACGGGCCGAACAAGACGGGGCGCAATTTCTACGGCAAGACGCCCGCGCTGCTGGCGCAGCTCGAGGTGGAATACACCGACGGTTCGCGCGAGAGCATCGTGACTGATCCGAGCTGGCAGGTTTCGGGCGACGGCCCGTTCCGCGAAGCCGATCTGATCATGGGCGAATCCTACGAGGCCGCGCGGGAGAACAGCCTGTGGTGCAAGAACCTCGGCAAGGTCTCGCGCGACGACGCGTGGCGTTGGGACCAGGCCGTCCACGCCGTGGAGAACGGGAGCGTGAAGGCGACTTATTCGGACACGCTCGGGGCGCGGGAGATGGAGCTGGGTTTTCAGAAGCCGCCGGTGTTGCAGGCCTACGCCGCGCCGCCGATTCGAGTGACGCAGGAGTTGAAGGCGCGGCGCATCACGGAGCCGAAGCCGGGCGTGTATATCTTCGACCTCGGGCAGAACTTCGCCGGCGTGGTGCGGCTCACGGTGAAGGCCCCGGCGGGCACGAGGATTCAACTGCGCCACGGCGAGATGCTGCATCCGGACGGGCGTTTGATGACGGAGAACCTGCGCAAGGCGCGCGCGACGGATTACTACACGTGCAGCGGCAAGGGCACGGAGGTGTGGTCGCCGCGCTTCACGTATCACGGCTTCCAGTTCGTGGAGGTGACGGGGCTGCCGTCGCGCCCGTCGCTGGACACGGTCGCGGGGATTGTGTTGCACAACAACACGCCGATCACGGGACGCTTCGCGTGCA
>CAYQWK010000717.1:0-2387 GCA_964420805.1 uncultured Bifidobacteriaceae bacterium | reverse complement strand
CTACGACAACAATCCCCAGGACATTCTGCGTCGTGCCCTCGCCCCGGTGATCGACCGTTACGACTACGTCATCATCGATTGCCCCCCAAGCCTTGGCATCGTGACCAAAAACGGCCTGCGATTTTCGACGCACTACGTCATCCCAGCCATCCCAGACATCGTTTCGACCTGGGGTATTTTTCAGATCGTCAGCAGCATCGAAGCCTTTTCCGAAAGCATCAACCGCGCGATCCGCCCGCTCGGAATTGTTGCCACGAAGGTTCAAGGAAACATCGACCTGCACTCGCGTGTGCTCACCCAGCTTCGCGACGGCCGTCTTTTTGAAGGCAAGGAAACCGACCTCAAGCAGCCCGCTCTCTTCGCCGCAGCCATTGCGCAAAATGCGAACACCGCGCGCGGTGCGGACGCAGACGCCGGTTTGAATACTTTCCGCAAGAAATACGGCCCCAACTATGAGCCCCACTACGCGCTCACAGAGGAGATCATGAAACGATGCAACCCGGCCAAAAACTAGCCAACACGCTCCGAGCCTTGGTTGACCTCGTCGAAGACGAGGCGGCGCGAAACCCGTCTTTTGCGCAGCGTCTTGAGGCTATAGTCGCGGAGCTGCCGGACTCTGGCGCCCGGAAAAAATCTTCCAAGCCCAAGGGCTCCGCCGAAAAGGTGGACGTCCCCGACGTGCTTTTGGCCCTTCAGGAGAAGGGCGAAGCGGAGTTCCGCTTCTGGCTTCGCGACTTCGATCTCGTGATCCTCAAAGCCATCGTAAAGGCCAACGGTTTCGACCCCGGCAAGAATTCTCAACGATGGACCGAGCCCGACAAGTTCATCGCGCTCATCGCGGAACAGACCGCCGCGCGGCTGCGGCGCGGCTCCACGTTTCTGACACCGAAGTCCAGCGACGGGTCTGAATCCGTCACAGACTCCAATAGCTAAACCCGCAGCCTCACTCTCATTCATGGCCCGTTCCACCGTCCACTACGCCGACAGCACCACCAACAACCTGCTCAAGAAGCTCCACAACAAGCTTCGCCCGGCGGGCACTCCGGTGCAGCGCGTGGAATACATCATCGAGCTGCTGCTGCTCCGCCTTTTCGAGGTGAAGCTGCGCCAGGATCCGGATTTCAAGCCGCTCATCCCGATCTTCAAATCCGAGGAGCACGGCGAATTACTTTTCAGCTCCCTCCTTGTCGCGTCCAACGACGACATCCTTCCTCGGCTCAATGCCAAGATATTCCCGTTTTACGGCAGTATAGTGGCCGAGGCCAGGAAAGTCCTGAAGGGCAACCCACCCGCCAAGCTTCAGGATCAACTCGTCTTGCTCGAAGAGGTGTTCGGCTCCTCCAACTTCACCAGCGCCGTCCAGAGCGGCAACATGCGCGAGATTCTCGACCTCGTCGCGCAGATCGACGAACACCGCATTCTCAAGAGCGACCTCCTCGGCGATGCCGTGGAGTCCGCCCTGTCGGAGACCGGCGGCACCAAGGACCTCGGCCTCTTCCGCACGCCCGACCATATCCGCCAGTTCATGGTTGGCCTGGTTCAACCGCGCATCGACGACGAGCTGCTTGACCCCGCCGCCGGCACCGGCGGCTTCATGTTCGACGCCTACGAATACGTGATGCAGGGCGTCGCCCGTGACGAATCATGGCCCGGCCAGCGCGCCCACCCCGAGTTGGCGGCTTGGTTCAAAAAGCACTTTGCCGCCCGCAAGGCCGTCATGCCTTCGGCCGCCCAGACCACCGATTTTTACCGGCGCGGCGTCATGGGCATCGAATACCTTGGCGTCATCCGCAAGATGGCGGCCGTCAATTTCTACATCCGCGGCCTCAACCCCGCCAACATCCTCAAGGGCGACTCGCTCGCGCTCTTCAAAAAGGAATACCACCCCGAGACTAAGAGCGCGATTCTCGCCAATCCGCCCTTCGGCGCCGAGCGCGACCAAGAGAGTTACCCGGACGTCTGGGCCGACTACCCGCGCGAATCCGAGACCACGATTCTCTTCGTGAAGCTCATGCTCGAAACCCTCAAGAAACACGGCCGCTGCGCGGTCGTCGTCTCCGAGGGCTTCATGACGTGGGACCAGAACAGCGCCCGAGCCCTCCGTTCCGAACTGCTTCAAGCCGCCAATCTACGCGCCATCATTTCGCTGCCCCAAGGCATCTTCGTCAGCAAGGGCGGCCAAGGCCCCAAAACCTCCATCCTCTACTTCGAGAAGGGCGGCCCCACACGCGAGGTCTGGTATTACAAGGTCACCAACGACGGTTACACCATGGGCACGACCCGCAAGCCGCAGGCCGGTTGCCAGCTCGTCGAAGCTCTCGACCTGTTCCACGGCTACGTCGCGAAGGGGAAAACTCCGCCCGAGGGCCGACACGCGTTTTCCATCC
>CAYQWK010000716.1:0-2398 GCA_964420805.1 uncultured Bifidobacteriaceae bacterium | reverse complement strand
TGCGCCATCCCTACCCCTATCCTCGCGGCGAAAGATGTGGGTAATGACAAGGCTTCACAGCGTCGGCTGAAAGAGAGGTTGGAAATGCTCTCTTACTGCATCATTCGCCCGGGCCGCGCGACGGTCGCTTGAACCTTGCGCAACGCATCCAGCAGCGCGGCCCAGTCGGCGGCGGTCGTCTCCCAGCCCGCGCTGAAACGCAACATCCGCGCCGCTTCAGATGGCGCGCGGCTCATGGCCAGCAGGACGTGCGACGGCTTCTCCTTGCCGCTCGCGCAGGCCGAGCCGGTCGAGACGGCGAGGCCCAGCTTGTCGAGTTTCACCACCCAGCGCTGCTGGCAGTCCACCTCGGGCATCAACGCCGCCACGGTGTTCCAAAGTCGCAGCGTCGTGCCGCCAACAATGGCGGCACCAGGCAGCGCGGTCGTCAGAGCGCGCTCAAATGCATTGCGGGCCGCGGCTAGCGGTACCTGCGCGTTCCGCGCCAGCGCGGCTTCGCGGACTTCGAGCGCCGCGAGCATGGCCAGCACACCGGCCACGTTCTCAGTGCCGGCGCGACGTTGTTCCTCCTGGGGACCGCCGTGAAGCAGCGGAGCCACGCGCCCGCGCGGGACCTTGAGGAAGCCCACGCCGCGCGGTCCGCCGAACTTGTGCGCCGAGCCGCTCAACCAGTCGCACGCGCCTAGTCCGCCGACGGGCAGCTTGCCGATCCACTGCGTTGCATCACAGAAGAACGGCACGCCACGTTCATGGCAAAGCGCAAGCACCTCGCGCCAGGGTTGGAGAACTCCGGTCTCGTTGTTTGCCGCCATGACAGCCACCAGTGCCGGATTTCTTTTCGGCAAATGCTCCGCCAGCCATTCGAGCGAGGCGACGCCCTCGGTCGAGGCGGGAATGAGGCGCGTACGAGGGCCGAAACGGGCGCGGGCCGTTTCGATCACGCAGGGATGTTCCGCGGCGAAAATCCACGCCTCGGCGTCATCGCGGATTTGGGCGGCGTGATGGAGGACGAGGTTCGCGGATTCGGTGGCACCGGAAGTGAAGATGATTTCGGTCGCGTGGCAGCCGGTGATCTCCGCGAGCCGCTCCCGCGCCGCGCCGAGCGCGGCATCAGCGCGCGCGCCGAGACGGTGCGGACTCGATGGATTGCCGGGGAACTTTTCCGTGGCCTCGATCCACGCGTCGCGCGCTGCCGGCAGCAGCGGTGAGGTGGCGTTGTGATCGAAGTAGAGCATGGCCGGATTTCAGCGCGTGACATGGGGCATGGCGAGGAATTTGCGGCGCGGGCGAGGTGGCGCGTCGAGCGTTCGCGCTGACCTGGGTCAATGCCCGCCGCGCCCGGGCGCGAAATGCTCCGGGCAAAATTCAACCTTCAGAACCAGTATGAAGCACCTCGTCACACGCCGGCATTTCATCAAGGGCCAGATCGCGACCACCCTGGCCGCGGCGGCTTTTCCCTCCGTGGTTCCGTCCTCTGTGTTCGGTGCGGACGCGCCTTCACGGAAGATCGGCGTGGGGTTGATCGGTTCGGGACCACAGGGGCGCGGGGTGTTGAATGGTTTTCTTTCCAATGCCGACGCGCGGGTGCTCGCAGTTTGCGACGTGAAGAAGGACCAGCTCGAACTCGGGCGCAAACAGATCAACGACCGTTACAAGAACTCCGACTGCCAGACGCATCACGACTTCGAGGAATTGCTGGCGCGCAAGGACATCGACGCCGTGCTGATCGCCACGCCGGATCATTGGCATGTGCCGGTGGGGGTGGCCGCTGCGCGTGCAGGCAAGGACATGTATCTCGAAAAGCCCATGGGCCTGCGCCTGGCGGAGGACCAGTTGCTGCGGCGCGAAGTGCAAAAGCATCAACGAGTCTTCCAGTTTGGCACGCAACAACGGTCCAGCCGCGAGTTTCATCTGGCCTGTGAACTGGTCCGCAACGGCCGCATCGGGAAGCTCAAGCACATCAACGTCTGGGCACCCGCCAGCGCGCCCGGCGGGTCCACCACCCCGGCCCCGGTGCCGGAAGGCATTGATTACGACCGCTGGCTTGGCCCTGCGCCGTTCACGCCTTACACGGACCGGAAGACCGCGGCGGATGGCAAGACATGGTGGTTCAACTACGACTACGCGCTCGGCTTCATCGCCGGTTGGGGTGTGCATCCGCTGGACATCGCATTGTGGGGTCACCCGGCCATGTTCGATGGCGTGATGGATGTCGAGGGCAAGGCCGCGTTCCCGAAGGAGGGCGCGTGCAACACCTCCGTGGCGTGGGACGTGCGGTTCAAGTTCGCGGATGGCGTGACCATGACATTCCGTGGCACGCCCAACGGCTATCGTGAGACCAACGCGATGAATGACTTCGCCGAATGGCGCGCGCGCTACGGCAAGATCGACGGCCACG
>CAYQWK010000715.1:1761-2410 GCA_964420805.1 uncultured Bifidobacteriaceae bacterium | reverse complement strand
ACACGAACGGTGTAAGACGGAAGTCGGGCGACTTCCACTACCCTAAAATCAAGCTGCGACAAAGCACCAGATTTCTGGCCTGTTCAGTCGCTGGGAAGACAAGGAAAGAAGTGACAAGGAAAGAGTGACAGGCAGGATGCCTATCCCACGGCCTCTCACCGCGTTTTGGCCGGTTGAAGGAGATTGCCGTCGAAGTTGAGTTTTGCGGGAGTCTTCGATTGGGCATCCTCGGCGTCGTAGGTCCACAGGTTGACGATGAACTTCGTTTCGTCATCCCCAGTGACGGTGATTCTCCAGCGGTCGATTTCGTACGGTCCTTCGACGCGGATGGACTTGTTTACGACGGAGGTGTTGCCCGATTTTTTCACGAGCGAAGCTTGCGAGTATCGGCAGCGGCCATCAGCAAGAAAGCTGAGTTGGAAGTGGGCATGGGTGCCTCCTCCAGTTCCCTCTCCGCCGGCGAGGCTTTCATATTCTCCTTCCAGACGGTGATTTGTGGGAAAGGAGTGGGCGGGAAAGAGACCGCGGAACTTTCGTGACTGGCCATCTGTCTTGACCGAGAGGACTTCGGTGTGTCCGTCGCTCCAGTGCAATTTGGCCTCGTTGTCCGTGAGTTGGTAGGTGCCCCAGGACGTGGGCTGTCGGTGCT
>CAYQWK010000715.1:0-1751 GCA_964420805.1 uncultured Bifidobacteriaceae bacterium | reverse complement strand
GTCTCGATCTGCTGGTGGGGGAAATACGAGTTCATCAGGCGGTTCCAGCTGCCGCCGAGGACGTGGCCATCCTGCAGGAAGAAAACGGGGCGAGTCTGGATTGGATCCCCGCCGGCGACTTCTTTGGGAAGCACGAATGAGCGGTAGTACATTCCCTCGAACCCGGTCGCGACGGCGGCCGGTGGTTCTTTCGGCTTGGCTCGTTCCTGACCCGGGACCTGAATTCGCTCAGCGGTCACCCACTCATCGAACTCAGAACTGAATCCCTTGTAGTGGATCAGGAACTTGCCATCGCGTCGTGCTCGAATCTCCGCGGGATAACAGGTGACCTGGAAGTTCACCTGGATCTTGCTCTCCTGGGCCTTCGTCAGTTTCGAGAGGTCCGGAGTTTGTGCCACCAACAGGATCGACGAACGATGCAGCATTACTTCTTTTTTTTTGAGTCTTCGTCCTCGGACAGGTCGTCGTCGATGTCCTTCTTGATCATGCCTTGTTCAGCCGGATCGAAGCCGTCCATGAAGATCGTTTCGTCGCTGTAGTAGGCCTTTTTGAATTTCGCGCCCGGGAAGTAATGAACGCCGCTCAGATTCGCACCCCGCAGATCGGCTTCCCGCAGGTCCGTGTTTTCCAGCGAGCCTTTGAGTTCCGCTTTCTTGAGTTTGGCTTTCCGGAGCGAAGTCACGTTGGACGCATCGAAGTTCTTGCACTCTTCCAGGTTGGCTCCCGCCATCACCGCCACGCGAAACGCGGCGCCCGTTAAGAGGGCATCTCGAAAGTCCGCTTTGGATAGATCGCATTCGTCAAAGCGGGCGAACTCCACATTCGCGTCGCGGAAGTCGGCTCCCGTGAGATTCACGCGATTGAAGCGAGCTTCCGTGCAATTGGAGTCACGGAAATCGGCATACTGGAGATCCTCTCCCTTCTTCGTGAAATCATGTCTTTTGAAGTTCTGATTCCGTTTGTTGGGGCCTTTGGGGCCATCCTCCTCGGCCCGCAAGCCAAAGGTCGCCACGACTAGGGACGCGAACACGGCCAAAACAGACCAAGACAACGTTGTGCGATAACGCGACATGCAACTGCCCTTCTCCAAGTGTGGAAACCGAAACGAACGGAAGTTCCCGGCGGATCACCGCGTGTTTGCCGAATGCGGAGACTGCGGGTACTTTTCACTAAGCGAGAATGGCCGGCTCGACCCGCCACGGAAATCGGATTTTTTTCCGGTCGCTGCCCTGGGCGAGCGTTGCGACTAAAATCGAACCTCGGTTGGAACCTCTGAACAACGTGGCAAGATGGGCAGGATCATGCCTGGTGTACAAACGATTCCTCAGCGCTGGCAGGCGTGTGTCGACCGCGTGGCGGGGGGCGACCCGCGTGCGCGCGACGAGCTACTGCTGTTCGCCGCGGAACGCTTGAAGCGGCTGACGAGCCGGATGTTGCGGAACTTTCCGGGCGTTCGGCGATGGGAGGAAACCGACGATGTCTTCCAGAACGCGCTCTTGCGGTTATGGCGGGCGTTGGAACTGGTGACACCCAGTTCGACCGCCGACTTGGTGCGTCTTGCCTCACTCCAGATCCGCCGCGAATTGATCGATCTGGCTCGCCATTACTTCGGTCCGGAGGGATTGGGGGCCAACCACGCGTCTCATTGGGAACGATCGGATTCGCTCGCACGGCCAGCGGTTCACGAGGCGGTGGCTCCTTCCCAAGATGCGGAACAACTGGCGATGTGGACTGCTTTCCACGAGCAGGTG
>CAYQWK010000714.1:2058-2411 GCA_964420805.1 uncultured Bifidobacteriaceae bacterium | reverse complement strand
CTGTTGTCATGTTAGTCCTCATCTCATTGGTCGTTTTATTCTCGAACGACCGGCGACCAAGCCGCCCGCTGCCGACAATGTCCCAAGTCAAAGAAAACCTCTCCAACCCGGGATTGGGAAAGAGCCGCCCTTTTTTGACCTTGATCAAGCTTCAGCACCCGCCACCTCCAGCCCAAAGCTGACGTGCATCAAGGCAATTTCGAGTTGATGTTGCCTGCGTCGGCTGGAAACCGGAATTGTGTCGCGTCGCCCAGCGCGACATTGAACGCAATGAACAACTTGCAACACATAACCCTGCGGCAGTGCGCGGCTGAACCATTCCGACTGTTTTTTCCTCAAGCCGTCGCGGCCGG
>CAYQWK010000714.1:0-2048 GCA_964420805.1 uncultured Bifidobacteriaceae bacterium | reverse complement strand
CCGCGTATCAGCAGCGGGGCAAATGGTCATTTTTGCTCGGCGTGGTAAACGGGGCCGCACTCTTTCTGCTCTTTGTTATTCTCGTCAATCTGAAGATAAAGGTTCTCGGACTGCTTGGCGTGCTGCTCTGGCCGCTGCATTTCGGGAAACTCGTGGAGTTTTATCCCAATCTCGCGCACGTGCGCATCATGACCGCCGGGTTCTTCGGCGGTTTCATCTTCGGATTTCTCGGCACAGCATTGCCGCGCATGATGTCCGCGCGTCCGTTCCGGTGGTTCGAGACTTTACCGTTGCTGGGGCTGCACGCGGCCGTGGTGGTTGCCAACGCCATGAACAAGTTCATCTGGGCCGATGCCCTGATGCTGACACTTCTGGCAGGATTCGCGATCTGCGCCGGTTCGAGGATGGCGACCCGCAAGGATACACCTCCGCCCGGTTTCGTTCTCGTCGCCATGTCCGTGCTCTGCCTGACGGCGGGAACCGTACTTGGAGTTCTCGGCCATTTGAATGACATGGAGCCGTGGCAGGTGAACCTCCAGAAACTGCTCTCCACGCAAGGCTTTGTGCTTTTGCCCATACTCGGAATCGGGCCATTCATCCTGCCGCGGTTCTTCGGCATGCCGAGCGCGCATGACTTCCCGGAGATGCTGAGGCCCTCGCGCGAGTGGACCCGGAAGGCCCTGCTGGCACTTCTGGCCGGCGGCATGGTGATCACCTCGTTCTTCGCAGAATCACGCGGCTGGGTACGAACGGCGCACGCGGCGCGCTTTGTCGTGGTGCTGACCTACGTGCTGAAGGAGTTCCCGTTCGCCAGTGCGCCCGGCGCGAAAAATGCGCTCGGCTTCACCCTGCGCGTGGCCGTGGTCACGTTGCTGTCCGGATTCGCGGCGGTGGCGGCGTTCCCGGAATTTCGCGCGGCCCTGCTCCACCTTTCCCTAATGGGCGGTTTCGCGCTCATCACGTTCATCGTCGCCTCCCGCGTGGTGATGGGGCATAGCGGGCAGATTGAGAAGCTCAAGGAGCGCAACCGCTGGCTGCGCTGGGTGGTGGGCCTGATCCTCTTCGCAATGCTCACCCGCATCAGCGGTGACTTCTGGCCCAAGATCATGATCTCGCACTACAACTACGGCGCGGTTGTCTGGGCGCTGGCCGCAGGATGGTGGGCGTGGAAGATCCTGCCGAACGTCCGCTGGACCGAGCCGGAGGATTGAAAGCGGGACTGGCATCGCCTCCGAGCCGCAGGCCGCGGAAGCTGGCAAAGTACTCGTAAATAAATCAACCTGCCCCGCGTCCAACAACGGCAATTTTTCAAATGGCCTGCATCGAGCGAACAATTCAGGTGAGCTACCGCCACCGCGTGTATTTCACGCGACGGGTTTTCAGCCCCCAGAACGCCCTACTCCGCCAGGTACTGGCAGCTGAACACAGCGACGGTGTAGCCCGAGCGCTGGTGGTGGTGGATGAGATGCTGGCACAGGCGCAGCCCGCGTTGCTGGAAGGAATCGAACGCTACTTCGACCATCCCGAACTCAAACTAGTCTGCACGCCCCTAATCATTGAAGGCGGCGAACGGGCCAAGAATTCCTATTTCCACGTTTCCGAAATCCAGTCGCTGATTGAGAAGCACCACATCGATCGCCACTCGTACATCGTGGCGGTGGGAGGCGGCGCGCTGCTCGACGTGGCCGGACTCGCCGCCGCGACCGCGCACCGCGGCGTCCGGCACGTCCGCATCCCGACAACAACCTTGAGCCAGGACGATTCAGGCGTGGGGGTGAAGAACGGCATCAACGCCTTCGGGAAAAAGAACTTCATCGGCTCGTTCGCGCCCCCGTTCGCGGTCATCAACGATTTCGACCTGCTTGCCTCGCTGCCCGAGCGGGACAAACGCGCCGGTTACGTCGAGGCGGTGAAAGTGGCATTGATCCGCGACCCGGCCTTTTTCAACCAAATCGAGCGCGACGCGGATGCGCTGGCGGCCTTCGGCGCGGATGCAATGCAACGACTGATCTTCCGGTCGGCGGAACTGCACATGAACCACATTGCCA
>CAYQWK010000713.1:0-2413 GCA_964420805.1 uncultured Bifidobacteriaceae bacterium | reverse complement strand
CCGAATGGGCCGAGCAGAGCGGCGGGCTCGACGCGCTGGTGCTGCCGGTCGGCGGCGGCGGGCTGGCCGCCGGGGTGGCCACCGCGTTCAAGCTGGCGATGCCGGGGATCGAGATCTACGGCGTGGAGCCGGAAGGGGCGGCCGGCATGGCGCGCAGCTTCGCCGAGGGCGGGCCGATCAAAATGGGCGCGATGAGTTCGATCGCCGACAGCCTGTGCGCGCCGCACACCGAGGCCTATTCCTACGGCCTCAAGCAAACCTCATGGCGTGGCGGCAAGGGCGATGTGGTGGCGGATTTCGTCGCGTCATGCCGCCGGGCCGGCATCAAGCCCGGCATCTTTTTCAGCGTCCACCGCAACGTCTTTCACCAGGTCTGGGGACACTACGCGAACTGGGGCAAAGGCCGCGGCACGACGGCCCAGGAAAAGTTCAACCGCGTCGCGGAAAAACAGATGGAGGAGATTTGCACCAATTATGGGCCGCTGGTGCAAATCTGGTTCGACGCCGGCACGAAGACGCCGGCGGAAGGAGGGCCGGACATGCTGCCGATCTTCGAGAAGCACCAACCGGACAGCGTGTTTTACTCCAGCATCCAGCGCTCGGATCACCGCTGGGTGGGCAACGAAGAGGGTCACGCCGGTTCGCCCTGCTACGCCACGATGCCCGGACCTGAGCGGGGCGCGCTCTCGCACCAGAGCCAGACTTGGAAACGCTCTCTGCACGGCGGCGACCCGGAGGGCAGCGTCTGGTCGCCTGCGATGGTGGACATTCCGCTGCGCGGCTACCGCGGGCACAACTGGTTCTGGGCAGAGGGCAAGGATCACACCGTTTATCCGCCGGAGGTCCTGATGCGGAAGTACCACACGTCGGTTGGACGCAACTCGAACCTCATCATCGGCGCCGTCATCAAGCCCGACGGCACCCTGCCCGAGGCCGATGTCGCCGCGCTCGCTGCCTTCGGCAAATTGCAGCGCCAACAACTCGGCAGCCCGGTAGCCAGCGTCAGCGACGCCAAAGGGGATACGGTCGAACTGGCGTTGCCGCGAACGCAGGAGATTGACCTCGTCGTGTTGCAGGAGCCGATCCAGCACGGCGAACGGGCGCGCGACCACGTTGTCGAGGGCTTGGTCGGAGAAACCTGGACCCCGCTCGCGCAGGGAAAAGTCATCGGCCACAAATGGATTCACCGCTTCCAACCGCAAACCGTCTCGCGACTGCGCGTGCGCCACGCGAACGCCAAACCCGGAATCGCTCTGCGCACGTTCTCCGCCTTTCTTTCAGGACATTCCACATGACCGGACCAACACCGTTCCTCCGGGCGCCTTCACTCCCAGTCATGGGCCTTCTGGTGGCGCTCCTTTTGGTATTGCTGGAAGCCAGCGCGGCCACCAGCCAGCAATTCCGCGTTCTCTCGTTCAACGTCCTTGAAGGCGGCGGTCCCTCGGCGGCGGGCGTGGGTTTCTACGAGAGGGATTTCGGCGGATCACGACGGGAAGCGGTGGCCCGCGTGATGCGCGACTCCGGGGCGGATGTTGTTTGCGTGCAGGAGGACGACGCCAGCGGACGGCTGTGGTCGCTGCTCGGCACAAACTGGCATCGGGCCGGCACCATTTACTCCAAGTTCCCGCTGACGCCCGTCACGACCAACGCGTATTTTTCGGTGGGCCGTGTCCACCTCAGCGCCACGCAGAGCGTGATGGTGGCCAACACCCATTGGTGGCCCAAGGCCGACGGCGCGGAGATCATCCGCAAGAAACTCGTTGCGGGCACCCTGCCCACTGATGCCGCAGCGCTGGAACGCGAGGTCTTGCAGGCGTCCGACAGCACGGCTGGGCCGCGCGGTTATCAACGCACGCTGGACGCGGTAAAACCGTTGCTGAACGCCGGTGAGCGCGTGGTCCTGGCCGGCGATTTCAACGAGCCTTCGCATCTGGACTGGACGCAACGGGCCGCCGACCAGGGCATGGATCGCCTCGTGGAGAATCCAACCTCGACGCCGTTGCGATTCAAGATCGAGTGGCGCGGCTCGAAGCTGCTCGAACAACTGGGCCTGCGCGACGCCTACCGCGTGGTGTTCCCGGATGAAATCGCCAAGCCAGGCAACACCTGGACGCCGCCGTATCCCAACAGCACCCCGGGCCGGCGCCGGTGGGATGACCAGGTGCTGACGCGCATTGATCGAATCTTTTTCGGCGGTCCCGGCTTGAAAGTGGTGGAAGCCGCGGTGATGGGCGAGGCTGCGGCAACCTCTGAGATTGTCTTCAACGGGCGTTGGCCATCCGACCATCGCGCAGTGCTGGCGACCTTGGAGATCGAGGAAACGACTTTACAGCCCGTACCACCAGCCGGCTTGCCGGGAAAAATCCGCGTCGCCTGCGTTGGCGACAGCACCACGCAAGGCGCTGGCACGGAG
>CAYQWK010000712.1:805-2420 GCA_964420805.1 uncultured Bifidobacteriaceae bacterium | reverse complement strand
GACCACCCGTGTTCGCTGGCGTTTCCGGAGGGTGAGTATCTCAAGGGGCTGCTATTGCGGCGGAATTAGGGGACAGACCACGATTTTCCGTGGCGCCGCGGCGGTACGACGACCGCGACGCCACCAATCTCCTCGCGGCGGGGGCGGCCCGCACTCCCTCTATGCGCTCGCCGGCCAAGCGTGCTTTCGACCTCTGCCTGAAAGCGCTGGTCTCCGAGTGCGTAGTTGCCGCCAGTGGACGCCCAGGGCAGCGGCAGGTCCTGTCCATTGGCCTTCTCCCAGACGAACGCGGCGCGCCGCAGGTAGGCGCGCTCGCGCTGCGCGATCAGGGCGCGCACCATGTCCTCGGCGGGCACCAGCTTCAGTGCCTCGTGCAGGATGGCAAGGCGCGTACCCTCGTGCTTCAGGGCGAACAGCACGTGCTCCAGCACCGAGGCGTCCGCCGCCGGCGCCACGTGTCGTGGCACGGCCAGCAGGTCGGGCATGCGCTCAACGCGCGTGACCGGCCGTACCTGGGCCGGCCGGTCCGGCGGCGGCATGCGTAGCGGGATGCGTGACAGCAGGTACTCGTAACCGATCACTGGTAGAACCGATTTTTCGTACAGGGCAGAAGATTTTTCATACAAAGCCGTCCGGGACTCAGTTTTTTGATTCTCACTTACGGAGAGCGTGCGGCCACGGATTTCCCGTACAGGCGCCAAGATTCTTCATGGAAACGTCGATCACGGCCGGTTTTCCCGTACTCGTAGCTGGCGTCCGCACACCCACCTCCGACGGCGCCGTGTCGCAGATCCCTGGCGGCAAGCGACTTGACAGCAGATTGCAGACCATCAAGGCCCGCAGAGAAACGCCAACGGGAAATGGATCGACTCATCAGACCTTTCCCTGGCGGGTGAGAAACTCCAGCGTCGAAGGCGGGATTCCCTCGTCCTTGACGATTCCGTCTGCCGCCGGGCGAAACAGAGCGTTCAGAATCAGTTGCCGATCCTCCTTGTCCGCCAACTGATCTCCCTCGAGCAGCGAAAGGTACGTCTTCACCATCACCACCCTCTCTGCAGCATCGGTGAGCAAGTGCAGGTGGCTCAGGAACATCCTTACGATCAACCGGGCGCCCCACAGCGCGAAGACACCGACCAGCACGACCATCGCAATTCGCCAAGCATCGGGTTGCTTGTCGGCCGGAGTCTTGTTGACCAAGTCGTGGATCAACCAGAGCAGACCAGCGGCTGAGCCGCCGATGGCGATGAACGACAGAATGCCGGTCGCCCAACTCATGGTCCGGTGGCCCTTGCGCTTCGTTTCCCAGTAATCCGCAGGCGCTCGCAGTGCGATCTCCTCGCGAAAGGTCTTCCGCAGGTTCTCCATGGCCTGTTTGTGCTCGTTGACCAGAGTCTCGAAGGCTCCGTCCCGCTTCTCCTGCGCATCACCAAATGCTTGCGTCTGCGAGTCCGCCGTGCCGCGGACAGAATCGGCCAGCGCGGCGTACTCCCGATGCAATGCGTCGTACGCAGTGGTCTTCTTCCCGAGTAGGGTTTCGACCTTGGTGCGAAGTTGTTCGAACGATTGCTCTGCCGCCTGTTTGCGACCCTTCTGGGGTGCGGACGCAAGCTGAAAC
>CAYQWK010000712.1:0-795 GCA_964420805.1 uncultured Bifidobacteriaceae bacterium | reverse complement strand
GCCTCGACAACGCCGCGCCAAGCACTCAAGTCCTGAGGCTGGAAGTGATGCCCTTGATCTGGCGGCACGAACACGGCGGCGAAGAAGCTCGCAGACTGGTCGCCTGCCTCCTGCCTGAAGGCTTCGATTCGCTTGGCCAGCGGCGTGGAGCTGTGCGGCAGCTTGCGCTGGATGTAGACCTCCTCCAATCGGCCTCGCATGCCGGCAATCGCTGCCGCGAACTGCTGCGCATTCGAATCCTTGTACTGCCTGGCATGGCTCGCGTGGTTCAACGCCTCGTTCAATTGTCCGATTGCATTGCGGAGGCGCTGATCGTGACTGCCGTATGAGCGACTGTTGAGCCACGACCAGAATGCTTGCTCCCGCTGGATCCACCTGATCGCCTCATCGACGGTAGTTGGCTGAAAGGCCCCGCCGTTTCTGAGCAGGTCCAACGTGAACAGTGGCTCCGCATTCGCGGCCGGTGACGATTCAGGCTCGCTCATCGACAAGTTCCTTCCGCTTCTCGTTTTTCTTGGTCAAGCCGTTCGCCGTCGTCCGCGGCGCGCTGGTGCTGCCACGGGTTTCCACCCGCGGAGATCGTTCAAGGTGAATCCGAGTGTCCGCGCCTCCTCGTTGACGAAGTCTCGGTAGTACGTGCCCATGCGCTCACCGTAGACCGGGTCATTCTCGTTGTGCCACTGCTCCAGCCAGGGCGCCAGCTCCAAGAGTCCAGCCAGGAGCGGCTGCAGCCTTGCTGGCTCCCAGCCTTCTTTCTCCTTCATCTCGAGGTAGTAGGCGGCCAGCGCCGTGGCC
>CAYQWK010000711.1:0-2421 GCA_964420805.1 uncultured Bifidobacteriaceae bacterium | reverse complement strand
ACTCTGCACCGCGCGGAATGCGATCCGGTGTCTCCGTCCGGGCAAGCGCCATCCGTTCCGCCAGCACATGGCCAAGCCGCTCGTATTGAGGAAGCGAGTTGTAAAGCTGCGCCGCCACCCTCAGCACCCGCCGGGGCCAGGCCGGCCAGGGAATGAAAGGAACCTCAATCCCATGCTCTTCCAACAACCAGTCCTGCCACGGATCAAGATACAGCGGCGACGTTGGAGCCGATGGTGCGGTCGAGTCCGGCATCGGCAACGACGCCAGCGCGCCGATCATTTCGTCGGGACACGGCAGCGGGATGTTCAGGCTATGGCTCAAGGTCCGCCGCGCGGCCAGCGCAAGGGCGCGATTGCGCTGCATCACCTCGGGCCAGCCGCCGGGCAAAAGCCCGCCCATGACGCGCAGGGCTTCCGGCACGCTTAAGATCGCCGAGGGATCGCCGGTGCCGGTCCAGCCGAACTCGATCTGGAAACGCGATCGGTCGCGGCGCGGGGAATTGGCGCCGTGGCTGATCACCAGCGGCCGGATGTGCTCCTGCCGATCCGGGCGCACGTGGAGAAAGCCAGCCCCTTTCGGAGCGCAAATCCACTTGTGACAATTGCCGGTGTAATACGCCGCCCCCAGCGCGTTGAGATCGAGCGGCACCATGCCGGGGGCGTGCGCGCCGTCCACGAGCGCATCCACGCCGCGCGCGGTCAGTTCGCGCACCAACCGCGCCACGGGCCACACCAGGCCGGTCTGGCTGGTGACGTGATCGAACAACGCCAGCCTGGTGCGCGCGGTGACGGCGTTGAGAATGGGGTGAACGATTTCCTCTTCGTCGCGCAACGGAAACGGAACTGTTGCCACGACCACGCGGGCGCCCGTGCGCTCGGCCGTGGCGTTCAACGCGTTGTGGCAGGCGTTGTAGGCGTGGTTGGAGATCAGCAATTCGTCGCCCGGCGCAAGAGGCAGCGAGCGCAACACCGTGTTCACGCCCGTGGTCGCATTGGGCACGAACACCAGATCATCCGGAACCGCGCCGACGAAACCGGCCACGGTGGCGCGGGCTTCGTCGAGCATCGGCTCAAGATCCCGCACAAGGAAACGCACGGGCTGACGCTCCAGCCGGTCGCGCAGCGCCTGCTGAAAGGCCAGCACGGGCAGGGGACAACTGCCAAACGAGCCGTGGTTCAGGAACGTGACCGACGAATCCAGCGGCCAGAACGCGCCGTCCTCACCCGATGTCGCCGTGAGCGACATGCGTCATCCCAGCAACGCCTTTGCCCTCGCGAGCGCCTCGTCCAGCTTCGTTGCGTCCTTGCCGCCGCCGCGCGCGTTGTCGGGTTTGCCGCCGCCTTTGCCGCCGACGATGGGCGCAATGGCCTGGATGATCTTCCCGGCCTGGAACTTCGCGGTGAAATCCGGCGAAACCGCCGCGATGAGCGCCACCGCGCCGTTCGCCGCGCCGCCGAGGACGATCACGCCCTTGAAGCGGCCCTTGAGCGAATCCGCCACTGCCTGGAGGAAATCGCCGTCCACGCCGCCGACGTTGTGGACGATGGCGGGCGTGCCGTTCACGGTCTGCGCGCGTTCGAGCAATTCGCTGGCGGCGTTCGAGGCTTCGCGTTGCTGCGCGGCCTTGAGCTGCTTCTCCAGTTCTTTTTGCTGCGCGAGCATCGCGTCGATCTTCTTCTCCAACTCATGCACGGGGGAATTGATCTTCCCGGCGATGCTGCGGATGAGTTGCAACTGCGAGTTGGCCAGCGCGTAGGCTTCCAATCCCGCCACGGCTTCGATGCGCCGGACTCCGGCGGCGATGGCGTTCTCGCCCACGATGCGGAATAAACCAATCTCGCCGGTCGCGCGGGTGTGCGTGCCGCCGCACAACTCCATGGAATAACCGTCGAGCTTGCTGGCTGCGCCGCCGATTTGCACCACGCGCACGGTGTCGCCGTACTTGTCGCCGAAGAACTGCATCACGTCCTTGCGGCTCTTCACGTCGGCGTAGGGGACTTCCGTCCACGAGACGCCGGCGTTTTCGAGGATGCGTTCGTTGACGAGTTTCTCGATGTCGGCGACTTGCGCGGGGGTGAGCGCGGCGCTGTTGAAGTCGAAGGTCAACTTGTCCGGGCCGACGAAGGAACCTTTCTGCGAGGCTTCCTTGCTCACGACTTCGTGGAGCGCCCAGTGGAGAAGATGCGTGACGGTGTGGTGGCGCTGGATGGCGTTGCGGCGGTTAATGTCGATCCGAAGTCCAACCTCTTTCCCGACCAGACTCCGGAAACCGGATGGGAAGAGATCATTCCCGTCATCCATCCAATCAAATTGTCGGTTGGTGAAAACCAAAGCGCGAGCCCGCCCAATATTGGCGACACCCTTCACATCACACTGTTCGCCGGAGAATTCAAGCTGTCCCAAGTCACCAAGCTGTCCGC
>CAYQWK010000710.1:0-2443 GCA_964420805.1 uncultured Bifidobacteriaceae bacterium | reverse complement strand
ACTGTGGATCGTCGAGGATCGGGTGCTGCTTATAGACGATGCCGTTGTAGATGCCGTCGAGCCGCCGTGATTGGGCGATGAAGTCCTGCCACGCGGTGCCCTTGTCGCCGAAGTAGGCGATGTGGTTCTGCGGCTCGATGTGCTTGTCTTCGAGGAAGCGCAGGAAGACGAGGCGGTCGAGCGTGCGCTGGACGAGTTCGGTCAGGGAATCGCCGTCGAGGTCGGGGTTCTCGTTCTTGAAGGCCTTGGCCAGCGCCTCGCGGTGTTCGTCGAGTTCTTCGAGGAACGCATCATCAATGCTCTGGTAAGCGCCAGGGAAGAGACCGCGCTGGACGGCCTTACCTTTTTTCTTGGGCAGAGCCTCGGCGAATTTCTCCAGTGAACCGTTGGCGACCGCTTCACGGGAAAAGAGCCAGTAGATTTCCGCGAACTTCTCCTGATCGAGGTAGTGCGTGTAGTGATACTTCTTGAGGTTCTGCGCCAGCGCCGTGTCGATATGCGGGCGGTAGCGGCAATCGATGATCTCGAATTGCTCGAAGTCGTTCAGCACGGCCAGCGGCGTGTGGCTGCTCCAGCCATAGCGCGCGGCCTGGAAGTAATTGTCCGCCGTGGCGATGTCGCCGTGCGGTTTCTTGGCTTCGACGTAGAACTTCACATCGCGAAAGTTCGGCGCGAGGTAGAACGCGTAGTCGGCGCGGCGCTGGGAGTGGCCATGCTCCTTGCGCTCGACTTTCACTTCCTGCTCGTAGGGATTCTTCTGCGTGTCGTGGTTCACGTCCCAGCCGAGCGCCATCCAGAACTTGTCGATGAAATCACGGCGCGCCTCCTGTTCCTGGTACTGCGGCGAGAGGTAGAAATGCTCGTTCGCTTGGAAGTCAGCGACGAGTTGCTTTACCCGGGCAAAGGCGTCGTCAAATGCAGGCATGTGCGTGGACAAGACAGTGACAGATTGAGGACTGCGAAAGCAATGCCAAGCCCCCGGCGGGACACCGGAATTTCCGTCAGGCAGCAATGGAACGGCAGCCGCGAGACCATCCCGCGCCTCCCGGGGCCTGCCGGCTCGCGGTGCGCTCTTCCGCTCCCGGTTCCTGAACCGTTCCCTGCCCCGCCGCCGTATTGCTGTCTCCGGCGCGGACCGGACATCCGCTGGCGGCCTACTCCCGCCCGTAGCGGAAATCATCAAACATCGTCACACTGTCAGCCTTGGTCCAGACGCCGTTCCCTCCGACTTCGGGGTTCATGGCGGGGAGTTCGGCGAACAAATTTCTCATAGCCTTGGCGGCGGTGTTTTCGGTGGCGATATGGAGGTGGTCGAAGCTTTTGGCTCAGTCGTCGCATCTGGCTGTGAGCATCTCACCTGGAACTCGTTCACCTTCACGGTGCGCCATGACCCGCGGCTCGGTAAAAGGGCGGCGCGCTTGGGGAAACCTTCGCCACATCTTCGGCGTTCAGCAGCCCAAGCACCACTTCCACGCCACTGCGCGCGGCTTGAATGACCATGTTCAGATCGTGAAAAAGCACCTCGTCGCGCGGCTCCATGAAGAACAACAAGTGATAGCACGGCGGTTGAGCGGGCGGGATCGCCCCAAAAACCCAGGCGGCGCGGAATTTTGGATGCTGCCGCACAAATTCAAACACCGCCTGCACGAGAGCCGTTGGATAATCCGCCGGATTCAGAATCTTGAGTCTTCCGTGCTGCCGCTCATTCGGTCCGGGCACGGGTTGGAGGGCGCTGCCGTCCGCCAGATCGCGCATCAGGTCAGGTGGAATGAACATCGCGCCGGTCGCGCAGGAACGATTGACGATCGCCGAAAGGCCGGAATTGCCGATGACGTCCAATATCTGCCGTGCGGGCATCGATCCGACGGAAAATGTGCGCGGCGGCACCTGCCCCTTCTTCAATGCCTCATCCGCTCGTGCCTCCGAAGAAAACAACATCACGAACTCTTTCCCGCCTTCCTTGTACACCGCGAAAGGGATGGGCATGCCATTTTTGAGTTCCAACAGTTCTCCTTCGATTTCGGGATGATAATGGAGCAGGAACCAGAGTTCGCCTTCCGCGAGTTGACGGTAGAAATCCGGCGTCGCCGCCTTGCTGCGGTGTAACGCCATTATCGCGCGGTCCAGGGCATTCATGGGATGAACCCGCTCATCTTACGGCCTCCGCAAATCGAATACAATTCTCCGCCACTGCCTTCTTCGCGGCGGGATAATTCTTTGGAATGCCGGGGGCGGTGACGGGCGGGCCGTTCTCGATGTTTGCGGCGACTTGCTGGTCCAGGGCGAGGAGTGGGGCGAGCAAATCCCTTTTGGCGCTGAAGCCGTAGGCGGTGAGAACGGCAGCATCCGCGAAGTGGTGCAGCGAGACTGTTGTTCTGACTGTGTCCAGCGCGGCGTGGGCGTCCTTCAACGGATTCGCGCCGGGCACTTGAGCGGTTTGGGG
>CAYQWK010000709.1:0-2445 GCA_964420805.1 uncultured Bifidobacteriaceae bacterium | reverse complement strand
CCTCGGTCGGCGGGGGTGACCTAAAACGCCCGGTTGCCAACTTTGAGCATTGGTGGTAACAAGCATCTGTTCCACACCAGCAGTCTCATGAAGACCGAGCCTTTTCCCACTCGTGAAGTGGATATGCCGCGACACACGCGTGCGTTCACATTGATCGAACTGCTGGTCGTCATAGCCATCATAGCCATTATCGCCGCAATGCTGATGCCAGCGCTGGCGAAAGCAAAAGACCAGGCACGCAAGATCAAGTGCATCGGCAACCACAAGCAACTGGCGGTGGCTTGGGCGCTTTACCCAATCGATAACCAGGAATTGCTGGTGATGAATGGCGGCGCAGCCTTGACTTTCACTCCCGGTTCAACAACCCCCTATCTCTGGGCTTATGGAGGTAACCACGGCGACCCGGGAACGCTCACGAACAAGAGCTTCTTGGTGGATTCCCGATACGCATTGCTCGCGAGCTACGCCCGCGCCCATGAACTCTACAAGTGCCCGGCCGATCGGGTTCAATGGCCTTTGAGCAGCGGCAAGGTGTATGAACTTCGCAGCTACACGCTGAACTCCTACATTGGCACGCCATCGTCACCAAGTTTGTTCATGAACCCACTCACCTATAACAGCAACTACGAACTCTACTTGAAGAGTTCACAGTTAAACGCCGCCCTGCCGGCGGACCGTTTCCTGTTTATTGACGGAAATCCTCAAAGCATATGCACCCCGGGGTTCGGTGTGGACTTGTCTGCCGACGCGTTCCTTCACTTCCCGTCCACTTTCCATAACATGCGCGCGGGCGTCTCCTTTGCCGACGGACATGTGGAAGCGCACAAATGGCTTGATGGTCGAACCAAATCCTCGCTTCCCGTCACCGTCACAACTTACCTGAGCCATTTCACACCCTCCGTTGGAAACGTGGACGTCCGATGGCTGCAAGCCCACGCAACGCGCCGCAAATAACCAACCAGCGCAAGGCTCAATCCTCGTCATCCGCCCGCGCTTCGTCCTCCTTCATTGCCATGAAGTAGATTTCTGCCGGCACCGGCTCCTGAACCGAACCGAGATGTTTCAAGCCAGTCGCGCTGATGCTGCGTAGAAACTGCCCGGCCAAATCGGTAATCGTCTGCCCAGGCGCAAGCTGGGCCGCCTTGAGCTGGTTCAACTGCTCTTCCTCCAATTCGCAATGCAGCTCGATTGTTTCGCGAAGTTCTTCCATCGTCATGGTCTCGGGAATGGCGAACGCCCGATACTCCATCTTCGCCCAGTCCGCCGCGGCCGGTTGATGTTCTTCCCGATACTGGGCGAGGCAACCGCGCTGGAGTTCCATCATGTAGGCCTCTCGGTGCTTGCCGCAAAGCTCCTCGAATTCCTCGTCCGTCAATGTTCTCCCACTCTTCTCCACTTCACGGCGGATCTCCTCGCGCGTGGCACCGCCGCGCTTCATCCGCCAATTCATCTCCTTTGCATACGCTTCCCTGAACCGGGCCCCAAATTCATCGCCCCTCACGGGCATCCGCACAGACGGGGCCGGGTGAGCTTGCAACGCCGCGAGGCATTCTGCCACGCCGCCGCCGTCCAACCGGATGATGGCACTTCCCGGCGGTCGATCCATCGAACCGCCAAAAGTCGTGTTGGTCACCGTCAGGTCTGAGCCATCCTCGAATCGGCACACGATATTGATGCTCGGGGGCAGCTTCATGTGGTCGTAAACCACGCCGTAGAGCGACTCTGCTTCCTTGACGAAGGCGGCAAGTTGCATCCCGATGATTTCCGGGATGGTGAACGCCCCCAGCGGCGTAAAGCCGTTCGCCGTAAACTCGTCCGAGAATTTTTTAACCTGCTCCGGGTTGTGCCACTTCGGGGTGGCCTCCGGCGCCGGGTTCACGCGACACGGCGGATGCAGTTGCAATTGCGACAACCCCTCCTTCACGGCAGAAACCACCCCCTTCAACTTGTTGATGAGCCACCAAACACCCAACGCAACGACCAGCAACAAAACCAGCACGACGACCAAGATAATTTTTGCGGCAGTAAGCATATCAATTCCTCGGGTTGTTTCTGAATGGGAACCGCGACACCACTACCACGAGTCAGCGCGAACGCCAAGCCCGCAGCCACACGAAGTTTGCTTCGCTGCCTGTTCATCGTTAAAACTCTGTCCATGTCTGACGGCAATAAAGACGCAGTTCCCGCATCAGCCCCGAGCGATTTCATCCGCGACATCGTCGCGCAGCACGTAGCCGAGGGGAAATATCCGCGCATCCACACCCGCTTCCCTCCTGAACCGAACGGCTACCTGCACATCGGCCACGCCAAGAGCATCTGCCTCAACTTCGGCATCGCCCGCGAGTTCGGCGGCACCTGCAACCTGCGCATGGACGACACGAACCCGGCGAAGGAGGAAGTCGAGTACGTCGAATCCATCCAAGCGGACGTGAATTGGCTCATCAA
>CAYQWK010000708.1:0-2454 GCA_964420805.1 uncultured Bifidobacteriaceae bacterium | reverse complement strand
CACCCAGCGCACCTCGCGGGCGGCGGCGTCGACGAGGCGCTCGATCACCGCGAGCGCGTCGCGGAGGTAGGCGCGCCGCGCGACCAGGAGCGTGATCGCGAAGGCGCGGCCGGGCCACAGGTCGCGCTCGTCGACGAGCTGCACGCCGTCGGCCTCGAGCACGAGCCGCGAGGCCCAGGGCTCGGGCACCCACGCGCCGTCGAGGCCGCCGCTCTGGAAGAGCTGCAGGATGCTCGCGTTCTCCATCGCGGTGAGGGTGACGTCGCCGCCCGCGTCGGCGGTCGCGAGGCCGTGCTCGCGGAGGTAGTGACGGAGCGCGACGTCCTGCGTGTTGCCCACCTGCGGCGACGCGAGGCGCTTGCCGCGCAGGTCGCCGGGGCCGCGGATGCCGGCCGCGCGACGCACCACGATGGTGGGCGTGGCATTCACGCCCTTGGCGATGAGATGGTAATCAAATGCGTGAAGCGGCTGACCGGTTTCAAGCATCACGAAGTTGGTTACATCAACAACGTTGCTGATGCTGCGCACGCCGACCTTTTCCAACGCGGACCGCAGCCAGTCCGGGCTGGGGCCGATCTTGACCCCGCGAATTACCCGCGCGGTATAGCGCGGGCAAAGTTCGGAGTCCTCCACGCGCACGGCGACGATCTCTGTCACCGCACCACTGTTCGCTGAACACTGATTACTGATGACTTCCGGCAATCTGAGCGGATTGCCCGTGAGCGCGGAAATCTCCCGCGCGATGCCGACAACACTATTCCAATCCGGCCGGTTTGGCGTGATTTCGAGATCGTACACGACATCGCTGCCGCTGCGGCCGAGATATTCGGCAAACGGTTTCCCAATCGGCGCGTCCGCCGGCAGCAACAGCAGGCCATCGACCGGATCCGGCAGGCCAAGCTCCTGCGGGGAGCACATCATGCCCTGGCTGGTGATGCCAAAGACCTTGCGCTCCTTGATCACGAACGGCTCCTTGTCGCCCGCTTTCATCGGCAGCGCGAAGTTCGGGAGGATGAGCGGCACCTTGTCGCCGGGATTGTGGTTCTGCGCGCCGCAGATGATCGTGCGCTCGCCCTTGCCATCGTTGACCTTGCAAACGGAAAGCTTTTCCGAGCCGGGCACCTTGTCCTTCGTGAGAATCTGCGCGACGACGATTCCCTCGAAATCGCCAGCGACCTTTTGGACGCCCTCCACTTCGAGACCCAGCATCGTGAGCCGCTCGGTGAGCTGCTCCGGCGACCAGTCGAAATCCACGTATTGTTTGAGCCAGTTAAGGGTGACTTTCATTTCAGGAAGCGAGATTAGAATTGGCGCAAAAACCGGACGTCGTTCTCGTAGAAAAGCCGGATGTCGTTGATCCCGTAGCGGAGCATGGCGATGCGTTCGATGCCGAAGCCGAACGCCCAGCCTGTCCACACTTCGGGATCGTAGCCTACGTTCTCGAAAACCTTCGGATGCACCATCCCGCAGCCGGCAATCTCCAGCCAGTCCTTGCCCAATTTCTTCACGAGCGAGTTGGTGAAATCGATCTCCAGGCTCGGCTCGGTGTAGCTGAAGTAATGCGGCCGGAAACGCAGCTTCACATCGTCGCCAAGCACTTGTTTGAACACAAACTCGACCGTGCCCTTGAGGTCGCCAACGGTCACGTTCTTGTCCACGTAAAGACCCTCGATCTGATGAAACGTCGGATTGTGCGTGGCGTCGGCGTTGTCGCGGCGATACACCCGACCCGGCGCAATGATGCGGATGGGCGGCGGCTGCGACTTCATCACGCGGATTTGCACCGAACTGGTGTGGGTGCGCAGCAAGGGCAATCTCGCATCGCGGACCTCGGGTTTCGAGGTGTCGCCGACGTAGAAGGTGTCCTGCGTGTCGCGGGCCGGATGGTCGGCGGGCGTGTTCAACGCGTCGAAGCAATGGAACTCGTCCTCGATTTCCGGTCCGTCGGCGACGACGAAGCCGATCTTCCGGAAGGCGCGCACAATGTCCTCCGTCACCTGCGTGAGCGGGTGCAGCCGCCCCACGGTGCGGCGGCGGCCCGGCGCGGTCCAATCGACCGGTTCCTTGGGCGCGGCAGCCTTGAGTTCGAGTTCCTCTCGTCGCGTTCCAAGCGCGGCCTCGAGTTCAAGCTTCGCGGCATTGATGGCCTTGCCGGCAGCGGGTTTCTCCTCCTTGGGCAAGGTGCCAAGTTGCTTCATCAGCGCGGTGAATTTTCCGTTTGGTCCGACCCACGCACCCTTGGCCTGTTCGAGGCCGGGCATGTCGGCGGCGGCATTCAGGTCCGCCAGCGCGGCCTGTTTCAGTGGTTCGATTTCGTCAAGCAATCCCATGCGATCAGGGCGCGGAGGATAGAACATGGTCCGCGCGGCACCAAAGAGAAATGAGCATCCATGCGCCTGGGGGCGCATCTCAACTTTTGAACAGATAAGAGGAAGGGGTTGTGATAAGAGAGAG
>CAYQWK010000707.1:0-2459 GCA_964420805.1 uncultured Bifidobacteriaceae bacterium | reverse complement strand
CTCCACGCCATCGACCTCGTGGACATGAACGGCGACGGCATCAAGGACATCGTGACCGGCAAGCGCTTCTGGTCACACGGACGCACCGGCGATCCCGACCGCAACGACAAGGCCGTGCTCTACTGGTTCCAGACCGTGCATGCCGCGGACAAGTCGGTTGATTTCGTACCGCATCTCATCGACGACAACTCCGGCGTCGGCACTCAGGTCGTGGCCGGCGACATTAACGGCGACGGGTTGCCCGACGTCGTGGTTGGGAACAAAAAGGGCACGTTCGTCCAACTGCACCAGAAGAAGACCATGTCGCGTGAGGAATGGGAGCAGGCGCAGCCCAAACCGATGCCTCCCGCCAAACCGGTCGCGAGCTTCAAGCCCAAAGCCGACGACGGACGTGATTTGAACCTCGGTTTCGAGGCCGGTTCGCTCAAAGACTGGACCGCGACCGGGACGGCCTTCGATGGCATGCCAGCCAAGGGCGATGCGGTGAACCGGCGTCGCAAGGACATGTTCAGCGGGCATCGGGGCGAGCACTGGGCCGGCTCATTCGAGACCCACGGCGATGCGGCCACCGGGACGCTCACCTCGGTGCCGTTCTCAGTCACGCAACCTTATGCGAGCTTCCTGGTTGGCGGTGGTTCCGGCCTCAAAACGCGCGTCGAAATCCTCAACGCGGCGAGCGGTCAGGTGCTCTTCCGCGCCACTGGGCCGGACAACGAGAAGATGCGTGCCGTCTTCGCCGATCTCCGCGCATTCATGGGCGCGAAAATTCAACTGCGGCTGGTCGATGAGGCGACCACGGGCTGGGGGCATGTGAACTTCGATGAGTTTCTTTTCCACGACGCCCCGCCGCGTGCGGAAGGCATTGCGCCGGTGCTGGCCGGCGCGGAACTTTAGGCGTGGTTCGATTTCGTCACTCAGCGACGATCACGAGATCCTCCTCGCACCGTCCATCTGGCGCTTCCTCGTGATACCAGTCCGCATGGCGCGACCACGCGCCGCAGGCGGGACAGGCGGTTTCCTCCCATTGCTTGCCGCACTGCGGACACACACCGCCGGTGTCAAAGGTGTTCCACTGGCAGCGGCACGCCGTTTCGCAGAACCAGCGGTCGGACGGCCTTGGCTCCCAGCGGCACTTTGGGCAGTAGATCTTCATTTCAGCTTCACCAACTTCAGCGAATCGACATCGAACCACACGTCGCCCTTGGTCGCGCGCAATTCGCAAACCAGCGTCACTTCCTCGTCAGGCGCGGCTGCCTCGAACTCGTAACTGACCGTCTGCCAAGGACTGTCGCCCACGAGTTGGTTTTGACGGGGGCTTTGCGATCCGCTGATGCGGATTCCTGCGCCTTCTCCCTTGCGGGACTCGCGCACCGGCACCACTCCGGCGCATTTCGCGCGGGCCTCGAAGCGGTATTTCCCGCCTTCGAGTAGAAGCCGCGTGCGCCACGAGGCCGTGGTCTCGGCGCTGGTTTGGATGTGCAAGGTGTTGCGGTCATCGACTTGCACCTTGTCCCGTTTCGCCTGCCCTTGCTCGACGATGTTCTGCGGAATCTCCCAGCCGCCCAGCCTGGCCTCTCCGTTTTGGAAGGCGATCGGCCCGGGCTGCGGCTGGCCGAGTTGCTTGAGCAGGCCGGCGTGGCGCTGCACGATCAAATCGTGGATGCGCTTCGATTGCCCGTCGTAATCGCGACCTGCGTTCGCGCCGTAAAGATTGGTGAGCGTGGCGCGGACGAGCGTGCTGATCTCCGCCACGCGATTCGTCAGGATCTCGAGTTGGAAGACATTGGTGAAGAGCTGGTTGAAACGCTCGCGGTAGAGCCGCCGCCCCTGTGGTGTGCGGATGAACTGCTGCGCCACCAGACCGTTCATGTTCGCCATGATCGGCCCGTCCGGCTGCCAGAACATCTGGTCCATTCCGTGTGGAATGAACACCATCTTGTCCGTGCCCAGATCGTGAAATACCCGGTAGTTGTTCCGGTTCATCACATATCCATCCCAGTCCCACGCCATCACCTCGATGGCCATGAACGACGCGAAACGATCGACATCCAGCACCTTGTTCAAGGCCTCCCAACGCTTGCCCGCGTCAGCCTCCTGCGCTGCCGCCGCCAGGGCCTTGATATCGGACCAGTCTTTCACATCCTCGTCACCTTCATTGTCCCTTTCAAGCGGGTCGGTGATCTCGCGCAGGAATCCGCCGTCGTACAGGTTGCCCTGAGTCTTCTTGAAATAGAGGCCGAGCATCTGTTTCTCGAAACCCTCCTTCACCACGTAAAGACCCTTATTGCGTCCGTTGATCTCCAGCGTCGCGTAGGTGACGCGCGCGGCGGGCACGCCGGACTTGCGGAACAGCTCCCCGCAGATGTTCTCGCACATGTAGCTGCCGTCCTGGACCGAATTGTTCAGGTGAATCTTCTTCAACCCATGAAATTTCTGGTCGGGCGTGAACTTCCCGAAAC
>CAYQWK010000706.1:0-2461 GCA_964420805.1 uncultured Bifidobacteriaceae bacterium | reverse complement strand
CTCCACCTGCACCGCCCAAGCCGGCCAGCAAGGACGAGCAGATCAGGGCGCTCACCGACGAGGTGACGGCGCTCAGGAAACAGATCGCCGGCTTCCAGGCTGCCGAGAAGCAGCGCACGGAGGACGAAACGATCATTGCCGAGAAAATGCAGAAGGGCATGACCCGGCAGCAGGCGATCCAGGTCATCGCGCGGCAGCGCGCCTTCGACGCCGAGCGCGCCAAAACCGCGCCTGCCGCCACACCGCCATCCAAGTAATCACCGCATCCAAGTAATCACCGCATCCAAGTAATCACCAAAACCAAAACACCAACACAGCAACCAATGAAACTCACACTTCTAATCCTCTTCGCGATCACGCTGATCGCCCTGTTGTCCGTCGCCGTGCGCGCGATGTACAACGCGTATCACAGCGCATACCAGGGCCGGACACACCGCAAACGCGCGCTGCAAACCCGGCTGTTCATCCGCTGGTGCTTCAGCCCGTTCATCTGGGCCATGCACTCGCTGGCGGTGCTGCCCAACCTGATGGGCTTGAACGCATCGCCTCCGGTCGCGCTGGCCAACGAGCTGGCGCTGATGGGGCCGCCGCACGAGACATTGACCGTGGACCCGACCGAGTCACTGCCGGTCGCCAACCGCTGGCTGCTTTACCAGCGCGGATCGACGCAGTACCTCGCCAAACTCTGCACGGCCTCGACGATGCCGCTCGGGCCTTCGCCGGATTCACCCTACGCCACGGGTGATCTGTTGACCATCTACCGGCTGGCCAACCTGAAGCATTTCGCCCTCGGCGTGCCCAACACGGCGATCACGGTGGATGATCTGGTCATCACCGCCGCCGGCGGCAAGGTCCAGGCGTTCACTGGAGCTTCGGACGGCACCTATTGGGTCGTCGGCCGCTGCCTGAAGACCGTGGCGTCCACGGCAGCCGAAGTCGCCTACTCTCCTGTGGCCCCGTTCAAAATCACGATCACCTCCGGGAGCGGAACATTGGTGGTCGCCTGATCAAGTACCATTCACCCGTTACAAACCGTTTCAAGACCTGTTAGACACACCATGAAAAATACACCTTTCGCCCTGGCCAACGCGCGTTACGCGGCGGCCATCACCGCTGCCGCGGCGCAGATTTCCGCGCCGGTCGCTCTCTCGAACGACTGGGGCAGCATGTCGCACGGCGCCATCTGCCTGCCGAACGACTCGTTGCTCCGGCAGACCGAACGCATCGAGGAGTTGCAGGGCTTCGCGGCCAGCTACGACTCGATGGTCGGCAACGGCCTGGCCCGGCTGCGCGACTTCCTCGTGCCGCCTCGCCCGAGCACCACGCGCATCTGCCGTCTCACCACCTACGATGAGAACGAGCCGTGGGAAACCGTGGACTACACCCGCGTCAAGCGCGGCCTGCTGGGCGACTTCATGGAAGTCCGGCAGCGCAAGGCGTCCAAGAGCGACTTCCAGATCCCGAATCGCGGTCTGACCGTGATCCTGGACAAGGATGAGCTGAAGACGCAGCCCGAGTGGCAGCAGACGCACACCAAGTGGCTGATTGATCTGCTCAATCGCGCCACCGTGCTGGAGGCCGTGGACACGATCGTGGCCGCCGGCATCACCAGCAACATGACGTGGGATGTCACCACGAACCCGGACCTCATGCTGCGCAACGAGATCATCACGCTCGCCAACACGACCGGGTTTTATCCGTTGTGCGTGGCGTATGGCGACGCGGCTCACCTCAAGCGCCAGGTGGCGTATGAAGGCCAGTTGAACGCCGGCGCCCTCGCCCGCGCCGCGGCGTACACTGAGCAGCAGATCGCGACCGCCCTCGGCGTTCCGAACGTGCTGATCAACGCCGAGCGTTACCAGAGCACCGCAAGCGCCAAGGCGGAGATCATCGGCTCGAAGGTCATCATCCACACCGCCGTGAAGGATGCCGGCCCGATGGATCCCAGCAATGTGGTCCGCCACGTGGTTGGGGGCGCGTTTGGTGGCGGCGACTACGCCGTGTATGTCACCGACCTCGGCGTCAAGAAGGTCGCGCTCACGGTGGAGAACTACGAGTACATCCACACGCAGCACACCACCGGCATCGAGATCATCACCGTCCAGTAACCACCCGACCCGGATCACTGCCGGGCGCGGCTCAACACCGCGCCCGGCCTTAAACCAAAAACAACCGAACTCACAATCGACCAAATGAATACTCTCAAATCCATCTGTCTCTCGGTCGGCCTGGCGCTGGCCTCGCTGGCTGTCTGCACCCCCAAGGTTGGGGCGGCCATCAACCCGCTCACCGGACTGCCCGGCGTGGACCGCATCAACTTCACGAACGCCAGCACGGCCGCCAGCGGCTTCCACACCACCAACACGCTCTTTGCGCTCACCAACGGGACCACCACGGTCACGTCGGCGCCGGTGGCGTTGCGTGGCAATGGCGTCGGGCTGCACATGCTGTTCTCGCCCAC
>CAYQWK010000705.1:0-2474 GCA_964420805.1 uncultured Bifidobacteriaceae bacterium | reverse complement strand
ATCCAGATCGACGCCGGGAATGCCGTCTCCGTAAAACCTCCGCTGCGTGCGCGAGGGTAGGACGATGATGTTGCGCTGGGAAACGGCGTTCATGACGCGGTGGCGATTCGGTCAATGGCGAACGCGCCGAGGTCCAGCCGCGACTGGACCGTCTCGCGGACCAGACTTTGCTGCACCTCAATCGGTTGGTTGGCGTCCATGACCATGAAATGGAACTCGGCGGACATCTCCATGTATTTCTGCAACATCCGCCCTTGGAAGATGCGGAAGCTATCCTCGCGAGTTGCGGCCAGGCCCAGATCCATGCCCGCCTCGAAATATTTCAGCTCGGGCCGTCCTGACAGGATTCGGTCGAGCGAAACCCCCAAATCGGCTTTGAAGAAGAACGTCAGATCGGGCAGCGCGGCAAAATCATACAAGCCACGCACCCACTGCGGTGAGCACCCGCGCACCGTGTCGCGCACGTACGCGGTAAAGATGTAGCGGTCGCACAACACAATGTAGCCCGCGCGCAGCAGCGGGAGCAGTTGCCGCTCGTAACGGTCGGCAAAGTCCGTGGCGTGGATCAGACTGAACGTCGTCGGTGTTAGAAGTTGGCGGTTCTTGCCCTTGCTGGTCGCGGATTTCACCAACTCGGAGGAGTTCCATTCGCTGAAGTACACCTTCAGCCCCTGGACCTGAAGCCACTTCTGAAGGAGATGGACTTGCGTGGATTTCCCTGAGCCATCCAGGCCCTCCACGGCAATAAGCCGCCCCGGAAAATTCAGTTCAGCAAACGTCTTCGTCACAACTGGTGCAAGGCTAGGAGCAGGGCGGGGGAAATCCAAACGGAATTTCCGGCGGCGGTTCCATGCTTTAGCATTTCGTTGCCAGCAATGCCAGGGGAGTGTTTAATCACACCGCAGTCGCCGAACGCACACCGGTGCTGCATGCCTGAACCAGCAGAAATGAAAACGATCTTGGTGCTCGCCAGTCACCCCGAACTGGCCGAGTCCATTCGCGGCGCCCTTGATCCGGAGCGCTACCGAATCATTCATCGCCTTGATGCGAACGAGGCCGAGCCTCTTCTCGATCACTCGCTCTTGCACGTTTGCATCGTCGATGCCGCCATTGCCGAGTCTCAGGGCGTCTGGGTTTTCGAACGTATCCGCCGCCGCGCTCCTGGTACGCCAATTCTCGTCTATGCTGACGACGCCAAGTGGGTGCTTGAGGAGGAATCTTACGTGGCCGGGGTGAAACACGTCCTCACCAAGCCCGTCCGCGCACGGATGCTCGAATCCATCATCGGCGAGAGTCATCCCGTACCTGCGTCCGCCCGCGCCGCGGCGCCGCGCGCGATTCCCAATCCCCAGCGCACGGCAGACGTGCCGGCCCGTGCACCGAATGACGCCACCCTGCGACTGCTCGAAAAGTGGCGCGACTTCTCCAGCCTGCTGGCGAACTCGTTGAGCACGGAGGCCCTGATCAAACAATTCCTGCTCCAACTCCGCGAAATCACCGGAGTCAACCGCGCGGCCATCTTCTTGCGCCAGCCCGTGCAAACCATCGGCAATGCCCCTGCCGTCGGCGGAGGGCGGGCGCTGCGCTCGGCCTGCGCCATTGGCCTTTCCAGCGGCGTGTTGGACCAGTTGGAACTCTCCCTCGAAACCGGCATCGGGGGGTATGTCTTTCATCATGGCCGCATCCTCTGGCGAGACTCGGCAGAGGCTCACGAGGATTCCGAGATCGAGCGTGAGTTCGCTGCGCTCAACGTCCAAGTCATCATTCCCATCCTCGACCGCCAGACCCTCGTCGGCCTCGCAGCGCTGGACGAGCGCATTACTGGCGAACCGCTGACCAAGGAGGAACTGGAGGTCATCTTCCACCTTCTTGAAGAAGTCGGCCTGGCCATTCGCAACGTCTGGTTCCATGACCAACTCATGGCCAACCAGGAAATGCTCACTGGCATCCTCCGGCAGTTTGGCAGCGGCTGCATGGTCATCGGCCGCGACCTAAACATTCTGCATTGCAACGACACCGCGCGAAAGTTTCTGCCCGGTGCCAAACGCGGAGCGGAACTGCAATTCACCGACCTGCCCGTTGTCCTGGGTTCTAAAGTTTATCAGGTGCTCAAGTCAGGCGCAGCGCTGGCTCCGTTCCGCTTCCAGCCCAACGAAGGCGCGCCGGCGGTTTACCAGGTTTCCATCGTGCCCCTGCAAACCCGCCCCTCTGCTTTGCCGGACTCCGCGCTCCTGGTCATCGAGGACCACACGCAAACCGAGCAGCTCCACCAACTCGAGGTCGAGACCACCAACCTGCGCATTATCAAGGGAATGTCCGACCGGCTCGCCCATGAAATCGGCAACGCCCTCGTGCCCTTGTCAACCCACCAGCAGTTGATTGGGGACCAGTTCATCGATCCTGATTTCCGCGCCTCGCTGGAAGAAGCGCTGGGCGAAGGCGTCAAACGCATCGGCCGACTCGTCAGCCAGATG
>CAYQWK010000704.1:0-2477 GCA_964420805.1 uncultured Bifidobacteriaceae bacterium | reverse complement strand
CTTCGATCCGTTCGTGCCATTCGACGATCCGAATCCCGGCCCGGACTGGATGCAACCCGAGTTCACGCCAGCACCGATCTGGGGGGAAGGAGACGCGCCGTTTTACGGCGGTACCAACAACCTGAATGTGGCCTTCAACACCGCCCTGACCATCCAGCCCAACGTGGCGACGTATTTCCGCGGCGAACTTCTCCAGGGCCGAAGTCCGCTCGGGTTGCGACTGCTCCTCGACTGCACTCTGGATGACGGCGCGGTGGCTTACCTGAACGGCGCGGAAATCCTCCGCTTCAACATGCCGACCGGCGCGGTGAACCACCTGACCACGGCGGCCAGCTTGGTGACGAACGCGGTGTCCTTGAGCGGCATCGAGATCGCGCCAGAACTGTTCCGCGACGGACGCAACGTGCTGGCCGTGGAACTGCACCAGGTCACCACGAACGACGACCGGCAGTTCGACCTCCAACTGCGCGCTCGCTCGGAGTCGGCGGCGGTCGGCGCGCTGCATTTCTTCGGCGGGCCGGAGAACACGACGGTGGCAGAAGAAACGACGGCGGTCTTCACGGTTTCCGCGATGGGCGCGCGGTCCATCCAATGGCTGTTGAACGGCAGCCCGATTCCCGGCGCGAGCAACGGCACGCTGCGCCTGGCCGCGCCGCTTTCCCTGGATGGCTCGTTGATCTCCGCGCAACTCATGGGCGAAAGCGGCACGCTCACCAGCACCGGTGCCCTGTTGCGCGTGGTCGCGGACACCACCGCGCCCGTTCTCCTCGGCGCGTGGGCCGCCACGAACAACACGGTGACGCTCCGGTTCAACAAGCCGTTGCTGGAGAACACGGCGACGAATCCCGCGAACTTCATGGTGACGAATCTCCTTGGCCAGGGCCAGCCGGTGCTCGCCTCGACGCTGGTGAACGGAACCAACGTGGTGCTGACGATGGCCGCGCTGCCTTTTGGGAGTTACGCGGTGGTGGTGAACAATGTGGGCGACACGGCGGCGGCGCAGAACCTCATTGCTTCAAACAGCGTTGCGAGCCTTGGCTACAATGCGCCGGTGGTGCCCGTCTCGGCATGGTGGCGCTACAATCAGTCGGGCACGGATCTCGGCACCGCTTGGCGCGACAACAACTACGACGACACGGGCGCGGGCTGGCAGTGGGGCCAGGCACTGTTCGAGGTCAAACGCGGCGCGGTGCCCGCGCTGCCCGAGCCGGTGCGGACCACGCTCACGCTGTCGAACGTGGACAACACGGCGCAGATTCCCACGCATTACTTTCGGACCCGCTTCAATTCTTTTGGGGCCGGGCCTGGCGTGCTGACGGTCTGGACGATTGTGGATGACGGGATGGTTGCCTATCTGAACGGCGTCGAAGTGCTGCGATTGCGGATGCCTGCCGGGAACATCCTTTACGGGACACTGGCCAGTTCATCGGTGGGGGATGCGGCTTACGAAGGCCCGTTCATGGTGGAGGTGACCAATCTGCTGGCCGGCGAGAATCTCCTGGCCGTGGAAGTGCATCAGACGCCGCTGTCCACATCCGATGTCACCTGGGCCGGCGAGTTCTCCGTGTCCGTGCCCTCACGCCCCGGGACCGTCTCCTCCAGCCGCCTGCGCCTCGAACGCTGGGGCAACATGATCGCCATTGAGCCTTCCGGCACGGGCGCAATCGTCGAACGCGCGCCAACGGTGACCGGCCCGTGGACGGTTGTGCCAACAACGGGAACGTTGTTCGTGGAGCCGTCCGATTCCGGCGCTTTCTTCCGCGTGCGTCCTTGAGCAGCAACGCACCCGACACCACCGCCGGGCGATCGTAGCCGTGGTTTCTCAACGGCCGGATTCAGGATAACCGGTGTTGCCGGCCAGGTTTCCGCTGTTGCATGGGAAAAAACCGGCGTTGGAAACGGGATTTCCTGTGTTGGATCGGAAGAAACCAGTGTTGCAACGCGAATTTCCGGTGGAGCGCCGGCTGCAACTGTGTTGCAAACGGGATTTCCGGTGTTGCAGATCGTCCAACCGGTGTTGCGCCGCGGAAAACCGGTGTTGCGCCGCGGAAAACCGGTGTTGCGCCGTAGAATTCCGGTGTTGGAAATCCTGTTTCCGGTGCTGCATTTCCGAAATCCGCTGTAGGAAAATGAAAATGCAACATCGGTTTTTACGAAAACCGGGCTTTTTTTGCCTGTTTCCGATCATCCCCAGGTCAGGGGTGGTCAAAAACCGACACCAACCCAAACCCAGACGGCACCCGCGACTCCACCCGTTGCTACCGTTGCTACGAAGTTGGGCCGGTTCACTTGGTCGAAGCGCGGATTTGATCCGGGTGGAACGGCCAACCTGGGCGTTTTCGGTGGCAACCTGCCGCCGAACGGCACGCACCGGCAGCGTTCGAAATCCAAAACCCGCGTCGTGCGCTCCGCTGTCGGGCGTGTCGCCCGACAGAACGGGTCAGTGGCCCGTTCCAGTGCGCCTGAAATGGCGCGAA
>CAYQWK010000703.1:0-2477 GCA_964420805.1 uncultured Bifidobacteriaceae bacterium | reverse complement strand
TGAATCAGCACGGGATCACGGGGCTGGTGTTGGATTACCGGCTGCCGCAGGGGAACCCCCACCGTCCGGTCTCGGATGCGCAGCGGGCCATCCGGTATGCGCGTGCGAACGCGGCGCAAATCGGAATCGATCCGAAACGGATTGGCATCATCGGATTCTCGGCGGGCGGGCATCTGGCCTCGACGGTGGGAACACATTTTGACGCGGGCAATCCCACCGCCGTGGATTTGATCGAGCGGCAAAGCAGTCGGCCGGATTTCATGGTGCTGGTGTATCCCGTCATCACAATGGGTGAACTGACGCACGGCGGTTCGCGCAAGAACCTGCTCGGAGCCTCGCCGACGCCGGAGTTGATCGCGCTCTACTCGAACGAGAAACAGGTCACCGACCGGACTCCGCCGGCCTTCATCACGCACGCGCGGACCGACGCGGTGGTGTCGGTGGCACATAGCCGGATGTTTCACGAGGCGCTCAAGGCGAAGGGTGTAGCGGTGGAATTTCTGGAGTTTCCCGAGGGCAATCACGGTTACAACGGCTACAAGGGGAAGGAATGGGATGCGTGGCAGAAACGTTGCATCGAATGGCTCGGCGAGCGGGGATTCCTCAAGGTGGCCAAATAGTCTCCCTTCCCGGCGGCACGAGGAAGTTTCATGGCATGTGCGGCATTGAAATGGTGTCCGACCATCGCCGATGTTTGCGCGCATGGAACGTTTGGACCACCCGGAACATCTCGATGAACTTCTGACCTGCCGCCTCGGTGGCGGGCAGCAGCAGGTCGAGCCTTGCACCATCGTCATCTTCGGCGCGAGTGGCGATCTCACGGCGCGGAAGCTCATCCCGGCGCTCTTTCATCTATTCGCGGCAAAACAGCTTCCGACGCCGTTCCGCATCATTGGCTTTGCGCGCCGCGAGAAATCGCACGAATGCTGGCGTGACGAGATGTGGACGGCCCTGCGCCAATTCTCGCGCACCAGAAATCCTGATGCCGCCGTGTGGGCGGAGTTCGCCCAAATGATGTTCTACTGCCGCGGCGAGTTCGGTGATGGCGCAGCTTACGAGAGCCTCGCGAAGATGGTCGGCGGATTCGATCACGCCGGACTCCGGCGAAATCTGCTGTTCTATCTCTCGACCTCGCCGAGCCAGTTTTCCGAAGTGGTCGATCATCTTCATCAGGCCGGCCTGTTGCGGAAAGAGCAGGGCGGGGCGGAGGGATGGCAGCGCATCGTGGTCGAGAAGCCCTTTGGCCATGACCTGGCGTCGGCACGACAACTGAACGCGGAACTGACGCGGCACGCGCACGAGAAGCAGATCTTCCGCATCGATCATTACCTCGGGAAGGAAACGGTGCAGAACATCCTCGTGTTCCGGTTCGCGAACTCGATCTTCGAGCAACTCTGGAACCGGCGCTACGTGGACAACGTGCAGATCACCGTGGGCGAGAAACTCGGCGTGGGCGGGCGCGGTGGTTACTACGAGGAGGCCGGCGCGCTGCGGGACATGGTGCAGAACCACTTGCTGCAAATCCTCGCTCTCGTGGGCATGGAGCCGCCGGTTTCGTTGAATGCCGAGGCCATCCGCGACGAGAAGGTGAAGCTGCTCAATTCCATCCGTGAATTGTCCCCGGCCCAGGTCGCGACGCATGTCGTTCGCGCGCAATATCTCGAGGGCCAGATCGACGGCAAACCGCATCCCGCCTACCGGCAGGAACCCAAGGTGCGTCCGGGCACCAACGTCGAGACCTACGTCGCGGCGCGGTTTCACATCGACAACTGGCGCTGGTCCGGCGTGCCGTTTTACCTCCGCACCGGCAAGGCGCTTGCCCTGAGCGCGAGCGAGGTGCGCGTGCAGTTCCGGCCCACGCCGCCGGTCCTGTTCGCGGCCCAGTGCGATGCGAAACTCGACCCCAACTCGATCACCCTGCGGCTCCAGCCCAACGAAGGCATCACGCTGCGCATCAACGGCAAGATTCCCGGCACCAGCCTCGACCTGCGCCCGGTGCGGATGCACTTCAGCTACGACACCGAGTTTGGTGCCTACACCCCCGAGGCATACGAGCGGCTGCTCCTGGAGGCAATCGAAGGCGACGCGACACTGTTCATCCGCCGCGACGAGGTGGAACACGCCTGGCGGATCGTGGACCCCATCCGCGCCGGTTGGGCGGACCAACCGCTGGCGGAGCATGAGTTCTACCCGGCTGGAAGCTGGGGGCCGGTCTCGGCGGATCAGCTCCTTTCCGTGCGCGGCCACGCCTGGCGGAACCCGCTGCCCGTGACGTGATTCGAGGCTTTTTTTGAACGCCGGGCGGAATGTGCTATCTATTCTCCTGATTGGTTTTGCTGTCCGGTTGGGGTTGGCAGAGAGGTCTTGCACGTAATGCGGTTCGGACAGCGCCACGTTGGCCGCATTACCCTTCTGAGCGCCCGGGTGAGGGCGTCAATGACCTCGTCACCATGGAGCCGGAGAAATCCGGCTCTTTT
>CAYQWK010000702.1:0-2482 GCA_964420805.1 uncultured Bifidobacteriaceae bacterium | reverse complement strand
CTTCTCGGGGTTGCGGGAATTGTACGGGCCGGGTCCGCGGCTGCCGCTGGCACCAACGCCGCCGAGGTGGTTGAACTCCGCGTTGATGTTCCATGAGGCCGCGTAGCCGATGCTGAACCGGTTGAGCCGTTCATTCTTCGGTTCCTCGAGTTTGACGCGGTTGATCGGATCCCGGTCCGCCGCGAAGATCGGCAGAATGGGTGCCACGACCAGCGGTGCGATCAGGAGGGAACGATATGCAGGGTGCGTTTTCATAAATTGTTCATGTCTCGTTGTCGCGGCGAACCGGCGGAATCGCATGTGATTCTCCGACGATCCTACGCCATGTGCCACTTCCATTTCCGGTTTGGGCAAAATCACCAGAGTTGCAAGGTGCCGTCAATGGCAATGCTCCCGCGACTCGCGCGCGACGGTTTGAATTGAGCAGCGATCTCATGGGACTAGGCGCGCGCGGTAGAACCGGTTCGGCACGCCGCCTGGATCATTGAAATGCACCACCCCTCCCGTTCCAGCCACGGGCGCCGGGCGGGTGGACCAATGGACGAGGTCGTCCGAGTATTGGATAAAATACCAGCGGCGCTCCTGCGTCGTGAATGCGACATCCACGACACCATCCAAACCGACCGTGGCCCGCACCATGACCGGCGGTTGCGGTGCGGGCGGCGTGAAGGGCAGCGGCACCGGGATGAGCAATGGAGAAGGAATCACGCGCGGGTTCGGCACGTAGTATTGCACGAGCACCACGGATGTGCCGCCGGCGGGCACGGGCACAAGGCTATCCACGTAGGGCACACCGCCGTTGGTACCCGTGGCGTTGAAAACCTTGTTCGTGGCATCGATGTGAATGTGGAGGCGCACGCCGTTGGCCCAGGTCTCGAAGGTCAGGTTCGAGACGATAACCTGCTGCTCGAAGAGACCGTTCTGGCGGTTCAGCGCGATCGGGCCACCGGCCGCGATGTTTGTCACCACCGTCACCTTCACGACGGCCGATGTGGAAACGTGACCGCAACGGTCCGTGGCCACGGCGTGGAACGAGTACACACCCAACCCGGCGTTCGACACGGTGATGAAGAACGGCGCTTCGGTGAATACGCCGGCGGAATTCGTCCCGCGGAATATCTCCACACTCTCGATGCCACCCGCATCGAAAGCCGAGGCAATGACCGGGAACGTGGCCGGATAAGCCAGCACCGAGTTGTTCGTGGGCGTGACGATGCTGATGGTCGGCGGCACGGAATCATCCACCGACACGGTCTGGCTGCACGACGCGCTGTTGCCGCAGGCGTCCGTGCCGCGCCAGGTGCGCGTGGCCGAGTAAGTGTCTGGGCAGGTCGAGTTGGTGACCGTGCTGACGATCACGACTGTGACCGCGCTGTAGTCCGTGAAGGCTGGCGGTTCGAATGTCCACACGGTGCCCGCGGACACCGCGCGATTGGGAGCGCATACCAGTTGCGGCGGCGTGCGATCGAGCACAGTGACTGTCTGGCTGCACTCGGAGTTGTTCCCGCAATCGTCGGTGGCCCGCCACCGCCGCGCGACGATCTGCCCTGCCCCGCACGAGCCGGCATTCGTCGTTGTGGAAACCACCTGCACCGAGAAGCTGCTCAAGTCGGCAACGACCGGCGCATCGAATGTCCATTCCGCGCCCAACTCGACGGTTTTGTCCGGCGCACAGGTGATTATCGGCGGAGTGCGGTCGTTCACGAACACGGTCTGGACGCATTCGTTGGAATTGCCGCAGGCATCGACCACGCGCCAGAGCCGGGTCGCCGAGAAACCCGCGCCGCAAGTGCCGCTGTTGGTGACCGTGGACACCACGCTCACGCTGTTGCTGCTGAGATCAGTTGCCGATGGCGGATCGAAGGCCCACACGCCGCCGAGTTCCACCGTCTTGTTTGACGCACAGACGATGGAAGGCGCGGTCGTGTCAACGACCGTGACGGTTTGCACGCAACGGCTGGAGTTGCCGCAATCATCCGTGGCGCTCCAGGTCCGGCTGGCCACAAAGCCCGCGCCACACAAACCGGCGCCCGCGTTCGTGGTCGTGTCCACCACCGCGATGATGAAGCTGCTGAAATCAGTCGCGGATGGCTCGCCGAAGTTCCACGCGCTGCCCAGTTCAACCGTCTTGTTCGACGCGCAAACCAGGATTGGAGCCGTGGTGTCAACGGCGGAAACCACCTGCACGCAACGGCTGACGTTGCCGCAGGAATCGGTCGCGTCCCAGGCACGCGTGGCAATGAACCCGCCGCCGCAGAAAGCCGCGTTCGTAGTGGTCTCGGCGACCGTCACCACAAACGCACTGAGGTCGCTTACGGTCGGCGGATCGAAGTCCCAGGCATTGCCCGCCTCCACCGTCTTGAAAGGCGCGCAAGCGATCGCGGGCGCGGTGGTGTCGGCCACGGTAACGGTTTGCAAACAGAGGCTGGCGTTCAGGCAGTCGTCCGTCGCGCGCCATGTGCGCGTGGCGGTGAACGCGCTG
>CAYQWK010000701.1:0-2499 GCA_964420805.1 uncultured Bifidobacteriaceae bacterium | reverse complement strand
CCTACCAATGGTGGCTCGACGGAACCAACGCGCTGGACGGCGCAACCGCCGCGACGCTCGCGTTGAACGGCGTGCAATCCACCAATGCGGGTGCCTACCACGTCACGGTTAGCAACAACGTCGGCAGTGTAACCAGCCAGGTCGCGACGCTCACCGTCTGGACGCCACCGTCGATCACAGCCCAGCCGACGAATCTCACAGTGGTTGCCGGGGGCACCGCTGGGTTTGCCGTGGTCGCCTCCGGTTCACCGGCAGTGGAATACCAGTGGTGGTTCAATGGCACCAACCTGCTGGCCGGGCAGACTGGTTTGACGCTGACGCTCAGCAACGTGGCGCCCGCCAATGAGGGCGCGTATTCCGTCATGGTCAGCAACGCGGCAGGGACAATGACCAGCACCTCCGCGCTGCTCACGGTGCTGGTTCCGCCCGCCATCACGCAGCAGCCCACCAACATCACGGTCGCGACCGGTAGCAACGCTTCCTTCAGCGTCACAGCCACGGGCAGTGCGCCGCTGATTTACGAATGGTGGTTTAATGGAACGAACCTCGTGGCCGGGGCTGGTTCCGCGACCCTCACGCTTACGAATGTTCAGCCCGCAAACACCGGCGCTTATCACGTTGTCATTACCAACCTTGCCGGTGGCGTCACCAGCCAGGTTGCGACTTTGACCGTGCCTAATGCGGATAGTGATGGCGACGGGTTGCCGGATACGTGGGAAACGGCCAACGGATTGAACCCAAATTCCACCACCGGCGACAACGGGGCCAATGGCGACCCCGACCACGACGGCGCGACAAACATTGAGGAATTCATTGCCGGCACCGACCCGCAGAACGGCGCCAGCCGGCTTTGGGTGGAACTGCAATGGACCCCGGTGGGCACGAACGGCAATGCCACCATTCAGTTTGGTGGCGTAGCCGGGCGCGGCTATTCGGTGCTCTACCGCGACGATCTTGGAACCGGCTCATGGCAAGTGCTGACCAACATTGCCACGCTGCCCGCCAGCGCGCCGGTTGTGCTCCAAGATTCTGTTCCGCCCGGTCGCATGCATCGGTACTACCGGCTCGAAGTGATCCCGCTGCCATAGCGGCGTGAAGGCGGCGTCCCGCCGTTCAGGTTCAATCCCGCGTCATGGACCCGAGCGTTTGCTCGAGTTCTGCGCGCAGCGCTTCGCGCTGATCCGGCGTGGCCTCGCGCGGCACCATCAGAGGTTGGCCAAACTGAATGTCGCAACGGGCGAAGGGCAGGGGAATTTGAAAGGCGTCCCAACTGCGCAGCACCAACTTGCCGCGAATATGCGCAGAAATTGGAACAACCGGCTGTCCGCTTAGTTGCGCGAGCGCGATGACGCCCTCCGCCACGCGATATCGGGGACCGCGTGGGCCGTCCGGAGTGATGCACACATGGCGGCCTTGTTTGAGAATGGTGGTGAGTTCCAGCAAGGCCTGTGGGCCGCGCCGGCTGGAACTCCCACGCACGGCGTCGATACGGAAATAGCGAAGCGCGCGTGCCAGCATCCCGCCGTCATGGCTCGCGCTGATGAGTGCGGCGATGCCATTGGCCGGAGCCCGGCGGACGACCCAACGCCGCCAGATGGTCGTGGAGAGCGCGAGGCGGTTGTGCCAGAAGACGAAGATCAACGGGCCTCGTTCTGGCGCGAGTGCGCCGGGCGGTTCGTGAAAACGGCAGCGCCAGGTTGTACTCATGGCCCAGACCCCGGCGGCAATTCCCCAGGCTGCCAGACGTTGGTGCCACTTAAGCGCACGGGGCACTACCGGCCCGCTGGAACGCGGTCGATGGTGCGACGCTTGGGTTGGAGCAGAGGTGTTCAATTCCCCTTTTTGAGGGTTGCGCGCACAAGTTGATCGGCCGTGGCCTGCGGTCCGAGCAATGCCTGCGCCGCGCGCACTGCGTCATTCGCGTCGGGTTGCTTCCATCCCAGCGCCACGAGCGCGAGCACCGCATCGTGAGAATTCTGGTCTGGCGCCGTCGTGGTTGTTCCGCTGCCAGCCGCTTCGATCTCGGCGGCCTTGCCGAGTTTATCGCGCAGTTCCACAACGATGCGTTCGGCGGTCTTTCTTCCCACGCCGTTGATTTGTGAAAGCAGTTTCACATCGCCGGCCGCCACCGCGCCGCGCAGGGCAGTCACATTCATGCCGGAAAGGATGTTCAGCGCGATCTTCGGGCCAATGCCGCTGACCGTGTGGATGAGCAGGCGAAACAGGTCGCGCTCCGCCGCGGCCATGAAGCCGTAGAGCACGTGCGCGTCTTCGCGGATCGCCAGGTGCGTGAGGATGGTGATGTCGTGGCCGGGTGCGGGCAGTTTGTCGAACGACGACAGCGGAATCAGCACTTCGTAACCGACGCCGCCCACGTCCACGACAACGTGGGTGGGCAGCGATTCAACGAGTTTTCCGCGAAGAAATGTGATCATGGGAGATTGTCAAAGGAGTCGCGAGGCAGCGGGGCGCAGGGAGTTCATGGATTGCACATAAGCC
>CAYQWK010000700.1:0-2515 GCA_964420805.1 uncultured Bifidobacteriaceae bacterium | reverse complement strand
GGGCACGCGAGCGTCCACGGCTCGCACGGCGGCGGCGGATGTCATCTGCTGCCGGAGGGCTTGATGGAGCAATACTCAGGAAAGAACGCCCCGGCGGAGAAGATCGCGCGTGTGAAAGGCCACGGCTGGGACTGGGCTGAGGCGATTCGCACTGGACGGCAGGCCGGGTCGAACTTCGATTACGGCGGACCGCTCACACAGATCGGATTGCTGGGACTGGTCGCGATCCGGTTCCCGGGCCAGACACTGCGATGGGACGACCAGGCCACGCGTTTCACCAACAACGACGCCGCGAATGCGTTCGTGCGCTCGACCTATCGCGCGGGTTGGACGGTTTGAAGTCCCAATGCGGGATGGCGTGCGAGGGGGAACTTGTCGCGCTGTGACGAGTTGTGCCGCATTCAGCGGCACAACGGACGGGCTTGTCGCCCGGTTCCGCCTCCATGCGTCCTCTCGATCTTGTTTTCACCCGCCGGCATTTTCTGCTCATGAACACATTCTCTCGCTTCTTCGCCGCGACGGCTGCGTGCGTGATCGTTCCGTTCAGCGCCGTCGCCGCTGAATTCGATTTGGTCATTTACGGCGGCACCTCCGCCGGCGTCATCGCCGCAGTGCAGGCGAAGAAGATGGGCAAATCCGCGGTCATCGTCGGGCCGGACAAACATCTTGGCGGACTTTCCAGCGGCGGGCTGGGTTTTACCGACACGGGGAACAAGGCGGTGATTGGCGGCCTGTCGCGCGATTTCTATCACCGCGTCTGGAAGGAATATCAGAGGCCGGAGTCTTGGCGATGGCAGAAGCAGGGCGAATACGGGAACAAAGGGCAGGGGACGCCCGCCATGGATGGCGAAAACCGCACGATGTGGATATTCGAGCCGCACGTGGCCGAGCGCGTGTTCGAGGATTACGTGAAGGAGTTTCAGATTCCCGTCCATCGCGACGAATGGCTCGACCGCGCGAAGGGCGTGAAGAAATCCGGCGCGCGCATCACCAGCATCACCATGCTCTCGGGCAGGACTTTCGCCGGGAAGATGTTCATGGATGCGACCTACGAGGGCGACCTGATGGCGGCGGCGGGGGTGGATTACCACGTCGGGCGCGAGGCGAACTCGGTTTATGGCGAGCAATGGAACGGCGTGCAGGTGGGCGTGCTGCATCACCGCCACCACTTTGGCGCGCTCAAGGCGAAGATCAGCCCGTACGTTGTTCCCGATGATCCCAAGTCCGGCGTTTTGCCGCGCATCAGCACCAACGCGCCCGGTGTCTATGGTGAAGGCGACAAGCGCGTGCAGGCCTACTGCTACCGCTACTGCGTGACCGACCACGCGGAGAATCGCATTCCGTTCCCGAAGCCCGAAGGCTACGACCCGAAGCAGTACGAGTTGCTCGTGCGCGTTTACGAAGCCGGCTGGAACGAGACTTTCGACAAGTTCGATCCCATTCCGAATCACAAGACCGACTCCAACAACCACGGCCCGTTCAGCACCGACAATATCGGGATGAACTACGACTATCCGGAGGCCGGCTACGAGCGCCGCCGCGAAATCCTCGCCGAGCACCGCGCCTACCAGCAGGGCTGGCTCTATTTCATCGCCAACGACCCGCGCGTGCCCAGGGACGCGCAGGAGAGGATGCGCCGGTGGGGCCTGCCGAAGGACGAGTTCCAGGACAACGGCGGCTGGCCGCACCAAATCTACGTGCGCGAGGCCCGGCGGATGATTGGGCAGTTCGTGATGACGGAAAACGAACTGACCAAAAAGAAACCCACCCCCGATCCGGTGGGCATGGGCAGCTACACCATCGATTCCCACAACGTGCAACGCTACATCACGCCCGATGGCCACGTGCAAAACGAAGGCGACATCGGCGTGGGCATCTCGCCGTACGCGATTGCCTACGGCTCGCTTGTGCCCCGTCGTGGACAGGCGGACAACCTCCTCGTGCCCGTTTGCGTGAGCGCGTCGCACATCGCCTTTGGCAGCATCCGCATGGAGCCGGTGTTCATGATCCTCGGCCAAAGCGCGGCCACGGCGGCAGCACTGGCAATCGACGCGAACATTCCTGTGCAGGCCGTTGCCTACGCGAAGTTGCGCGAACAGTTGATCAAGGACGGCCAGGTGCTCGAACACGCGAGTACGAAGTCCGCACGGACTGGCGCCGTCGGCGACATCATTCCTGGGCGGGAATTGCCCGGCGTGGTGGTCGATGACGACGACGCCAGGCTCACCGGTGATTGGAAGAAGAGCAGCGCAGCGCCGCGCTACATCGGCGGCGGTTACCGCCATGAAAACAACGCGAGGGACGGCAAGGCCACCGCCCGATTCGAGACGACGATCCCCAGGTCAGGTCGCTACGAAGTGCGTCTGGCTTATCCTCCGAACGGCAACCGCTCCTCGAATGTCAAGGTGGAGGTTCTTCACCCAGGCGGCCGCGAAATGTTGCAACTGGACCAGCGCAAGACAGGGCAGACGCACTTAAATTTTAACGCCTAGAAGTTTGAGCAGGTAGCAGTGAT
>CAYQWK010000699.1:761-2523 GCA_964420805.1 uncultured Bifidobacteriaceae bacterium | reverse complement strand
ATCGGAAGGCAGTTCAACGTCCGGGCGTTGTATTGCTGCGTTCCAAGCGCCGAGCAGCTTCACTTGGCGAACTGCTGTGCCTTCTGCTGCTGGTTGCGGCGGCCCAGGGCCACCTTACCCGGTCGTAATCCTCCCATCAGACTTATCAGAGCCTTGTCCGCAGGCAACACGCCGTATTGCCGCAGCTCTTGGACGAGTCAAACCAACCTCATCTGAAGCGCCCGCCCTGCGACTCTGTTCGTGAATTCATGCACGTAGGGGTTTTCTACCGGGTGGCTTCGCCGACGGGCCTTTTCTTGAGCGACGATTTGTCAAATGGTTACTGGTTCGAACTCACTTCGGACGACGCTGATTTCCTGTCTCGCAAAAATACAAGTTGAAATGGATTCCATTGACACGATGCGGGCATAGCTTCGTCGCATGAACCCAGTTGTGCGCAACCGGCATCTCCAGTCTGGAAAACCGGGAGTTCCGGACCGTGAGGCGTTCACCCTGATTGAGTTGCTCGTGGTGATTGCGATTATCGCGATTCTGGCGGCGATGCTGCTCCCTGCGCTGGCCAAGGCGAAGCAGAAGGCGCAAGCAATCCAGTGTCTGAGCAATGTCCGTCAGGTTGGCGTTGTGAGCCAGCTCTACCTGCTCGACTTCGAGGATCGCTTTCCGCCGAACGTGGCCAGGAACGGTCAATACACCCAGTTAAGCTGGGTGGGCACGACCGGGAAGCTTCCCGGCTACAATGCGGTCACGTCGGCGGACCGTTGGCTGTCGGAGTATCTGGTGAAAACCAGCTCCAATTCAAACGCGCCTGTGGAAGTGGCGCGGTGTCCGGCTGACAATTACAGCGCACGCGAAACCGTCGGGTCCGGACCGTCAGGTGCGGGGGATTCAAACTACGCCGATTTCGGCGCTTCCTACTACGCGAACGTTGGCGATTTGTCCGGGAGCTATAACGTCTGGACTTTGAGCATCGCGGGGGACGCACTGTATCGCTCCTGCAAGGTTTCAGACATCGCCAAGCCGACGAAGCTCGTGACCTTCACGGCTTTTGCCGCGTATCGTGTCGGCTGGCTTGGGCAGGACTACAATGACGCCAGCGTCGGGAAGATCCTCAAGGCGATGACGTGGCACAAATCCGATTACAAGTGGAACATGGCGTTCGCCGACGGCCACGCGACCTATCAGAAGCTGGATCCCAAACTCGGGAACAGCACCAGCTACGGCTACGGTTCCAAGAACGCCAATGATTACACCTTCGACCGGCGCTATTGAGCGCCCGCGCTGGCGTTTCGATCTCTCCGCTTCCCTCATTCACACCAAAACTCACACCATGAAGACCAAGAAGCTAGCTCTCACATTCCTTGCCGGCGCCATCGCGCTACTGTTGCTGCCGCTCACATTGTGTGCGGCAGCCATCACGAAACAGGATAACACCAACGCCCTCGGCCTGGGCACCAGTTGGGTCGGCGGCGTGGCGCCCGGGCCGGCGGATGTCGCCACCTGGTCCGGCCCTTACAATGCCGACGCTGCGGGCACCAATTCCTTGCGTGCCGTCGCATCCGGCTCTGCGGTGAACTGGCAGGGCATCAACATCGGCACGCTTTCAGGTCCGGCGCTGACGACGAACACCATCTTCGCCGCAGTGACGAATCTCTCCGGCGCCACCGAAGCTGGCAACGTCGTGACCTGCACGACGAAGGCGAACCATGCCTTCGCTCCCGGCCAGTCCGTCACCATCGCTGGCGTCACGCCTGCGGGTTACAAC
>CAYQWK010000699.1:0-751 GCA_964420805.1 uncultured Bifidobacteriaceae bacterium | reverse complement strand
CACATTCATTGTTCTCGGCGTGCCGAGCGACAATACTTGCACTTGCACCAACACGACCACGGGACTCGCGGCGGCCACGGCGTTCGGCACGGTGGAAAGCGCGATCTACATTGGCGGGCTGGGCACGGCAATCGCCAGCAGCACCATCACCAACGGCACCGCCGGCATTGACCTCTCTGCGGCCAGCCACAGCGTCAATTTGAACGCGGTGCAGTTCGCCTTCAGCGGCAACCAGACGTGGAACACCGCCGCCGGACGCCTGATTCATTTCGGCGCGAGCGGCACCGGTGGTGCCAATGCCAAAGTCGTGACCTCTGGCGCGGACGGGCTCATTGACATCTCTGGCAGCGGCGTGGCGGATTGCAATCAGGGCGGCGCGAGCGGCTATGCCGATGCGGCGGGCTTTGCTGGATTTGCCGGAAAATGGCGCGTCAACGCCGGGGCCACACTGCGCGGCCTCCGTAATGGCGCCACTGCCTGGGGCGTGAATACGTCTGCCGATGCCATCACGTTGAACGGCGGCACCCTGGCCTTCGGGGGTATCAGCGGCGATGTCGGCAACTGGACCTGGACCACGCCAATCACGCTCGCCCCATCAACCACCAGTTACATTGACGAACATAACGTGGCTGGCACGGGGCGATCCTCGAAATTCAATGGCCCCATCACTGGTTCCGGCAACCTTACCTTCAGGTGCTCACTCATTGGTGCAACCACCTTTACCTCCAGCGACGCCGGCTTCATTCTGGCC
>CAYQWK010000698.1:0-2524 GCA_964420805.1 uncultured Bifidobacteriaceae bacterium | reverse complement strand
TTCGCGCCATTTCAGGCGCACTGGAACGGGCCACTGACCCGTTCTGTCGGGCGACTCGCCCGACAGTCGTGCGCACCACGCACGCACTGAATGGTGAGCGGGCGTCGTGCGTTCGGCTCGGCGGCAAGTTGCCGCCGAGAACGGCCAGGTTGGCCGTTCCCCCCGGACCAACTGCATCGTTCCGGCTTAGAACAAACTCTCCGCTTCCGCCTTCACCGGAACAGAGCGTCCCGCATCCCGGCCATCGGCGCGTTGTTCTGCTTGTCCCAGTAGCGGAATTCGGCACTCCAGTCCCAGATCGTCCAACCCAGTCCCAACCCCTCCGCCTGCTTGCGAAACTCGCGGTAGAAGTTCCCGCGCGAGGAGCTGTCGATGCTCCGCAGCGCACCGAACTCCCCGACGTGCATCGGGCGGCCGTAGTGCTCGCCCCAGTCGTGCGCAAGCTGGAGCTTCGCGGCGAAGGCGCCAGGCCCGCTCGGGTTGGTGGACGCCGGCTCCGTGTTGTAACGCTTGATCCAGTCCACCACCCACTTGTTCAGCTTCAGGTTCGCGTCCGGCACCAGCGGCTTGGCCGGCGGACCTGGGAATTGAATCCCCTTCACCTTGGTGTCGCCGCCGGCCCACGGCGCGCCCTGGTGCGTGAAGTAAAATGGATCGTAGCAATGCACCGTCACCACGAGATTGTCGTCGTCGTTCGGAAGAACCAGGTTCTTCAACTCGCTTACCTGGTTCCACTGGCCCGGCCCCACGAAGATCGTGCGCTTCGGATTGGTCTTCCGAATCTCCGCGATGGCCCGCGCGTAAATCGGGTTCAGCACCTTCGTCTTTGCCGCGTCCTTCGGCTCGTTCAACAACTCGAAGGCCAGCGTGTTCGGAAACGCCGCGTAGTGCGCCGCGATCTGCCGCCACAGCGCGATGAACTTCTCCGTCTGGTTCGTCGGGTCGCTCGTGAACTTGTCGAAATGGTGGATGTTCAACAGCACCGCCAGCCCGCCGGCCAGCGCGTTGGTGACGATGAAATCCGCCCGCGCGAAAATGCCCTCCTCGAGTTTGTAATCTGGTGCCGGCCCCGCGTAATGCTGCCAGCCGCAAGGCACGCGCACATGATCGAAGCCCTCGGCGCGAATCTTCTGGAACTCGTCCGCCGACACCTTTACGCCCCAGTCCTGCCCACGAGGCACTTCGAGATAATTCCCGATGTTGGCCCCGCGCCGGAACACTTTCATCGCCTGGTGCGCCGGGGAGTTGGTGTTCGAGAGCCGCACCATCTCGGGCGGGTTTTGGGGAGTGAAGGTTGTCGCGGCGTGCGTAGCAAAACCCAACACAGCCAAGGAGAAGACTGAAAGCAGACGCAGAATCATCCGGGGTTGACGCTGCCACACGCGGTGCCATTCGCACACCCATGACCATCATGATCGCTCGCAAACGTGATCGCCCCGGTCGGGCAACCTTCGACACATTCGCGGGCGACCTTTTGCAAACCCTCCTCGAATTCGCAGCCCATCGGAGCGCCCACGCGCACATCGAACCCGCGTCCGATGAAACTCAACCCCAGCGGCTCCGCCGACTGCTTCGCGATCTCGACGCAGATGCCGCAGAGGATGCACTTGCCCGGCTCGTAGAGGACGTTGCCGGGATGCCGCTGCTGCTCGAACTTGCGCCGCTGCTGGCGGAAACGGCCCGGATCGGCACCGAGCATCTCGGAATATTTTTGGAGCGAGCAGTTACCCACCGCGCGGCAGTCGCAGTGCAGGCAGCGGTCCGCCTCGGTGCTGGCATCCACGTCGCCATGCACGGTGCCGCAGGAACCGCAGCCAACATGATGCGGCGCGCCGCTGCAAACGCTCTGCACGAACACCTGCACCTCGTCCCGGTCGAGTTTGCCCATGATGCTGGAGAAGGGCTTCTCCGCCTTCGCCACCGGCACGCCGCGCAGGAACTGGTCGATGCAGCGCGCCGTGGCCAGACCATCGCTGATGGCGCGCGTCACCTGCGCGATGGGCCGCACCGCGCTGCCGGTCACGAAGACTTTCGGCAGCGAACTGCGTCCGTTGTTCGGATCGATCTTGAGGCCGGTTGGCGCCGCCGCCACGCCCAGCGCCGCAGCCTGGGTTTTCGCGCTGTCCCCGATGGCGAGCAGCACCGCGTCATGTTTTTCCGCCAGCACGGCCAGCGCCGCAGCGTCACGACACTCCTGATTGAAGGCGAATCGCACCCCGAGTTCGCAAAGCAAAGCCACCTCGGAATCCACCACCGAACGCGGCAACTCCGCCTCCGCCGGCTTGCTCCGCAGCTTGCCGCCGCCCAACTCGTGCCGGTCAAAGACGGTGCAAGCGTGCCCATCGCGCGTGAGGCGCCAGGCCGCCGCCAACCCCGCCGCGCCGGCACCCACAATCGCCACCGACTTCCCGGTCACCGCGTTGCGCGTCGGAACAAAATTCGCGTCAAACGCCGCGTCCGCCGCGAGCTTCTCGATGTCCCGGATGGCCATCATGACCTCAGCCACCACGGCAAGAAGGCCGAG
>CAYQWK010000697.1:0-2531 GCA_964420805.1 uncultured Bifidobacteriaceae bacterium | reverse complement strand
GCGTTGTAGATGCTGAACTCGTAGTGCAGCTCCAGCGGCCGGTGCCACAGCCCGCGCACCGTGTAGGTGCCGGGCGCCACCGGACGCGTCGGGACGTGATACACGCCGTGCCGCGCGGCTTCTGGATCACGCAGCAAATCATCACTGCCGTCCCACCAGGCGATGTTCTCACCGGCGGGAAACGGCGTTTCGCTCACAAGATTCCGCACGCGCCGCTTCTGCGAATCCTCAATGACCAACGTCACCAGGCCGGCCTCGGGCAATCTGAACTTCACCGGAATGGGCGGCGGCTCCTCGGCGGCTTTCGGCAGGATCAGCGACGCAAGACCTGCGTCCCTGGCGAGCGGCGCGAACGCCATGACCTCGCCCAGCCACACCCGGCGGCCTTCCTTTACCTTGTCGGCGAGATGCGAGTGCCCGGACTTCGCGCCCTTCACGATCCGCAGCCGCAACGCCCGTGTCGTGGCCGTCTTCTCGAAGCCCAGCCAATGCACTCCGAGCGGCATCGGATACAACGCGTCCATGTCGCTCCGGTTGGCGATGCGTTTCCAGTCCGTGTCAGGGGCCTCCCGCACACTCGCGCCTTCGCTGCCGGTGAACGCCTCCACCTCGACCGCCGAAAAACCCGTCCAAAGCAAGCAAAGCCCTTCGAGCGTCACCGCCCCCGGCCACGACAGCGTGATGAACTCGGGATGCTCTGTTGAAACCGGAAACGCCGCCCCCTTCTCGCCGTTGTCCCACGTCTGCCACTGCCGGTTGTTTGATTCATCCACCAGCTTCGCGCTCGCGTCATCGCGCGCCACCGACTGCGCGAGAGCTTGCGGGGCAACGTTGCCGAAACGCCGCTCCAAAACCCAGACGCCGCCCAGCCAGCCCGACGCCTCGCGATCACCGGGAGCGGGGCTGTGGCTGAAACGCAACGCACGCGTCGTCGTGCCAGCCGGGAGAACCCAGAGCGCGTAACCTTCGTTGCCAACCTCCTGCTGCGTGAGCGTGCCCTCCGCGAGCCGCCCGGCGCTGATCCACTGCGCATCATCCGCGAGATTGCCCGGATAAGGCGCGCCCGATTTCAACACACTCAACACACCGCCGCCGCGCACCAGCACGCTGCCCACGGCGACATTCGTCATGAATCCAATCCTCAGATGCCGCACGCCCGCGGCGCGGCCCTCGCCGAACTTCACACCTCGCCAGTCAGGCTTCGTCTGCGCCGTCCACACCACGGCACGCGGCCCGTCCTTGGCCTCGGACTCGGCGACCGCGCTTTCCCGGCCGTCCAGCCACTGCGCAAAAGCCGCCTTGTCGAGCTTCGCGGCATCGAGAGTCTGGAACGGGTTGCCGTCACCAACGGCCCCGGTTTGCGCGCGGACGGAAAACGCCGTTGCGAACGCGAGAACGAGCAGGAGAATTTTCATCGGCCCCGCCATTCAAAGCGATGCGGCGGCAGCCGTCGCGGAAAAAGTCCACACGCCAGGGTGCCGAAGCAGTCGCCGGCCGCAACACGGGATTGCGCCTGCGGCGGCGGGTGTTTATCAACACGCGCAACGAATCGAACTGCATGGCAAATCCATCTTCACCTCATCCGCGTGTGGCCGTCATCGGCTGCGGACTCGTGGGCGAGAAACGCATCAAGCTCCTCGCGCCCGGGCAGGTCACCGTCACCTGCGACCTGAATCTTGACCGCGCGCGAAAACTCGCCGCGCTCAGCGCCGGCTGCGAGGCCACGGACTCGGTGGAGAAAGCCGTGAACTCTCCGAACGTGGATTGCGTGATGATCGCCACGCTCAACGCGGCGCTGGCGCCCATCGCCAGGCAGGCGCTGGCGGCGGGCAAACACGTCCTCGCCGAGAAGCCCGGCGCAATTTCGGTCCGCGAGGTCGAGGAGTTGGAGGTCGTTTCACGCCAGACCGGGGCGCTTTATCGCATCGGCTACAACCACCGGTATCATCCGGCGGCGCTCAAGGCGCGGGGGATTTTCGAGAGCGGCGTGCTGGGGCCGATGATGTTCATGCGCGGGCGCTACGGTCAGGGCGGGCGCATCGGCTACGACAAGGAATGGCGCGCGGACCCGAAGCTGTCCGGGGGCGGCGAGTTGATCGACCAGGGTGTTCACTTGATCGATCTGGCCGGGATTTTCCTCGGCGAGTTCACGCAGGTGGACGGGCATGTGGCGACTTATTTCTGGAACATGCCGGTGGACGACAACGCGTTCATCAGCCTGCGCAACGCCGGGGGTAAGACCGCGTGGCTTCACGCCAGTTGTTCGGAGTGGAAGAATTTGTTCTCGCTCGAAATCTACGGCCGCGACGGGAAGCTGCACTGGGAGGGCCTGGGCGGCAGCTACGGCCTGGAGCGGCTGACTTATTACAAAATGCTCCCGCAGATGGGGCCGCCCGAAACGACGATCTGGGAATACCCGCGCGGCGATGAGTCGTGGAAGATCGAGATGCAGGAGGTCATCGAGGACATCCGCCAGAGACGCACGCCCACGCCGGGATTCAAGGATGCGAAGGCGGGATTGCAATTCTTCG
>CAYQWK010000696.1:0-2536 GCA_964420805.1 uncultured Bifidobacteriaceae bacterium | reverse complement strand
CCACAAGCAGCCGGTGACCAAGGAGGTTTATCCGCACCAGATCGCCTTCAACGTGTTGCCGCATGTCGATTCGTTTCTCGCGGACGGTTACACCAAGGAGGAGATGAAGATGCAGAATGAGGGCCGGAAGATCATGCATCACCCCGGTTTCCTCGCCAGCGTCACTTGCGTGCGCGTTCCGGTGTATCGCGCCCATTCCGTGGCGGTATCAGCGGAGTTCGAGAAGCCCGTCACGGTCGAGGCCGCCCGCGCCGTTCTGGCCAGGGCGCCCGGCCTCGATGTGATCGACGACCCGGCGAACAAGAGCTATCCCCTGCCCTTGCACATGGCGGAGCGTTACAACTGCGCCGTGGGCCGACTGCGCAAGGACTGCGCGATGGCGAACGGCCTGTGCTTCTGGGTGAGCGGCGATCAACTGCTCAAGGGCGCGGCGCTCAACGCCGTGCAAATCGCCGAGGAACTCGTGCGCGAAAACTGAGATGCCAGCGTGACTGCCCGCGTAACGCGCGATCAGAGGACTGGTTGCGCGTTTTCGTTTTCCAGCCAGGTAAACCGACGCTATGGAGCGGTCACGAAACGAGTGCGGTAGAAATCGTTGCTGCCGGATGGTGTGTTGGTGAACAGGATTTGACCGGTACCGCCGGCCGGGTTCGTTCGCAGTGGCAACCATGCGACTGGAGCCGTGAGATCATGTGTCCAGTCCAACGCATAAAGGTACGCGGGGATGCCGAAGAATTTCACCTGCACCTGGCCTCCTGGAAGGGGGTTGGCCGATACGAAGTTGAAAGTCTGTCCATCAAGCACCGCCACACTCACCGTGCCGGTTACGTTGTTCCCATGTCCGTCGTTCAACGTGTAGGTGAACAGGTCCGCACCGACATAGCCCGTCACCGGCGCGTAGATAATGTTGCTGCCGACGAGTGACACGGTGCCGCCATTGGTGCTCGTGCCGCTGACCGCAGTGACGGCGAGCGGATCGCCCTCGGGATCGGTCGCGCGCTGAATGGTCTTCACGGCGGATAGCGTAGCGGGCTGGTTCATCACCGTTCCCAAAGTCACCACTCCGGGAACCGGCGGCGAATTTCCCAAAGTGACCGCGGCAAGACGGCTTGTGGTCGCGCCATAAAGATTCGTTATCACGACATCGTATCCCGCGAAATCAGCCGCAGTCACACCGGCTTTGGAATAGGTGGCATTGGTCGCGCCCGGGATCCCGACGCCGTTAGTACGCCACTGATAGCCCGGAGCCGTGGCACTGAGAACACCCACAGAAAGACTCAGCATACCGCCGGGCACTGCGGTGGTGTCCAAAGGGTGATTGGTGATCACGGGAAAAGCCTGCGCGTAGGCGAGGCTGAATCCGTTCGTGCCAGCAGAATAGATCGCCCCAACCTCGGTCACCGTCAGCGCGCGTCGCCAGAAACCGAAGTCGTCCATGAGCGCATTGGTCCAAGCGCCGCGCGTGCCGGTGCCGGTGCCGTCCTGGCCAATGTTGAGCGGCAACCCTGCGCCGTCGATATTCACTCCGCTGCCAAACATCGCCCGGCTGTCCGCCAGCGCGCCGTCGATGTAGGTAAAGCAGGTGCGGGTGCCATTACGCTGGAACACCACGAGGTAATGATGCCAGGTTCCGTTGGTAAGCGCCGCATTGGTGGAGTCGTATTCGCGGAGGTTGGCGTTGGATTCCTTGAAGCTCATCTGGAAGAAGCCATTTCCGCCCGAATTGGGACCGGCGGCCAACGACCAACCTGTGTTCCCATCAAGCGACCAGTCTTTGTTCGCGATGTAGGGCGGCGCGCCGCTAAAGGAGCCGGGCGGAATCTTCGCCCAGAAGGAAATGCTGAAGCTGTTGCTATTGCCCTCGGTCGTGTTGGGGAAATGGAAATCCGGGTCCAGGCCAAAGCTCAAGTAGGCGCCGTTGGTCAGCACGTAGGCATTGCCGCCGATGTAGCCGCCGGTCCGATGATTTGCGTTTGAGAGTCCCGGGTGGTTTTGTTGACCAGAGTAGTCCAAAAAGTCGGTGTCGAAGGGCAAATACACCCTCAAGTTCGAGCTCAATGCGGTGGTCGGCAGGTTCACTACAATGATGAACTGTGCCTCGTCATACGCGCCCGCCAGATCGATCACGCGCACGGTGAAGGTGTTCGTGCCGACGTCAAAGGGGAGAGGCGTGCCGGAAAGCGCGCCGTCAGAACCGATAGTCAGCCAAGCCGGACCGCTGACCTTGGTGTAAGTCAGCACGTCGTTTACATCCACATCCGAGGCCAGCCCCATCAAAGAGCCGGCGTAAGCCGAGCCGATGCTTGCAACCGCCCCAATGGCAGGATCGCTGTCAAAAGTTGGCGCGTGATTCGTGCTGACAGTGATTTCACCTTCCGGGCCGAATCCCTGCCACGCCCCGTTGACATAGGCCTGGATGCGGTATGCATACACGCCGGATGGCTTGGCGGTGATTGGGTAGGACGTGGCAGTGACGTTGTTGTCCAGCGGCGTCCAACTGTCGTAGCCGGCAATCTCGGTGCCGGTGATGGAGATG
>CAYQWK010000695.1:0-2546 GCA_964420805.1 uncultured Bifidobacteriaceae bacterium | reverse complement strand
ATGGAGTGTAGTGGCCGGGCGGTTGCGGGGGCGCTGGCGGGGTAAGAGGGGCCGGCGCAGTAACGCGTGCGGTGGGCGGGTTCTGCCATTCGCGCAAAGTCGGCTCATCCAGCATCCGGGTGGGCGCCTCGGGGTCCTCGATCTTTGGCAGCACTTTGCCGGTGAGTGGGGTAATGGGAGCGGCTGCAGGCGGCGGCTGAGCGCCTTTCGGCTGGGCGGGAATCTCCATCCGCGTCGTCTGGCTCAACGCATCCTGCTTTGTGCCCATCTCTCCGCCGAACAGACCCGTGAATCCGCCACCGGGCGGCGTGGCTGGTTGCTCCGTCTTCGGTTGAGCCGGTGCGGGCTCCGGCGGGGCAGCAGCCTGGCCCACCAACAATTGCCCATCCAGCCACAACTCCAAGCCCGGAAAACCTTCTTCAAACACCGTCACCGCATAGGGAGGATCAGCATGTTCCTGCACTTCCACCACAAGACCCAGCAACATTGCCGGGTCGTTTCTCATCTGGTCGCGCAGGCGCGCCAACACGGGCGATTGCCGCCCTTGTTCCGTCATGCTCCAAAGATGCAGCAGGACATTTCGGCCCGACTGGATCTCTCGCGCCTGAAAGGATTTTGGTTCGCCGTTCCGAACCAGCTTCACCAGTTCGTATCTGTGATAGAAGCTCATGGTTCCCGCCGAGTTGATCGAGTACTATTATAAGGCTCGAACACAATTCGGCTCGCCCAGTGATAGGAGCACCTATGAAAACCTTGAGTCGAGTCGTCTGGTCGGAGGGAATGCATCTCGGCCCCCAACATTTTCAGGTTCAGAACCGCTATTTCGAGAGTTTAGTTCATTTCACCGCCAACGCGTTGGCGTTTGAGCCGTGGGGTCTGGCGGGCATTCAACTGGACGCCGATGCGTTGCGCAATGGTTTGCTCACCCTCATCCATGCCCGCGGGATGTTCCCCGATGGACTGGTGTTTCTCATTCCGGAGTCGGACCCGGCCCCGGAGCCGCGCGCCATTGCGGAGCTGTTCCCGCCGATGCGCCAGTACCTCGACGTGTACCTGGCCATCACTCCCTTCCTGGATGCCGGGGCCAACTGCTCCGCGGAAGGGTCTTCCAGCCAGGACGAACGCTTCACTCCGCTGGCAATAGAGATGCCCGACGAACTGACGGGCAAGGATGAGAAGACCATCCGCATGGCGCGCAAGAATCTGCGCCTGCTGGTGGAAACCGAACTCTCCGGGCAACAGGCGATCCCCATCGCGCGTATCCGCCGCGACGCCTCGGGCCAGTTCATCTTTGACCCAGGCTTCATTCCGCCGGTGCTGCGCATCCAGGCCAGCGAGCGGCTGATGGTCTTGTTGCGGCGGTTGGTCGAGATTCTGGAAGAGAAGAGCCGCGTGATCATCAAGCCGAAGGACTTGTCGGCCGGCACTGCCGCCGGATTTTCCGCGCAGGGCATCAGCAATGCCTGGTTCCTCCACTGCGTGAACGCCTCCCTCACCCCCCTGCGCCATCTTTGCTTAAGCAAGACCGCACACCCTGAGGAGCTCTACGCCGAACTCATTCGCCTGGGCGGTACGCTGTGCACGTTTGGACTGGACTCCAATCCGGCCGCCCTGCCGCTGTACGATCACTCCAATCTCGCCCAGTGCTTCGACTCTTTGGATCATCACATTCGCACGCATCTGGAACTGGTAGTCCCCAGCAACTGCGTCAACATTCCGCTGCAGCAGTCCGCCGCCTATTTCTGGGATGGCGCGATCTCGGACGCGCGTACGCTGATCCATTCCCGGTGGATCTTTGCGATCCGATGCCGGGTAGGGGAGGCGGAACTGATTTCAGCCACGCCGCGTCTGGTGAAGATCTGTTCCAAGGAGTTTCTGCCCAAGCTGGTATCGCGAGCGCTGGCAGGTCTGACGCTGAAGCACCTGCCGGTTCCGCCGCCGGCCATCAGCCCACGTGTTGACTACCAATACTTCAGCATTGACAAGGCCGGCGCCTGTTGGGATCACATGGTCCAGACGCGACAGTTCAGCGTTTATGTCCCCGGAGAATTACCCGACCCCGATGTGGAAGTGATGGTCGTGCTGGAATCGTAAGGAAAGAACTTCAACCCTGAAAGGAGTACACACAATCGCATGAGTGCACCGCCTCAGGCTCCGCCGCCAACGCGCCGGGTAGAGAACCTTCCGCTGGTCTTTCAGGAGGCGCTTACCGCCATCGTTCGCCTGCGCTCCAACCGCCAGGCAGTCAACGACGCCGAGGCCTTCCGGCAGCAGATCCGCCAGGCACTGCGCCTGGCTGACCAGGAGGGACGCCGGTTGGGCTACGTGGAAGAAGACATCCGCCTCGGCATCTTCGCCGTGGTCGCGTTTCTGGATGAATCGATCCTCAACCTCCAGAATCCGGTCTTCGCCGACTGGGTGCGCAAGCCGCTCCAGGAGGAGTTGTTCGGCCGCCATACGGCCGGTGAGATCTTCTTCGAGAATCTGCAAAATCTGCTGGGCCGCCGCGAGACTCCGGATCTGGCAGACCTGCTGGAGGTCTACCA
>CAYQWK010000694.1:0-2546 GCA_964420805.1 uncultured Bifidobacteriaceae bacterium | reverse complement strand
TTTTTGCGCAGGTCCCACACGAGCGTTGTGTTGGGGGCGAAAAGTCGGCGCTGGCGGGACGGCAAAAAAAGGATAAACATGAACTACACAGACCCAAGATGGCAGAAAAAGCGGCTGGAAATACTGAACCGAGACCAATGGCGGTGCGTAGCCTGCGGCGACGACTCAAACACCCTGCACGTGCACCACATTGTCTATGCCGGTGAGTTGTGGGAGACAAAGGACGAGGACATGCAAACGCTATGTGAAAGCTGCCACAAGAAACTCGGGCTACACCCGGCCGGGGGGATCGGATGGGCTGGCGACGGCGATGGATTCGTGTGGCGGCACTGCCCAAGGTGCGGAAGCAGTGACCTCAAGGACAAAGGCAGCTATGACAAGTGCCGGCAATGTGGCCACTCGATAGCACCTGATGCGTTCCCGAGCGAAGCCCCCAACGCCTGAGTTAACCGGCGCACGGCGGCTTTATCGCCGGGCGTCCGGTTGGACGACGGGTTGTGCGGCAACTGCTCAAAAGTCGGTGCTGGTGACACGGCACCAGAAAGGAAAGACGTGAGAGTTTTAGTGGCATGTGAATACAGCGGCAGGGTGCGGGATGCTTTCGCGGCAAAGGGGCACGACGCTTGGAGTTGCGATCTGCTCGAAACAGAGCGACCCGGTCAGCACTACCAAGGCGACGTGCGCGACATGCTGGCGCAGGAATGGGATTTGATGGTGTGCCACCCGCCATGCACTCACTTGGCTGTGAGCGGGGCACGGCACTTTGCCCGGAAAGTTGCCAGCGGCGAACAGCAAGAGGCTTTGGAGTTTGTACGGATGCTGTTGGATGCGCCCGTGCCGAGAATTTGTCTCGAAAACCCGGTGAGCATTATTTCAACGCGCATCCGCAAACCGTCGCAGGTTGTGCAGCCGTGGATGTTCGGGCACGGCGAAACCAAGGCCACATGCCTTTGGCTGAAAGGACTGCCGAAGCTGCGTCCGACAAACCCGGTAGATGGCCGGAAGCCGCGAGTGCACCACATGCCCCCCGGCCCGAACCGATGGAAAGACAGGAGCCGAACCTACGAAGGCATTGCCCTGGCGATGGCCGAGCAGTGGGGGTCGGATTTGACGCCCAACGCATGAATTCACAGGCGGGCGGCTTTTCGCCCGTCCTGTGGAATGACGGGTTAGAGGGCAATTTAAGCGAGGCGAGATGAACAAGGTTTTTTTCGGAGACTGCCGGGACACCATGCGCGAACTGATAGCGCAAGGCGTGAAGGTGCAAATGTGCGTAACCAGCCCGCCATACTTCGGCCTGCGCGACTACGGACACCCCGGACAGATTGGGCTTGAGGCGACACCGGCTGAATTTGTGGCGGCGATGGTTGAGGTTTTCGACTTGGTGCGCGAACTGCTGGCAGATGATGGGGTGCTGTGGCTGAACCTGGGCGATAGCTACAACGCAGCAGGGCGCACCGGACACGGCACGCGCCAAGGCTTCAAGCAAGGCACGAACCGCGCCAGCGCCGAGCAGGCGGACAACTGCCGCCCGAGCGTGGAAGACCTGAAGCCGAAAGACCTGATTGGTATCCCGTGGCGCGTGGCCTTCGCGCTTCAAGCGGCGGGCTGGTACTTGCGGCAGGACGTGATCTGGCACAAGCCGAACCCGATGCCGGAGAGCGTGACCGACCGCTGCACCAAGGCGCACGAATACCTGTTTCTGTTGAGCAAGAGCGAGCGGTATTACTACGACAACGACGCCATCAAGGAGCCGGAAACGATGAAGCCGCAACTAAGGCTGACCCCGCGAAAGGCGAACCCAAACGCCAAAGTTCATGGTATGCCAGAGTACAGGCAGCAAGAGGGCGGGACAGGTGGCGGGATGCGCAACAAGCGCAGCGTCTGGAGCGTGAACACGGCTCCTTATGGGGGAGCGCATTTTGCCACCTTTCCGCCAGCGTTGATTGAGCCGTGCATTTTGGCCGGAAGCCGACCGGGGGATACTGTTTTGGATTGCTTCTTCGGAAGCGGAACGACCGGCGAGGTTGCCGGGAACTTGGGGCGGCAGTGGATCGGGTGCGAACTGAACCCGGACTATGCGCCCCTGCAACGAGAGCGGACGGCGCAGGCCGGACTTGCCATCTAACGCAGAGTTCAGCGGGCAAGCGGCATCGCCGCGTAGCTCCGCTGGAACGCAGGGTTAGAACTCATGACCGTGATAGACCTCAAACAAGCAAAGCAAGAACGCGAACCGCATTTGAGCGGGAAAGCGCGCTGCCTTGCGTGCAAGCACGAATGGGTTGCGGTCGCACCGGTCGGAGTGCTTTGGATGGAATGCCCGGCCTGCACATTGGAGCGTGGACGTTACGTGGCCCAGACGGAACGAGAATGTGCGCACTGGCACTGCAACTGCGGTAACGACCTGTTCTATGCGACGCAAGACGGTTTTTACTGCCCGAATTGTGGGGAGTGGCAACATGGGTTCTAACGCGGATCCACTGGATCCAGAACCCGCGCGCCCACGACAGGGCGTACAGGATCGACAGGACGAACACCCCCCACTG
>CAYQWK010000693.1:0-2550 GCA_964420805.1 uncultured Bifidobacteriaceae bacterium | reverse complement strand
CTCGATGCGGTGGGATGAGAAGATGTCGTTGGTGTAGCAGTAGATGAGCAGCGCGAGCATGATGCGCGTCGCCGGTGCCCTTGTGGTTGACGGCGAAGGTGGACAGGGGCAGGCGTTCGACGGCCTGGATGACGAAGTGGGCGAGATCATCCTCGGCCACCCAGCCGCGCAGGTTCGGGGGCAGGCGTGGCGGTGCCTGACGGTCGGTGTTTTTGAAGCGGTGAGCCATGTCGCCCTGTGGGACGCGTGGCTCACCCAGAAGGCTTCATCTCATGTTGAATTTCTCGCCAGAAAAAGTCCGACAGGCTGTTATCGGTTTCAACTTCGGAATCCGGTTCAAACCTCCGCCGGCATCTCCGCCTTGTTGGCGGGGGCTGTGGGTTCGAGTGGCAGGGGCCGCCCGTGATCGAGGTGTGTCGCGCAGACGCGGAAGAAATCCGCCTTCGTCGTCACACGCCGGATTTCGTGCAGAAACGCCGGCGCATCCTCCACGCCCGCGCCGATGAAGTTGGTGTATTTCTTCATCTTCTGAACCTGCGCGGATTCGCGCACGCCGGGCGTGCAGACCGCGTCGTAAAGCGCATGGATGTAAGCGAGGACCTCGCGGCCTTTTGGCGCGGCCACGGGTTCCCCGCGCAGATGCTGTCGGACTTGATTGAAGAGCCACGGACTGCGGATGGCGCCGCGGCCGATCATTAAACCGGCCGCGCCGGTGGTGCGCAGAATTTCTGCCGCGCGGGTGGCGGACGAAACGTTTCCATTGGCGAGCACGGGGCAGGGCATCGCCGTTGCGGCGCGGGCGATGAAATCGTAATGCACCTCGCTGCGGTACATCTCCGCCACCGTCCGGCCATGCACGGTCAGCAAATCCAATGAATGCTTCGCGAAGACGCCGAGCAATTCCTCGAACCCGTCCGCCGAGTCGAACCCGAGGCGCGTCTTCACGGTGAACCGGCAGGGCGGCACGATGGCTTCGCGCAACGCGCCGAGAATCGCGTCCACCCGCTTGGGTTCGCGCAGCAGTCCGCCCCCGGCGCATTTCCGGTAAACCACCGGCGCCGGGCAGCCGAGGTTCAAGTCCACGGCGGCCACGGGCAGGCGTTGCAGCAATTTCGCATTGCGGACCAGCGCGGCGACGTCGTTGCCGATCATTTGCGCGATGACGGGCCGGCCGGTGGGATTTTCCGTGATCGACCGGAGGATGTACCGCTCAAAGTGCGAGGTGGCGTGAACGCGGAAATATTCCGTGTAATAAACATCCGCGCCGCCGTATTGCGCCATGAGCCGCCAGAACGGCAGGTCGGTCACATCCTGCATGGGCGCGAGCGCCAGCACGGGCAGGCCGGGAGCGGTGGGAATCCAGTCCAGCATCAGGCCGGGATCAGGCGCGGGCGGCGTTCAGAATTTCCGCGTGGGGAAATCATTCCTGGCGGGCTGCCGGAAATCCGGCTGCGCGGCCGGAGTGAGGTCCACAGGCTTGCTTGGCGGCGGGTTCGCCGAGCCAAGGGCCTTGCGATTGAAGTCATCGGCGCTGGGCGGGCGAAAACTTTGTTGCGGATCGAGGAATCGTCCGCCCGGACTCAAACCGCCGACTTGCGGAGCCGGACCCGGCGTCGGCGCCAGGGCGGGCGTGGCCGGGCCGGAACGCGCGCCATCCAGGCTCGGCGCGGCGGCAAATGGATCAGGCGTGCGCGAGCCGAGCGGGGCGAAATCCGGCTTGAGCAGCTTCTCGAACTGCGCGCGGCGCTCGATCTGTTCACGGCTCAATTCGCGCGGCGCCGGCGTGGCGAGGAAACTGAACAATCCGCGTTGCTCCTTCTCACCCTCGCGTTGCGTTCCCTGGTTGAAGGCTCCGTCAAGCAACGTCTTCTTCTCGCGCTTCTCGGGGGTCGCCGCGCCGAGAGGCGTGCCGTCGAAAATGGAACTCATCCCGGTCTTGTTCTCTTCACGTTCGTCGCGCTCTTTCCGGTCGCGCGTATCCCAGCCCATGTTCCGGATGGGGGAAAGTGGCCGCGCATCCTCGTCTCTCGACGAGGTTTCGGTGGAGAAGCCGTAGGGCTTGGGAGTGGGCGCTTTTCTGGGGGCAAAGGGAGCGTCGTTCTCCGAATCCTTTTCGTCCTTCTTCTCCGGGGCAAAAATTCCTTTCGCGTCGAGGATGCTGCGTTTCTCGGTCTTGCGCGGTTCCGGGCGCTCCGGCTCGATCATGACCGGCGGCGGCAGCGTGGCTTGCGGATGGAACGCGTTCACATCGAAGTCATCGCCGATCTCGGCGACCCGCCCGGGAATCTTCATCGGCTTGGCCTGCACCTTGGGCACGGCGATCGGCACATCCGACTTCGAGAAGAGAATGCGGTCTCCCGCCAGTGCCAGCGGCGCGAGGCAGAAAAGAACGCCCAGCAAGGCGATGCGCAGATGAACTTTTGGGACGCGGTGCATGAATGAGCGTCGGTAGTCTAAGCCCCGCCATGGCTCTGTCAAAGGGCAATGCGTGCCGCAACCCCAATCCTTAGCGACTTGTTTGGCGGCGGGGTGAGCGGTGCGTGAATGGGG
>CAYQWK010000692.1:0-2556 GCA_964420805.1 uncultured Bifidobacteriaceae bacterium | reverse complement strand
CTCGTCGTGTGCGACGGGCCGTATGCGGTCACGACGCACCCATGGGACAACGTGCCGGACATCCAGCATTTCAACCTTGAACTGCTGAAGTCTTTCTCGCGGCTGCTCAAACCGGGCGGCGCGGCCTACCTGTTCGGCAAGCGGGACTGCGTGGACTTCATTGATTACCGGCCGTTCCTCACGTTGCAGTCGAAGATTGTGTGGTATCAGCCAAGCCGGCTGGCGCAGGGGCGGGTTTCCTACACGAACAATTACGATGTGATCTGCTACTTCACCAAGGGCCGGGCGAAGACATTCAATCTCGACGCGATTCGCGTGCCGCAGTTGGTGGAACTGGAGCATCGCCTGCGCTGCGAGCGCGTGCCGTCCGTGCGCAATGGCAAGTATGGCAAGACAGCATTCCATCCCGATGGCAAGAATCCCGGCGACGTGTGGGGCGACATCAAGCAACTCACCTACAAGTCGAAGGAACTGGTCAGCCGCGAGATGCTGAACACAATTCAGAAGCCGGAAAAGCTGATGGAGCGAATCATCAAGGCCAGTTCGAATCCGGGCGACCTGGTGTTCGATCCGTTTTCCGGCTCGGGAACGGTGCCGGTGGTTTGCCAGCGGCTGGGTCGCGGATTTGTCGCGTGCGAAATCAACGCGGACTACTGTCGGATGGCGGAGGAACGGTTGATCAGAACGGTCACACCAGTGGAAACAGAGAACTGCCTGCTTGATTTCTCAGGTGCCCGCCGGAATGGGCATCCGACTCCCGCTCAAGCATGCTTGGTGTAAACCTCTTTCCCGTTCTGCTTCGCCCACTTGATGGTGAAGCCGACATGGGAGATTTTATTCCGGCTGGCGTCCAGTTGCCGCTCCGCTTCTCGCAGCATCGCTTCCACCGGCAGTTCGTAGATGACGAGAACATCCAGCGGGCTTTCCTCATCGAAGACCGCGCAGAAAATTGCGGCGTTGCGCGTGATGCGTGAGAGTGACTTGGCGCGCTTGTCGGCGGGCGATTTGAACATCCGGTCGAGCTGGAATGTGCCACCAACGAAGCAGGAGAGGTATTCAAACTTGCGCGACGGATTGGCTGGGTCGAAAGCGTCTGGCTCGTGTTTGGTTCGATGAACTTCGTGACCAAGAATGTCTGCCACCACCAGTTCCTTCACCAGTCCCGGCTGAAGCAAGTTCTTGAACCCATGTTCCGCGGCTATCTCTTGCGCCTTCCGAATGTAGCTGATGATTTGCCGGATATAACTCATGGGCTGGCGCGGACGTTATTGATTCTTGTTTGGTTGTCGAGGCGTTGATTCCTGCTCCGCGAGCTTCGAGCCGACCATTGATTAGTTTGTCACCAAGATTCCGCGCTTTGCCTTCGAGGTGCTGGCGCACGGCCCCCATCCCGCAAGCCGACCCCACGCTCACCACGCAGATGAAAAGCGTCGGCGAAGCCATGGCCATCGGGCGCACGTTCAAGGAAAGCCTGCAAAAATGCCTGCGCTCACTGGAAATCGGCCGCAGCGGCCTGGGCGGCGACGGCAAACCGTGGCGCATCGGCACGGAAGTCTATGGTGACCGCGACATCCTCCCGCGCGACGTCATCAGCCGCAAATTGAGCGTGCCCAACGCCGAACGCATCTTCTTCATCCGCCACGCCCTGCGCGCCGGCTTCACCATCGAAGAGATCTTCAACCTCACGAAGATCGACCGCTGGTTCCTGGTGCAGATCAAAGAGATCGTGGATTTTGAGGAGGAGTTGGCGGGGGCGAGGAATTGATTCTATGGAATTCCTTGCATGGCCAGCGGTCGTTCTAATTCTCGGATTGATCGCGCTGTTCATGTTCAAGCGCAACATTGCCGGGAGGATTGATAAGATTCATAAAATTGATCGCATCGGGATGCAGATTGGTTCGGAGCAAGCGCAATCGTTGCCCGAAGCGAAAGGTAGCAGTTTTCAAGAGTTAATGGACCTTGCGAGCAGCCCTTTGCTTCGTGAACGAGAGAACAACATTCGGGACGCGCTGAAGGCGCGCGGCATCGCGAACGAGCAAGAGTCGATCAAAGTGCTCATACGTGCTTTGGCGAGCAGCCAATTGACCTTACAATGGGAGCAAATCGAAAGAGGGATTTTTGGAAGCCAAGTTGTGATTCTTGTCGAGATGAACACGAAGCACGCGGGTCTTCCGGTCGATGTGCTTCGCAAAGTATACGACGAGATGGCGAAGAAGTATCCCTCGACGTACGAGGGTTACACGTTCGATCAATACGTGGGTTATCTGGAAACGAATCGGCTCATGACCAAAGGGGGCGACGGCTACCAGGTCACGCTTGAAGGCAAGGAGTTTATGGTCTGGTTGGTGCAAACTGGGCGGACGTATCAACGTCCCAACTGATGAGTCACATACTGTGCGGGAAAGGTCCCTTCCGCCGCATCTCTGCCTCGTGTTTGCACTTTTGCAAATTTGAGGCTGGCGCACCGCGAAAGGTTTTCCCCTGCGGGTCGGCTGTGCTACAACATCGCCATGCGCAACCTGGAATCCGCCGTCGGAAAAATCCACCGGATTGACG
>CAYQWK010000691.1:0-2567 GCA_964420805.1 uncultured Bifidobacteriaceae bacterium | reverse complement strand
CGAACTACCGCGCCTCCAGCCACCGCCGGATGAGTTCACGCGACCACTGGAGCGGCCAGGGTCCGGCCCCCAGTTACAAGACGCCCGAGCCGCCGGCCCAAACGCCAGCGGGCCAGCAGCCGCCGCGCTCCGGGCCAGAGAATCTCTCCACGCCATGAACCGGAAGGAGGAACCGGGCTTCCGCGCGCGACTGGTCACCCTCTCCGCCTTGACTGCGGAGAGGGTGGCCGCAGGCGATAAACTGAGTTTCGGTTCCAGGAAGACAGCGGCGGTCTGACGTTCCGGAATGCCCGACGTAGGGTCTGTCAGCGCTGCCTTCACGCTGGTAAAACCCCTCTCTTCTGCACACAATTTCGCGTGCACAATCTTCCTCAAGGCATCTACGAAGCGTTGCTTGATGAAGAACTGCATTCGATTCTACAACAACACCCTGAGTTGCGTTCCGTCTTCGGCAAGCTTGATCCGGAGGAAGAACCGACACGCTATGCCGCCTTTATCGCGCGAGTGGTAGAAAAGGCATTGCGTCTCGAAGATGACCCGCTCACGCGATTGAGGATTTGCAATGAACTTGTTGGGCGCATCACTGGCCACGCTTCGTTGGAGTTCATGCAAAAGAAGCGACTCGTCAACACGGACAAACCGGTTCTGCTAGAAGTAACACCGCCCCACTACGCAGAAGGTGCAATGCCTCGCCCAGAGACCTCGCTGGTCGAAAGCAGTCTGTTCACGGGTTCGCCATCCGATCCTCAACTCGTTCACGAGCTACTTCAGGAGATGCGTTCGGCAGACTCTGCGGACCTCCTGGTGTCGTTTATCAAATGGTCGGGCCTACGCCTGCTCATGTCAGGCCTTGAGGAACTCACACAGCGCAGTGGGCAGCTTCGCATCATCACAACGTCCTATATGGGCGCGTCGGACGCGGAGGCGGTCGAGTGGTTGGGGCGGCTGCCGAACACATCCGTGCGCGTCTCTTACGATGTCGAACGAACCCGGCTTCACGCCAAGGCCTACCACTTCAGGCGAAACACCGGCTTTTCCACCGCCTACATTGGGTCTGCCAATATGTCCCACGCGGCGATGACGAGCGGCCTCGAATGGAACCTGAAGGTCACCGCGCAGGACATGCCGCACATTCTGGAGAAGTTCACTGCTGAGTTTGAGACCTACTGGAACAGCCGGGACTTCTCCCCGTTCAATCCCGACGAACCACAAGTTTTCCGGGATGCCATCGCTTACGCGCGGAGGCAGTCGGTTGCCACACCCGTCTTTTTCGACCTCAAGCCGCACCCATTTCAGGAGCGGATTCTCGACGCACTCACGGTGGAGCGGCACGTGCACGGTGTCTGGAGGAACCTCGTCGTCGCGGCGACAGGCACCGGAAAAACCGTCATCGCTGCGTTCGACTTCAAACGTTTCTTTGAAGAGAAGAAACGTCAGGCACGACTGCTGTTTGTGGCGCATCGGCGCGAGATTCTGGAGCAGGCGGCAGCGACCTTTCGCGGAGTGCTGCGCATTCCTGACTTCGGGGAGCTACTCGTCGGTCCCTACGTCGCTACGCGCCGAGACCACTTGTTCTGCTCCGTGGACATGCTCCAGTCTCGGAGATTGTGGGAACAGGTCGGGGCCGATTTCTACGACTTCATCGTGGTGGATGAAGTTCACCATGGCCCCGCCTCCAGCTATCGCCCCGTCTTCGACTCCTTCGAGCCGCGCATTCTGCTGGGCCTGACGGCGACGCCGGAGCGCATGGACGGACAAAGCGTCGCCGCCGATTTCGAGAACCGGTTTGCTGCGGAGATTCGCCTTCCCGAGGCTCTGGAAGAAAAGCTCCTTTGCCCGTTCCATTATTTTGGTGTGGCTGACCCCGTCGCGCTGGACAACGACCGCTTCTGGAAAGGCGGCAAATACGACATCCAGGCCTTGGACGAGGTTTACACCGGTGCCCACGCGCTGGCGCATCAGCGTGTGGACGCGATCCTCAGTTCGCTGACCCGCTACGAGCCGAATCTTGACCGTGTGCGCGGCATCGGCTTCTGCGTCTCCGTCCGCCACGCCGAATTCATGACGGCGCAATTCAATGAGCGTGGCATCCGCTCGGCCTTGTTGGTGGGTGAAACGGAAAGCGCCGACCGTGAGCGCGCGCTCAACGAGTTTCGAGCAGGTCAAATCACCTTCCTGTTCACCCGCGATGTGCTCAGCGAGGGATTCGACGTTCCCGAAATCAACACCGTCCTGTTCCTGCGCCCCACCGAAAGTCTCACGGTGTTTCTCCAGCAGTTGGGCCGCGGCCTCCGGCATGCGGCGGGCAAGGACAGCCTCACTGTGCTCGACTTTGTCGGCCAGGCTCATCGCCGCTATCGAATCGATCGAAAGCTAAAGGCGCTTCTGTCCAAACGGCGTTTCAACATTGAGCGCGAGGTCGTGCTCGACTTTCCTCATCTCCCGCCCGGCTGCAGCATCCAGATCGACCGGCTCGCCAAGGATTACGTGCTGGCGAACATCCGGGCCAATCACCGCAACCTCCGCGACCAGGTTATCGACCGGCTCGAAACTTTTGAATCCGAAAC
>CAYQWK010000690.1:0-2579 GCA_964420805.1 uncultured Bifidobacteriaceae bacterium | reverse complement strand
GTGGTGGGTTTTGTCGCGCTGCGACAAAACAAGCCCGCGTTCAGCGGGCGATCTGATCATGCGCCGCTGGCGGCGGGTTCATTGCGCCACTCTGCTGCGGCGCTACTTATCGCAGCGCGGCAAGTTCCACCCCGTGGAGAAAGAGGTGCGTAATGACAAGCCTCCGCATTCGCGGCCTTTACTTCACCATTCAAGCTCACCGCCCCTGCCGCCGCACCAGGCCCACCATCACGCCTTGCACCGACAATTCGGCGGCCGGGACCAGCTTGGGATAACGCGGGTTCTCCGCCCGCAACACCGCCCTGCCCCGCTCCGTGGACAGCGTCTTCAACGTACTCTCGCCGTCGATCAACGCCGCCACCACGTCGCCCGTCCGCGGTGTCCGATCCGCGTCCACGATCACGACATCGCCATCCACAATGTGCCGGCCGGTCATCGAATCCCCGCGCACGCGCAAGGCAAACAACCGGTCCGCCGACCGGACTCCGAGCGAACCGAGATCAACCGAGACACAGCCCTCCGCACCCTGTCGCGTCTCCACGGCGAAACCCGCCGGGATGCTCCCGTAAACCGGAATGTTCGCCACCGGCCGGAGAAACTTCTGCAACGGCGACCTGATCCGCAGCGTCCGGGCGCGTTTCTCCAGGCGCGAAATCGCCCCCTTCCGCTCCAGGGCCGTGAGATGATCCGCGGCGGCCTTGGGACTCTTGAATCCAAAGTGCGCGCAAATCTCGCGCAGCGTCGGGCTGTGTCCGTGGCGTTGCTGCGTCTCGCGCACGAACTCGAGCACCTCGCGTTGACGATCAGTCAGGGCGGCATCCATGCGGGCTATTCAAGTGGCCAGTGCGCGGATGTCAACCCGCCGCATCCCGCAGAATCCAATCGGCGGCGGCCGTCATGCCATCGACCACCACGGCGCGCTCCAACGTCGCGCCCGCCTTCTGTTCCACCTGGGCCCCGTAACCCGTCCGCACCAGCAACGCTTTGCGCACGCCGGCGTTCCAGCCGGCTTCGAGGTCGATCAACTTGTCGCCGACCATGTAACTGCGCGCCAGGTCCACACCGAGTTCATCCCGCGCATCGAAAAGAAACTGCGGCGACGGCTTCCGCCCGCGGCTCGGCGCATCGGGATGTTCCGGGGCGATGAAAATCCTTCGCAGTTCAACTCCGTCCCGCGCCAGTTCGCCGCACAAATGCCGGTGAACGTCATGCACATCCTCGATCGTGAAATAACCCCGCCCTACGCCGGATTGGTTGGTGACGAGAACGAGGTCGAACCCGGCATCCTGGAGTCGGCGCATTGCCGCGACCGCTCCCGGGAAGATCACCACCTCCTCCGGCCGGTGCAGGTAGTCCTTGTCTTCGATGATCGTCCCATCGCGGTCCAGAAACACGGCGGCTTTGCTCATGCCCTGACGCTATGGAGCCGTCCGCCAGCACGAAACGAAAAAAAGACAATCGCGCCGTACAATCCGCTGTTGTCGGCGCGGCGACGCGGCAAGGTCCAACTCTTGTGATCGAGGCTGTCACGGAAGGCCGGCTCGCGATGGTCGCCACGATTCATGACGTGATAAATCGCGCCGGGATTTTCGCTACGCCACGCGCGGAGCATGACCGCGTTTCGATCCCCACCCAGATTTTGTGTCATTACTACGGACTGCCCCCCCAGATGGCCGCGCCTTCACAGGCGCGGCTACGGAGCGCCTCCGTAGCCACGGCTGTCAAGCCGTGGCCATTCAATCGAACCTCACCACCGCGTTGCTGCTCGTCACCGCGCCCCACACATTCGTGATGGCGACGGCATAGACGCCGCTGTCGTTGGTCGCGGGGTTGGAGAAGGGGAGCGCGGCGTTGGTCGCGCCGGGGATTTCCAGGCCGTCCTTGCGCCACTGGTAACTCAGCCATGCGCCGAGGGCGGAGACGTTGAGCGTGGTGGGCACGCCGACGGCGTTGGTCTGGCCGGCGGGCTGGGTGAGGATGACGGGCGGGTCATCGACGCGCACGGGAGTGTTGGTGCGGGCGGCGCGGTAGAACGCGCCGGCGGCGGGCGGGGCCGGGTCGGACCACTGGGCCAGGCCGTTGGTGCCGGCGATGACGGTGGCGACGGCGGCCCACGCGCCGGTGACGGTGAGGGCGCGTTCGATGGCGTAGTCGCCGCCGGGGGCGCCGGTGAGTTGCAGGCGCGGGCCGTTGCTGATGCCGGTGATCCAGCCGACCTGGGCGCGCGCCGGGGCCACGCCCACCGGGCCGATCAGCCCGCTCACGTCGGGCATTCGCCAGAACGGGTCGCCTGAACGCAGCACCGCCCCATTCCTTGGTCGGAAGAGCAGGACGGAGTTGGTGGGGTCGTAGGTGGTGCCGACATCAAAGATTAGCTTCCTGTCCGGAAGAACTGGGTCGTTGTCTGATGCCAGCGTCAAGACCCACCAGTTGTTTGTTGGATTCGCCGCGCTCTCAACAATCCACGCGAGCGACAAGTCAAAAAGCTCCGGTGAAGTAATCGAGTAGATGTTGGTGAGAGCCAGTTTGGTAACGGCACTCGGCGAACTGTTGCTCAGGACATATCTCCACACAGCTTC
>CAYQWK010000689.1:0-2580 GCA_964420805.1 uncultured Bifidobacteriaceae bacterium | reverse complement strand
CTGGTCCGATTGGAACAAGCGGCTGGCCGCAATGAAGGCCAAAGCGACCGCCGCCGCTCGTCCGGCAGAACCAAAAAAGGGCCGCTGAAAACGCCGCTGCCACGCGCTTCGATGATTACGACGCGCGTCTTGGTGCTTGGCCCTTGGAGTTTCCGCACGCACACTCCGCGCCGCATGAAGTTCGGCATCTGCAACGAGATTTTCCAAAACTGGTCCATTGACGAAGCCATGTCGTTCGCCCGAAAGGCGGGCTATGACGGCATTGAAATCGCCCCTTTCACTCTCGCCAAGTACGTCACCGACATTCCGGCCGCTGAGCGCACGCGCATCCGCGAATCGGCGCGGCGCATTGGCATTGAGATCACCGGCATCCACTGGGTCCTCGTGCAGGCCGAGGGGATGTATTTGAACCACCCCGATGCAGCCGTTCGTCAGCGCACGGCGGACTACTTCGTAGAACTCGTGAACTTCTGCGCAGACCTCGGGGGGAAGATCATCGTGGTTGGTTCGCCCAAACAGCGGAACATCATGGACGGCGTGACGCCGGACCAGGCCTGGACCTGGGCCACAGACACCTTCCGCCCCGCCGTCCGACGCGCCGAGGATCGCGACATCACCATTTGCTTCGAGCCGCTGGCGCCGGTGGAAACGAACTTCGTCAACACCGCCGCCGATGGCGCCCGTTTCTCCCGCCAGTTCGCCAGCCCGAACATGAAAATCATTCTCGACGTGAAGGCCATGGCCTCCGAGTCGAAGGAAATCCCGCGGATCATCCGCGAGTCGCGCGGGGAATTCGCCTATTTCCACGCCAACGACCGCAACCTCAAGGGGCCCGGCTTTGGCGACGTGGACTTCAAGCCCATCTTCGCCGCCCTGCGCGAGGTGGGCTACGACGGCTGGGTATCCGTCGAGGTCTTTAACTTCGAGGAAGGCCCGGAGGCGATCGCATTGCGAAGCATCGATTATTTGAAGCGCACGGTCACAGCCGCGAGTTGAGTTTTCTGGCGCGCATTGAAAGCGACCGGATTTGCCTTCTCGACGCTCCCTTCGCGCGCTGGCAGCGTGGCGCGCATGAAGACCTTTGCCCTGCTGCTGGCCGCCGCGCTTTGCGCCGTCGGCGCGCCGGAGGATCGGCTCGTTCGTGTGCCGGGCGGCGGCGCGGTGCCAGATGCGGAAGTCGATGCGCGAGGCGTCATCCACCTCGCGTACGTCACGGGCGAGAACCTTCTCTACACGTGCTCGACAGACGGCGGCCATTTCATTGCGACGCCGGACCGCGCGCACTCGCCCACCATGTTTTGCGGCCCAGATATCGCCCTCGGCAAGGACGGCGCGTTTGTGATCCTGTATTGAGGCCAACTTATGAAAGTTGAAGATCCTATCTCCGGCCGGGTGGCGATGACGCCGGTGCAGAAGGTGATGGTAGTGGTTTTGCTACTGGTGGTGGCGGCGTTTGGCGTCGTGCTGTTTCGCGCGCCATCGCAGGCCGAGCGGATTTGGGACTGGGTTTATCCCAACTGCGGGGCAAGCGGCTCGCAGTACCTTGGCAACGGCCAGTGCTTCATGTCGGTTACGACCGACTCATTCACCAACGTGACAGCTCATTACTTGAAAATGATGCGTCTCGGGCCAGGAACCGGCGCGCGGTTCACCTACGTCTCGCGCGGGATCTTTGGCGGAATGCGCCGGATGGAACAACTCGGCGTAGTCTTCTCGCCTCCCGGCGAGCAGTTCGAGGCGGCCACCATGGTCAGCATGCGCGAGGGCCAGCTCAAAATCATCCATGTCTCCCGCGAGCGCACTGGCTCAAACACCACGGTGTGGCTGTCCTTCGTCAATCCGGGCGCCGCGAGCGGGCCGCCTGCGAATGCGTTCACTCTCGTGAACACCTTGCTGCCGCCCAAGGCCGTGCGGGGCACCGGAGGAAACTCAATGAGCGTGTCGATCACCGCGTACACCGCGCCGACGAACGTCGCGGAACTGGATCGCTATTACTCGATGGGACTGGGTGCCCCGGCCACCCGGACCAACAACCGCGCGTTGCCGGAAATATTCCGTGATCCGGGAGTCAACGTGTATCGGCTTCCTGCGACTCCCAGCCCGGTGACGAACGAAACCGGATTCATCGTGACCGGCCGGCGTTCGCTGTCGGTCGTGTATTTCGCCGCGCGCACGAACAACACTGCCCAAGGCATCGCGTCGGCCGTCAACTTTTGAACGTCAACCCGCGGCTGATGCCGTCATTCGTCATTCGACATTCGTCATTCGTCGTTCCTATTCTCCCGCCGATGCGCACAGTCACGGTCGCCCTTGGAAAACGAAGTTATCCAATTCTAATTGGAGGCCGACTGCTGGCCGGATTGGGAACCGAATGCGCGAAACTCGGTCTGGGCCGCCGTTGCGCAATCGTCACCGACCGGAACGTGGCGAAGAGCTACGCCAAGGCCGCCGAGCAAAGCCTGCGCTCTGCGGGTTTTGATCCTGTCACCATCGTCGTGCCGCCCGGCGAAACCGCCAAGAGCTTGAAGACCGTGCAGGCATGCTACGACAAGCTGGCAGCCCATCGACTCGAGAGAAAGT
>CAYQWK010000688.1:1078-2581 GCA_964420805.1 uncultured Bifidobacteriaceae bacterium | reverse complement strand
CATCATAAGTTCCCGCGGCAGTCTCCACACCAGTGTTGTTGCCGGGAACGCCCGACGGGATTACTGGCGGCTTGGTATCAAACAGGTTGTTTACACCTGCATAGAACTGCGCCTTGCCCTGTGTATAGGTGACTTGAGCGTCGGTGTAGGTCTTGGCCGCCACCTTGCCTGCTTCCTTCGGAAACTCGTTGCCGATCATGAATTGGTCGTCAATATAGGACTTACCAACATAAGTAACCGAGCTCTTGATCCCCCAGGACCCGATGTCATAGCCAAGATTCAGCGTCCACCGATCCTTGGCAGCACCAACCTCACCCGTGCTGTAATCTCGCTCGGCCTCTGGAGTGGTCTTTGTCCAGGCCTTCAGCAAGCGAGTGTACGAAATGCGGCTTGTGAACTGCCCGCCACCCAACCGAGTTGCGTAGTTTGCCGTCAAGTCGACGCCCTCGTCGTATTGCCCGCCGGTATTTTCAGCGCTGGCATTAATGACCGCAATCGCGCCAGCGCTATTGGCGCCTACCGCCGTCTGCCGGCGTGTAATATCCTTACAGAAGCTGGGATCTCCACCATAACATTGAGTCAGTTGGAACTGACGTCCCGGAAGATTGATGGCGTCAGCGATTTGGATCTTGTAATAGTCCAGGGTAAACGCGACATTGCCCATCCCAGTTGGCAAGGCAGGTGTGATCACAAGGCCAATCGTTGTCGAACGACCCTTTTCGGGCCTCAGATTCGGATTGCCCTTGTTGAAGCCGCTAATCCCTTGGAGGTCGGCCTGCGTAAGAGTGAAGGATCCATTCTCGGCAATGTTGGCGCGCACCCCCGCATCCTTCAAGCAGGCTTCGGCGATTGCGCCGGTCGACGTCGCTGTAACGCCCACGCACGGGTCGACGAGCCCGGTCGGGAATGTTTGAGACGGTCCCTGGAATAGTTCGCCAATATTCGGTGCTCGTGTCGAGACGGCGCTGGTCGCACGCACACGGAACATTGAGTTGACACCCCAGTCAATACCCGCGTTCCAACTTGTGGTATCCGAGCCCGTGGAGTAAGAACCCACGCGCACTGCAGCCGTCGCGTCAAGTGACTTGACCGCTGCGAGGCCTTTGAGCAGTGGCAGCCGCGCCTCGGCAAAGACTTCCTTGACATCAAAGCTTCCGCTCGTAACCGGGCGGGCATTTCCCAAATTCTGCCCCAATTGGGTCAGCGCGTCGGCCACGTCACTCGACGTTTCCTTCCGATATTCGGCGCCAAACGCCATACCAACAGGTCCCGCAGCTACGTTGAACGGCTCACCAGATAGCGTTGCACCTGCAAAGGTCTGTGTAACCCGGGTGCTTAGAGTGCTGGGGGCATGAATGTACTTTGCCGCCTCGGGGCTGATCGTGTTAGCACCAAAAACGTTGACCGGTACACATCCCGATGCCCGAGCCACAGCGTCGCGACAAATCGGATTACCATAGGCGTCAGGGATTGCCTCCAGGGCATAACGGAAGTTCGCAGCGT
>CAYQWK010000688.1:0-1068 GCA_964420805.1 uncultured Bifidobacteriaceae bacterium | reverse complement strand
GCCGGTGCCGTTTTGCGACTCCTTCGTGAACCCATAGGAAACATATGTGTCGTACGCCCACGTCGGCGAAAGGTCGCCCTTCACCCCCGTCAATAGCCGGAAAGTGTCGCGGTTGGCGGTATTTCCCCGATTGGCAATGTCGGAGAGTCTGCGTGTGAAGTTGTAGTCCTTCAACCCATCGCCGTTGCGGTCAGCCATAAGGTTGAACAGCGCATTCGGGATAATTGGGTTCTTGACCGCAACGCCATCGATCATGAACTCTGCCGGTACGTAACCGCCACCGGCGTAAATCGGATTGGTGCCCCCGGTTGAATCAACGGCAAACGGTTCCAATCGCGACGTAGTCTTCGTCGCTGCGTATGTGGCCTCGAAAACACCCGTCGCAGAAGGACCAAATTGGTGTTCGCCCTTGGCAGCGAACAAGAGCCGCTTTGTTGGAACGGCGATTGTTCGAATAGCGTTGCGGTTGTAACCAGTTGCCCCGACGCCGTCGCCGGCCGGTCCGTTTGTGCTAAACGGAATGAGGTTCCCGTTGGCATCGAATGTCTTGTTACCACCTTTGTAGAAGAATCGACCCTGCGGCGCGAAGCTTGAATAGAAGGGCGCGGTTTGAACGAAGAGGTCTGCGGGATCCCCGCTGACAGCCAGCGCTTTCGAGAAGGAGTCGACGGCCGAAATATCACGATTGGCGGAGTAGACCGCCCCTTGTTCCGATGCCGAAAAGTGACCCATCAAGCGAGTTCTGCCGTCCCCCGAGTTCGCTCCAAAGCTGGCGCTGAACTTCTTCAACTTGTCGTCATCGCGTTCACTCTGGCCGATCGACGCATCCAGTTGGACGCCCTTGATACTGCGCTTGAGGATGATGTTGACCACCCCTCCCACAGCATCCGAGCCATAGCTGGAGGACGCGCCACCGGTCAGCACTTCTACCCGCTCGATGAAGTCGGTTGGAATTGTGTTCAGGTCGACCGTAGCGCTCCCAGAGATGCCCGCAACGTAGCGTCGTCCGTTGACCAGTACCAACGTGCGATCCGAGCCCAGGTTTCGCAGGTCGACCGTGGCTACGCC
>CAYQWK010000687.1:0-2598 GCA_964420805.1 uncultured Bifidobacteriaceae bacterium | reverse complement strand
GGATCACCACATCCCGCTTGTGCTCGACCATGCGCTTGGCTTTCTCGATTACCATTTCGGCCACCTGCACGTGTCGCTCCGGCGGTTCGTCGAAGGTCGAACTGATGACCTCCGCGCCCACGCAGGAACGCTCCATGTCGGTGACTTCCTCGGGGCGCTCGTCAATGAGGAGAATGAACAGGTAGCTCTCCGGGTTGTTCTTAAGGATCGCGTTGGCCAACTTCTGCATCAGCACGGTTTTGCCCGTGCGTGGTGGCGCGACGATGATGCCGCGCGTGCCCTTGCCGATCGGGCAGACGAGATCGACGACGCGGGTGGAAAGTTCGGCGGGGTCTGTTTCCAGAATGAACCGCTTGTTCGGGAACAGCGGCGTCAGGTTGTCGAAATGTGTCTTGTCCTTTGCCTTCTCCGGCTCGGCGCCATCGACGGCCTCGACCTTGAGCAGCGCGAAGAAACGCTCCTTGTCCTTGGGCGGGCGGATTTGCCCCGCAACAAGGTTGCCCGTTTGCAGGTCGAACCGTCGGATTTGCGAAGGGGAAACGTAAATGTCCTCCGGGCACGGCAGGTAATTGAAGCTCTGCGAGCGAAGAAAGCCGAAACCCTCAGCCAGCACCTCCAGCACGCCTTCGGAGAACAGCACACCGCTGCGCTCGGCGTTCTTCTGGAGAATGTGGAAGATGATCTCGTGCTTCCGCATCGTGCCGTAGTTCTCGATGCCCAGCTCCTTGGCCATGTTGTTCAGGTCGGTCATCGACATTGCCTGCAACGCGGCAATGTTGATCTTCAACGCCGGGGCCGCGTCGGCGCCGGTTTGGCGGCGTTCGCGGCGCTCGCGTTCGGTGTCCGACTCGCTGGTCTCCACAGGTTTGGTTGGCGGGCGCAGCACCATCTCGGTGTCGCTGCTCTTGCGCGCCTCTTCGTCATGCGGAGCTTCTTCGGGCGGTGGAAGTGGGGCCTGCGCGGCGGGCGCGGGAGTGGCTTTCACCACCGGCATGGGTTCCTCGATCGGTGGCGCTTCGGCGGGCGGCGGCGTCAACGACAGATCATCGGAAACAGGGATATCGGCGGCGGGCACGCTGGCCGGGGAAGGTTCCGCGGGCGTTGCGGCGGCGGGCATTACAGCTTCTGGCGGTGGTGTGGCCTGCTTCTTGGCGGCTTTGGCCTTGGCGGCCTTCGGTTTGGCGACTCTGGGCATAAATTGAAATGTGTTGTTCGGCGCGGGCGTGGCTCGCGGGACGAATGGTTTACTAAACGCTGCCACTTCGACTTACACGCCGGCCAAATGTTCAAACCACCGTGGGGGAATGACAATCTGCGGCTGGCAATCAGGGAAGTCTCGCGGACAACGGGTGTGACGTTGGACAACGACCGCGAGGCTGTCAAGGGGCGGCTAGGCTACTTTTCAGCGGCGCCGCCGCGGGCGCTGTCCCTTGGCTTGCGGGGACGTTTTGGTTTAAACAACTCAAGTTGCGGCTCCCGCACGAAATCGTAGTTCTTGAGGATGCGCAGCGTCTGCAACAGGTCCGACTTCTGGTAATTCCTGTTCGTCTCAATGCTCGCGACAAGGCTGGCCAGCATCGCGCGGAAGGGAATCACGGCGTCGATGCCCTTCGCCCGCAGCAGGCCGATGCTCTGTTCGCGCGCCTCGTCAGAGGCCGGCAGCGCGGGCACGACCAATAGCTTCAACACGGGCGCGTCGCCACCGAATTGCTGTGCCGCCCGCTTGAGCGCGACCGGTTCGAGGAAACGAAAGATCTCCGGCGCATTTGCGAGCAAACCCGGGCTGAAGGTGTCCGTATGCCAGCCCTTCACCACCACCATCGCGCGCGGCACACGTTGCAGGTCGTCGTCCCCGAGAACGAACGGCAGCGCGGTTTTGTCCGGGGAGCCAAGCGGGTTCCAAACGAAGAAATCCGCCTGGTCGTCCTCCCGGCGCGACGGCGCGACATACTTCCGTTGCTGGCGCACAAAGAACCCGTGCAACTCGAAATATTCCCGGACGATGTTCTCGCTGATGGCAGACATGGCTCAGGAAAGTGATGCGGTGGAACGGTCGAGCGTTGCGCGAATGAGGCCCTCCGGGACCTTTTCGCCCCAGGTCACAGCGCCGATCCTTTTCGCCAGCACGAACTTGATCTCGCCGCCGCTGACCTTCTTGTCGAGCCGCATGGCGGCGAACAACAGGTCCGTCTGCTTCGTGTTCAAATCGACGCTCGTCGGAAGCTCCGCGCGTCGAAACAGGTCGGTGATCCGCTCGACATCGAGTTGCGGCAGGTCCAGCAGTGCCGCGGAAAGTTCGGCCGCCGCGACCTGCCCAATGGAGATGGCCTCGCCATGCAGGTATCTTCCGTAGCGCGAAATCGCCTCCAGCCCGTGGCCGATGGTGTGGCCAAAGTTAAGGATCGCCCGCAGGCCGCTCTCGGTTTCGTCCTGGCTCACCACCTTCGCCTTGATTTCGCAGCAACGGGCGACCACTTCGGCCAAAGTCACCGCGTGCAATCTCAGCAACTTCGCAAGGTCGCGTTCGAGCCGCGCGAACAGGTCCCGCTTCACCTCGGCGTTCTCCGACGGCAAGAAACTCTACGCCGTCCGCTACGC
>CAYQWK010000686.1:0-2602 GCA_964420805.1 uncultured Bifidobacteriaceae bacterium | reverse complement strand
ATCGCCGCGCGCTCGATGTCGAACGCGAACAGATACCAGTGGTTCTCGATGCAGGCCAAATGATACGGCCGCACATGCCGCCGCTGCGCCTTCGCCGCGCCCAGGTTGCGATACAGGAACCGCAACGCCCGCCGCTCCTGCACGGCCCGCGCAATGGTTTGGAACGTCGCCAGATCCGTGTCCTCCGGCGCCAGTGGCCGGAACGACACCATGCCATCCAGATTGCTCAGGGTGAACCGCGCCCCCTGGTCCAGTTGGCCCGTGAGTTTCCGGAACGCCGCCTCCAGCGGGGCCTGAAACGGCGTGCCGTGGTATTGGGCAATGGCCTTGTGCGCCACGAGCAGTGAAAAAAGCTCCGCCTCCGTCACGGCCACGGTCGGGAACTGGTCCACCGGCTGGCTGTAGAAGAAGCCGTAGCGTAGCTCGTCGTATTCGATGGGCAGCTTCAGCCGCACCTTCATGAAGTCCACGTCCCGCTTCAGCGTGCGCGTGGACACCTCGAACTCCTTCGCCACCTTCGGGCAGTTGGGATACTCCCCGTTCTGAATGAGCTGATGCATCCGCATCATTCGCTCCCACGCCGGGCGCGAATACGCCTCCGGTTTCTTCTTCGCCATGTTTTTCCTTCTGCTTTTGATCACCGCTGCGTCCTGCCTCCCGCATCCCGCCGCCAGCATCCAGCATCCCGCATCCGCCCACCGTTCAGTGTTCAGCGTTCGATGTTCGGTGTTCAGCGTTCGATGTTCACCCCACTCCCCACTCCGCACTCCGCATTCAGATGGCCCTCAACCTTCAACCCTCAACCCTCCAGATCATGCCCCCCCGGTGACACCCCATGTCAATTCGTCCCCGCTTTCCCTTTCAACCCTCAACCTTCAACCCGCCACATTCCTCCGGGTGGCACAGGCGACCCGCCTGTCGTGCCCGGCGACCCGCCCGGCACCTCCCGCTCCTCGTAGCGGCGTCTCGGCAGAGCGCCGCCGTTCCGCATTCCGCAATCTTTCTCCCAAATTTCACTGATTACTGAATACTGCTTCACTGCCTCGCCTCTTCACCATCCCGGCCCACCGGCTCCACTCAGAGTTCGATGTTCGATGTTCGATGTTCAGAGTTCGATGTTCAGCGTTCGATGTTCGGTGTTCAGCGTTCGATGTTCACCCCATTCCGCATTCAGATGGCCCTCAACCTTCAACTTTCAACCCTCCAGATCATGCCCCCCCGGTGACAGGCCCTGTCAACCGTTCCCGCCCGGAAACCGCTGCCGGAATTCCACTGGGGAGTGTCCACGGATGTCACCCCCCCGCGTGCCATCATCGCCATCGAAACCAGGACGGCGGTGGCCCGCCGCAGACGGAAAACACTCGAACCAAAGGCAATAAAATGAAGATCACCGCGCACCTCGACTACCAGACCATCCTCGCCAACCAGGCTGTTCCCATCTACTTCGCGCTCCAGTTGCAGGCGCCGGAAATCAGCGCGGCCCGGCCGCAGCCTGCCGCCTTCTGCGTCGTGCTCGACCGCAGCGGCTCCATGCAGGGCTTGCCCTTGCAGCGCGCCAAGGAAGCCGCCCAGGTCGCCATCAAGAACCTCCGTCCACACGACCTTTTCAGCCTCGTGACCTTTGACGACGAGGCCCGCACCGTCATCCCGCTCCAGCCGGCCGCGAACAAGCAACAGTTCCAGCAAGCCGTCGCCACCATCGAGTCCGGCGGCAGCACCAACCTCACCGGCGGCTGGATGCTCGGACGCGACCAGCTCGCGGGCGCGCCTGCGGGCACCAGCCGGCGCGCTCTCCTCCTGAGCGACGGCCATCTCAACATCGGCGTCGTCGATCCGCCCCAGGTCCGCAACATCGTGGCCAGCGGACTGGAGCAGGCGAACATCCGCACCTCCTGCCTCGGCTTCGGCGACGGCTACAACGAGGATCTCATGTCCGACCTCGCCGCCGCCACCGGCGGCGTGTTCTACGACGCGGTGTCGCCGGAGAAATTTCCCGCCATCTTCGATTCCGAATTACAGGGCCTGCAAAAGCTCGCCATCCAGAACCTCCGCCTGCGCCTCAAGCCCCTCGACTTCTGCGACGGCTACGCTCCGCTCGGGGAATATCCATCGGTGTCCCTGCCCGACGGCCGCCACGAGTTCGCCCTGGGCGACCTCGTCAGCGGCGAGGAACGCATCGTCGTCTTTGCCCTCTCCGCGCTCCCGCTGCCCGCCCTTGCCGGCCAGCCTGTGACCAGCCTTGAAGGCGAGCTGTTGCTCGAGATCGAACTCGCCTACGACGAGTTCACCACGGAAGGCGTGGCCTCCAAGACCTTCACCCAGGTCATCCGCATCCAGTCCACGCAAGACCCGGCCAAGGTTGTGGTCAACGCGCGGGTCATCCCGTGGGTCGCCCTCCAGCGCGCCGCCCAGGCGATCAAGGAAAGCATCCAGCGCATGGACGCCGGTGATTCGCGGGGAGCGCAGGCCATGGTGGATGCGTGCCAGTCGTCTCTCCGCGCATACGGTCCCGCCGCGCTCGAAGCCGTCCGCGACCTCGGCGAACTCCGTGAGAAAATTGAGCAACAGACCTTCGACGCCCGTGCCCGCAAAACCTCGAACT
>CAYQWK010000685.1:0-2626 GCA_964420805.1 uncultured Bifidobacteriaceae bacterium | reverse complement strand
TCGCTAAGCACGCGGTTGGGGCCGAGTTGGAAACTTTGGAGAACCTTCGACGCGGAGAGCGGCGAGTAATAGATGCGGAACTCATCGATGCTGCCATTGAGCCAGGCATCGGCGGCGTAGAGTGAGCGGCCGACGTAGGAAAGCTGGTTGTCCAGCCCGGCAATGGTGCGGCTGATGTTGCTAACGCCGGCCTCGAAGACGCCGTTGGTATAGATTCCCATGAAGGCGTTGAGCGGATCGAACACCACGGCCACGTGCATGGATTGGCCGTCGAGCAGGCCGGGGACTTCGAGGAAATTTTCATTCGCCCCGGCCAGGTCCGTGATCGCGCTGCGATGTCCGCCGGAACCGCTGTGCGGGGTGAAGAAGATGTATTTCTCGCCGCCGGTGCCGTTGGTGCGGCCGAAATCAAAGACGCGCGCCCAGTTGGCGTTCGCGCCGTAGGTGGCCCAGAACTCGATTGTCACCGCGGTCTGCGTGGTGACGAGACCGCCGGGCAGATTCAGGTAGGTGCCGACCACGCCGTTGAGGGACACCGCGCCGTTGGTGATCACCGCGCCGCCAAACAACGTGCCGTGCGCGGTGCCGATGCTGTCCGTGGCGTCGTTCGTGAAGCTGTAGCGATGGCCGAGCGTGCTGGCGGCGCTGATGACCGTGAGCGTGGCCACGGAACTGGTGGCGACGTACGGCGTGCCGGCGACGAAGTTCGAGATGACGCACGAGAGCTGCGCGCCGGTGTCGGTCGATGAAACGCCGGCCAGCGTCACGGTGCGGTTGGTGCGATTCGGGATCAAGTTGCCGTCGCGGTACCACTGGTAGGCCACGGCCGGGCTGCCCTTGGCGGTGAGGCTGAAGGTGGCGTTGGCGTCCTCTCCGGCGGTGACGTTGGCGGGTTGGGCGACGATGGCGGCCGGGATTTCGATGACATCATTCTGGCCCCGCAAATAATTGGTCATGATCTGTTGCGGCGAAAGCGGCGCGGCGTAGATGCGGAACTCGTCGTAGTTGCCGTTGATCCAGGTGTCGCCGGCAAAGACAGACCGTCCGAGGTAGGAAAGCGCGTTGTCGATGTTGGTCAGCGAGGCGAAGTCCGTGCGGGAGGTGGCAAAGACGCCGTTGGTGAAAAAACCGATGAACCGCGTCTGGGGATCGAAGACGCAGACGATGTGGACGTTGGTTCGGTTGTCGAGGCTGGTGGGTGAGGTGATCTGCGCGAACTTCTCGACCAGCGTGTTGTCGATGGCGGCGATGCGGATCGAGGAGGAACCGCTGTGCGGCGTGAAGAAGAGGTAACGCTGGCCGCTGGCGCCATTGGTCGCGCCGAAGTCAAAGAGCCGCGCCCAGTTTCCGTTCACGCGGAAGTCGGCCCACGTTTCGATGGTCACCACAGGGAAGCCCTGAATGAGACGCGGCGGCAGATTGATGTGGTTTGTGCCCGCGCCGGAGGTCGGGTTGTTGAGGATGGCTTTGCCGCCCGCGAAAGTGCCGCCCACCAGTGTGCCGTTCTGGCCGCTGACGCTGTCGGTGACATCGCCGTTGAAGCTGTAGCGATTGCGCAGCGCGTTGGTGATGCTGAGGACGCTGAGGACGGCGTTGGAACTGGTGATGACGAAGGGCGTGCCGGAGACATCGTTCGAGGCGGTGCAGGTGAGGATGGCGCCGTTGGCACTCAAGCTGGCGGAGGCGATGGAGAGCGTGGCGTTCGTGGCGTCGGGAACTGGCACGCCGTTGCTCGACCACTGGAAGGCGATCGGGGGCCTGCCGTTCACGCCGAAAATGAACGAGGCCGTTCCGCCCTCACCGGCAATCCAGTTGCCCGGCTGGTTCTGGGCCGCGACCGCTCCACCGCTCAACGACGGACCGGCAAGGTAATTCGTGGCCACATCATTCGAGCTGAGGACGCCGCCGTGGATGCGGACGGAGTTGATGAAGCCGGAAAGGAACTGGCCGTTGGGCACGGCGTTCGTGGCGCTGCGCTGCGCGGCGATGAGGATGGCCTCGTTGGCGAAGTTCGTCAGCGCCGTGGGCAGGTTCTTGAACACGCGCAACACGCCATCGACGAAGATCGAGACATTCGTGCCATCGTAGGTGTAGGCGAAATGGTGCCAGACGCCCCCGGCCGGGATGTTGCCCACCGTGTTCCATCCCACGTCGTACGCGGTGCCGAAATGCCCGGCGCAGCCGAAGGTCAGGTTGGTGCCGTAGAGGATCGATTGATTGCGGGCCGTGGTGCCGCGATGCGACCAGGCGACCAGCGTTTCCTCGGCGATCAACGGACCGGGATTGAACACCCAGACCTCGACCGACTTGTCCGCGCCGATGGCGTCGATGTCCGGCACGGAGCGCGGCCCGATGTAGGCGTCGGTGGTGCCGTTGAACTGCACGCCGGGGATGCCCGTGCCCGCGACATCGCTGACGAACACGGGCCGCCCGAAGGCGTAGTTGGTGAAATTGCCCATCGTGCCGGCGTTGGTCCAGAAGACCATGTCCGGCGAGAGGTTGGTGATGCGCAGATCGACCAGCAACGTGCCGGCGGCGACGGGTTGGGCGCGGAGCGGCAGGTTCGAGGCAAGCGCCAGCGCCAGCGCGAAGGCGGCGACGAGGGGGGACAGGGTTTTGTTCATGG
>CAYQWK010000684.1:0-2638 GCA_964420805.1 uncultured Bifidobacteriaceae bacterium | reverse complement strand
CTTCAGGAGATCCGTGTTGTAGATCATCGCGAAGGTGTCGGTGGTGAACGGGATCGAGTGCGCGGCGTCGGCAAAGAATCGGCCGCTTTGACCATCAATATGCACCAGATACGACTGGCGCTGTCCCTTGTTGCAATACTCGAAATCTGCCCGTTGGGCATAGGCCGGGTCCTGCGTGAAGGCCACGAAGATGTCCAGGAATTCGGTGATGGGCGCCGTGCCCATGGCGATCTCTGCCTGATGGATCACCTCCTTCATGGTGTATTGCGCACCCTTCTTGTCCAGGTCCGCGGTGATCTTGTCCTCGAACAAGGCCCGCAATGCCGGGGTGTTGATGCGCTTGAGTTTGTGTTCCAGTTCCGTGCCACCCACGCTGCCTTTGCCCGGCAGTAGCGGTTCCATCCGGTAGCCCTTGCCCATGGACTTGGCGTTGTTCTCGGCTGGTAACTTGGCGTTGCCTTGGTCATCCCAACGCATTCCTTGATGTGCCAGCGTCAGTGTCATCATCGCGCTTGGGTCCTTCAGTTTCGCCTCGACCTGCTGCAACAATTCGCCGACGCCGCCGCGTGTTCCACCGCCGTACAGGTATTGCTTACACCAAACGTAGATGAGGATCAGGATCTTAAGCCGGCGGCGGGGATTCGCTGCGGAGGCGGCATAGATGCCGAGCAATTTATCGAGGTCGCGAATGATCGGGTTCTTCCGGCGGGCGAGGAATTTGCTGCTCTTCGCCTTGAACTGGCTGACGGTCATGATGTCGGACATGGTCTTGCTCCTGGGTTCTCACCGTTGTCCGCTCACGCCCAGGTCCGGTCTTTCACTTGTTCGTGCCGGAGGCGAGCAGCGATCATGACGGGGAGAGTTGTGTTGTTTCGGAAACCATGTTTGCGGCCTTCCCGGAGGTTTGTCTAGCCTGCAAGGGCATTGGACACATCTCAATTTCTTGAAGGTGGTGGTTGTCGTGCTGCGACGACCCCGTCCGCGCAGAGCGGACGGAAAGAAGGCGTGAGGCCGTCCGTTGCGCCGCTGAACACGGCGCCACTCGTCAAGGAATGAGTATTCTGCAAGAAAGTGAGATGCGTCCGGCGGCGTCACCACCTCCAGCGCCAAGTTGGCTCGCTGACGTGGCGGGTGATCCGCTGCGCGGCGTTGTCTGGCGTGTAGAGAGCGAAGTCGAACGGTGCCTGCGAGTAAATCCCGCCGAGCAACCGCCGCACCCGATGATGGGCCAGCACCAGCGGACGCGCGGCGCGCAGCAGTCCGGGCGCGGCACGGTGGAATTCCTCCGCCTCCAACCGCGCCTTGGGGGCCAGACTCAGATTCGCGCCAGTGTGCGTGAACACCGACGTGAACCGACGCAGCACCGCCATTGGCACGCGCTGTTGGAACAGGTTCAGCACCCAGTCGCTGTCTCCCACCATCCGCCAGCGCGTGTTGAAAAAGATCTTCCGCTGATCGATCACGCTGCGGCGAAAGAATGTTGCGCAAGTCAGCGTCGAAAGCGGGCAGGTCCAAGTGTGCCAGAGCAACGGACGCAGCATTTTGCGGTGCCAGAGGTAATTGCAATTTGTATCGACCGCCACCGCGTCGGCGAACAGCACCTCCACTTCTGGATGGGTCGCAAAGAATTCCTCCACTGCCGCCAAGGCTCCGGGCAGGTACTGTTCGTCGCAGTTCAAATAGGCCAGCAAGTCACCGCGCGCGCGGCGCAGGCCGCGGTTGATGGCGTCATACATGCCATCGTCCTTCTCCACCACGGCGGAGACGCGCGGATCGCGCGGCAGCCAGTCCAGCGTGCCGTCATCCGAGCCGGCGTCCTGGACGATGTGCTCGTGCTCGACGCCCTGGTCGGCCACGGAGGCGACGCACAGCTTGAGCCATTCGGAGTTCCGGAAACTCGGCGTGATGATGGAGAACTTCATTTCGTCGGCGCGTCGATTACCACAGCCGCCGCGCCGGGGGGAATGTTTGTCCTCGTTTCGCGCCCGCCGGGCCAGCGCACAGAAATGCTCGATGCACTTCCGCCGAGCACAGCCGTCGCGCTGTTCTGCGACCACCAGCCGGAGCCACCTTGCAGTTCGTGGGCCGGTCCTTCGCCGCGGCGGATGACGGCGCCCAACCCGGCGCGGTTACCCGCCGGCCCACGCAGGCTGACGCGTAACCCCGGCCGGGCGCGTTCATTGCGGAAGAGCTTTGTCGCCGCGCTGTTTTGGCCCACGGCAAGATCGAGCCGCCCGTCGCCATCGAAGTCGCCGGCCGCCGCTCCGCGCGCATCGCCATGCACGACCGCGCCCAGTTCGTTGCCACTCAACGCGGTAAAATCGCCGCGTCCATTGCCGCGCAGTAGCAGCCCGCGCCCGGCGTCATAACGCGAGGTCTCGGCATCGGTCGGGAAGAAATTCTGGGCGAGAAACAGGTCTTCATTCCCGTCGCCGTCGAAATCCCCGACAACCATTCCGAACACCGGCGAGAGCTGCGCTTCGATGGGAAGCGGCCTGGCCACGAAACGTCCGCCGCGATTGAGAAACAGCGTGGAGTTGAACCAAACCGCATCCAGCCGCGTGCCCGACTTCAAGGCCGGGCCCAGCACATCGGCCAGCGTTGCGGCGCCGTACTCGGCGTAGCTGGAGAATTTCCC
>CAYQWK010000683.1:0-2643 GCA_964420805.1 uncultured Bifidobacteriaceae bacterium | reverse complement strand
ACGTGAGCTTCAGCTTCCGCGGCAACAACGTCGTGCGCGAAGCCATGCACGCCGCGTTCCTCTACCACGCCATCAAGGCCGGGCTCGACATGGGCATCGTCAACGCCGGCATGTTGGAGGTGTACGAGGAAATCCCAAAGGACCTGCTCGAACTCATCGAGGACGTGCTGCTCAACCGCCGCCCCGACGCGACCGAACGGCTCGTCGCGTTTGGTGAGGCGGTGAAGAAAAAATCCACGGACGCCGGCGTGGCGGGAACGAAGGCCGACGAAGCCTGGCGCAAAGGCACCGTCGAGGAACGCCTCACCCACGCGCTGGTCAAAGGCATTGACACGCACATCAACGAGGACACCGAAGAGGCGCGCTTGAAATACGGCAAGCCGCTCAGTGTCATCGAAGGCCCGCTCATGGCCGGCATGAACGTTGTCGGCGACCTCTTCGGCTCAGGCAAAATGTTCCTGCCACAGGTCGTGAAATCGGCGCGCGTCATGAAGAAATCCGTGGCCTGCCTCACTCCGTTCATGGAAGCGGAGAAGGCCGCGCTCGCCGCCGCCGGCAAGGCCGTGCAACCGCAGGGCAGGATCGTGCTGGCGACCGTGAAGGGCGACGTTCACGACATCGGCAAGAACATTGTGGGCGTGGTGCTTGGCTGCAACAACTACGAGGTCATCGACCTCGGCGTAATGGTCCCATGCGAGAAAATCCTCCAGGCTGCCCGCGAGCAGAAGGCAGACATCATCGGCTTGAGCGGACTCATCACACCGTCGCTTGATGAAATGCAGCATGTCGCCCGCGAGATGGAGCGCATGGGCTTCAATATCCCGCTGCTCATTGGCGGCGCGACGACCAGCAAGGCGCACACCGCCGTCAAGATCGCTCCGGGCTATGGCGAACCCGTCGTTCATGTGCTCGACGCCTCGCGCGCCGTGCCCGTGGCCAGCGCGCTTCTCAGCGCGGCGCAGAAGCCGGCCTTTGTCCAGCAACTCAACGAGGACTACGAGAAGGCGCGTGCAGCACACGGCGGCCAGAAACAGAAACTCCTCAGCCTCGATGTCGCGCGCGCCAACAAGCCCGCTCTCTCGTTCGCCGGCCTGCCAAAGCCCGGATTCACCGGCGTCCGCGTCCTTTCCTCCGAGGCGCGCCCGGGCGTCGCCTGCGGCTGCGGCCATGCGCACGACAACGGTGCGCACGCCGTGTTCCCGGTCACGCTGGCGGAGCTTGTGCCGTTCATTGACTGGTCACCCTTCTTCCACACTTGGGAACTGCGCGGCCGTTACCCGAACATCTTCGAGCACGAACAGCACGGTCCGCAGGCCCGGCAGTTGTTCGATGACGCCCGCAGGTTGCTCGACGAAATCGTTTGGAAAAGGCAGCTCGGCCTGCGCGCGGTCTACGGATTGTTCCCCGCTAACTCGGTGGGCGAGGACGTCGAACTGTTCACCGATGCCACGCGCTCGGCGGTGTTGACGAAATTCCATTTCCTCCGCCAGCAAACCGCGAAGACCGGCGGCTCACCGAACTGGTGTCTGGCCGATTTCATCGCGCCCAAACCCGGTCACACCTCAAACGTCACGGAACACGCCGACCACATCGGCGCCTTTGCCGTCACTGCCGGCTTCGGACTCAAGGAGCTGGTCGAGAGGTTCAAGGCGAAGCATGACGACTACAACGCCATCATGGCCGAGGCGCTGGCCGACCGGTTGGCCGAGGCGTTTGCGGAATTTCTCCACAAGCGCGTGCGTGAGGAATGGGGCTTCGGTCACGCGGAGAACCTCTCGCCCGATGATCTGATCGAGGAGAAATATCGGGGCATCCGTCCCGCCGCGGGCTATCCGGCGTGTCCGGACCACACCGAGAAGGGAATCCTCTGGCAGTTGCTCGACGCGGAGAAGCACACCGGCATCAAGCTCACCGAGAGCTACGCCATGTGGCCCGGCGCGAGCGTCAGCGGCCTCTACTTTGCCCACCCCGAAGCCAAATATTTCGCCGTCGGAAAAGTCGACCGCGATCAGGTCGCCGATGTGGCGACCCGGAAGGGAAAGGCCACGGCCGAAATGGAGAAATGGCTTGGCCCGTGGTTGAACTACGATCCAGCAAAGTGAGGCAACGACGCGGCGGGGTGACCGCGTGATGCTCGGTCAGGCCGCCGGCTTCTTCTTTCGCCCGGTCTTCGCCCGGAGCGAATCGAGCTTCTCCGACTGCTTCTCTGTGAGGATCGGCTTGAGCTTGCCGTAAGTGTCGTTTTGCGCCGCCTTGATCTTGTCCGATCGCTCGACGAGGGAAAGCGACTGGTCTTCGCGAATCTTGGTCACGACCACGTATTCGTCATCGAGAAGTTTCTGCACCTTCGGCTTCTGCTCGTCGGTCAGTTCCAGCTCCTTGACCAAGCTTCTCATGCGCATTTCGTTCAGGAGGGTCTGCGCATCCTTCTTCGGCGCGGGCGCCGGATCGGAGTCCGCCGCCCGCAACGGCAGCGCAAGAGAACTGATGGCGACGCAGGCGGCAATCGCAAGGTAACGGCGCAGTCTGATGGAAATCATGGAACTCCTTGTGCCCGTTTCCAGCACGGGCGGCAAGCCACAGTTGCGAGGGAATTCACCCGCGGGCGCATCTCACTCTCTTGCACGATTCACACATCTGAGT
>CAYQWK010000682.1:0-2644 GCA_964420805.1 uncultured Bifidobacteriaceae bacterium | reverse complement strand
CCCAAAGGACACGTGCTCGTGCCGGGCGTGCTCAAGCCGGACTCGGACGGCCGCATCGCCGTGTTCATCGGCGAGACGGAATATGCTGCGCGGTCGGTGAAAGCTGATGAGGCTCTGGGAATGAGCATCTTGAAGCTGGACGGCGACGACGCGTTCACGCCGCTGGACTTGAACGGCGGCGCGGACCTGGCGGTGGGCGAATGGGCGGTGGTGCTTCGGTCGATGGACGAGGCATACGAATTCCAGAAGCATACGCTGCTTGGCGTCTGCCAGGGCGAGAGGCCGGGGCGTTACCGCAAGTTCATGCTGAACCAGTCGCTCACGGGATCGTCCGGCGCGCTGGTGGTGAATCTGTCCGGCCAGATCGTCGGCCTGGTGGAGCGCACGTCGGTGCTTTCCCTGAACGACATCCGGGACGACTTGCAGCGGTTCATCGCCGAGGCGACGGGCGCGAACGTGGCGGAGGACGAAAAGAAGAAGCGCGGCTGGTTTGGCGCGTTGCTCGAACCGGTGAATAAGGACTTCGCCAAGGGACGCAAATTGCCCGCCAGCGCGCTGGTGGTTCTGCACGCGGCCAGGGACGGCTCCGCGTCCGCAGCCGGGGTGCGTGACGGCGACTTGATCACGGGCGTGAACGGCAAGCCGCTGCGCCTGAGCGGCGCGCGGGCGATGGACTATTTCACCAAATCGCTCCGTCCGCGCGCGGGGGAGAAATTCACCGTGAGCGTGCTGCGCGACGGCAAGCAACTTGAACTGGCGGGGACGTTCGTGAAGGCGCCGGAGCCGGAGATTCTGCGGGCCGAGGATCTCGGCGTGACGGTCACGGGCATCACGGACAGCGACGTTCACGCGCAGAACCTGAACACCGACCGCGGCGTGCTGGTCACGGACGTGCATCGCGGCAGCCCGGCGGCGAACAGCGGAACGCTGCGGCAGACGCTCATTTCGAGGCGGGACATCATCATGGAACTGGCCGGCCAGCCCACGCCCGACGTGGTGGCATTTGGCAAGGTGCTCGAAAAGATCCGCCGCGAGAAGCCGCCGGTGGTGCTGGTAAAATACAGCCGCGGCATCCTGACCGGCTACGCGGGGCTGAATCTCACGCTGGGTGAAAAGGACAACGGAAACAAACAATGAACGCTCTCACACCATTTCTTCGGGCCGCGTTGCTGGCCTGTGCCTTCAGCGCGCCGGCCTTTGCCGCGAATTCGGACGACATCTCGGACGACATCGTTCGCAAGGTTGATCCCTCCGTGGTCGCCATCCAGCACGAGAACGCCGGCGGCAGCGGGTTCATCATTTCGCCGGACGGTTACATCCTCAGCAACGGCCACGTCGTGCGCGGCACGGACGAGGAGGATCCGACCCAGCCCGCGAAATCCATCACCGTCATCCTGAACGACGAGCAGAAATACCCCGCCCGCGTCATTGGCTTCTCGATGGACCCGGACGTGTCGCTGTTGAAGATCGAGGCGGGGCGCAAGCTGCAGCCGGTCGAGATTGGCGATTCGCGCCGCGTGCAAATCGGCCAGCGTTGCTTCGCGGTGGGCATGCCGCTCGGCCTGAAGCGCACCTTCACCCGTGGCATCCTCAGCAACGTCGAGCGCACCGACCTCGGCACTGAGACGAAGGTTTTCCAGACCGACGCCGCAATCAACCCCGGCAACAGCGGTGGTCCGCTCTTCGACAGCGAAGGCCGCGTGCTGGGCCTGAACACCTATGGTTCCAGCGGCGCGAACAACCTGGGCTTCACCATCCCCATCCATGTTGCGCTGGTATTGAAGGACCATTTCCTCTCCCACGGCCGTTTCGTGCGCGCGGACCTTCCCACGCACATGACAACTGAGTTGTATTCGGAACTGGCACTCGCGCTTGGGGTTGAAAAGGGAGTGCTGGTCAGTTCCGTGTTGCCGAATTCCGCCGCTTACAAGGCCGGCCTGCGCGAGGGCGACGTGATCGTCGAGACCGACGGCGTCACCACCTCCGCGCGCACGCGCGCCGAGTTGCTCGATTGGGACTGGGAGATGACGACGCGCAAGCCGGGAAGCGAGGTGACGTTCGTCGTGCAGCGCGGCCCAACCGGAGCGCGGCAGCATGTCACCATCAAGGTGAAAATGGAGGCGGCGGATTTGCTGCCCAAGTTCGGCCACCATGCTGGAGAGGTGGTTGAACATCGCTATGACGCCCTGGGTCTCGGGGTCCGTCAGATCGTGAATGTCAGCCGCATCTTGAACCGGCTTTCCGATGTCAACGGCGTGCTCGTCAGCACCGCGGGTTCAAGCGAGGCAGCGGGTAAGGCCGGCTTGCGCGAGAACGATGTGATCACCCATGTCGCCGGGCGCGCCACGCCGGATGTCGCGGCCTTCGAGAGCGCGTTGGAAGCTCAGTTGATCGGGCGCACCAAGGCCATCGAGCTTACCGTGACGCGCGGCAAACTCTCGTTCATCACCGCCATCGCGCCATTCTACGGACTGCGCAACACCAAGGTCGCGCTGGTCGTGCCCGGCAAGGACGCGGAATACGTTGAGCTTTTGCGGCGGGAATTGATCGCCAACGGCGCCGCCGTGACAGTGTCCGCGCCCGCGCCCAAGTTGAAGGCGGCGGACCACGACGTGATTCTGCTGGCTGGCGGCACCGGTGCTCG
>CAYQWK010000681.1:2125-2649 GCA_964420805.1 uncultured Bifidobacteriaceae bacterium | reverse complement strand
CTGAAAGCCACCACAAGGGCGAAGCCGAGGGTGAATTTCTTGAGTTGCAGGCAAACCAGCAGCACCGCAAACGCTGCGGGGCACGGCATCAATCCACCAGTCAGGCCAAACATGATCAGTTGGCCGGTCGTCACGCTACGATGGGCAAAACGCTTCTCGATCTCGGCGGTGTGCTCGCGTTCGTGCGCGTCCGCGAAGTCTTCGCTGGCCGGGTCAAGGTCGTGATGATGGTGGTGATCTTCCTCGAAACGGGTGCAATAAGAAATCGGCGATCCGCCATTGCGCGACACTTTGAGTGTGACCTGAAATTCATGCGGCTCGGGGATGTCGCTGGTGGATTCGAGGAAGTCGCCCTGCGGTTTGAACTCGAACACCTGCTTGCTGCCATCCGGTCGGCTGGTTTCCAAAGTGACGGTTTGTCCGGCGGGGAGGAGGAGTGGTTGTTGCTTGCCGTCGTAAAAGTAGAGTCGGAAGCGCGGTGGAACGTTCGTCTCGAACACGCTGATTTCGGTATGCTCGTTCGC
>CAYQWK010000681.1:0-2115 GCA_964420805.1 uncultured Bifidobacteriaceae bacterium | reverse complement strand
TGTCCGTCCATGTCACTGCCATGTGAATGACCGTGGTGGTGATGATGTGCGGCCTGAACCTCCCTACGCGTGCGGGTGAATATCCACGCGGCCATGCCGATGACCATGACGCCAGCCACGACTTGGAAATAGGGCTCGGTGCGTTCGGTATCGAACTGGCCGGAGTAGTGCAACCCAATGAAGGCCAGCGCCCAAATGACCGCCGTGTGGGAAATCGTAGCGGCCAGCCCCAGCAGGACCGCTTGCTTGACCGTTCCGCGAATGGCGACGATAAACGCGGCCATCATCGTCTTGCTATGGCCGGGCTCAAGCCCGTGCAACGCGCCCAGCACAATGGCGGCGGGAATGAACAGCCAGGCATTGCCGTGGGCGAGGTATTCGTTGAACGAAGTCATGCCGTGGACTATACCCCCACCCCGTATAGGGTGGCAAGGCGGGGATTGAACCGCCGCTTCACCCTTCGTATTCTGTTTCCATGAAATCGCACAGCCATTCCCGGAGCGAGCGGGACGCACAGAAACTGCGCGTCCGCCGCGTCGTCGGCCAGTTGAACGCCATCGAGCGGATGCTGGACGAGGACCGCGATTGCGCCGAAATCCTGATGCAGTTGGTGGCCGCGCGCAAAGCCCTCAAGTCGCTGGCCGAGACGCTGATTCATTCCCACATGGAGCACTGCATCGAGCACGCACACTCGCCGGCGGAGGGCCGCAAGCACTTGCAGGAGCTGCTTTCAGTGTTGAAGCGTTACGCGGACTGATCAGGTTTAAGCGTCGGATGTTTCGCGGGCAACACCAGCACCTTGTCCACGCGATGCCGGTCCATGTCGAGGACTTCAAAGACGTAGCCTTGTGCTTCGAACGTTTCGCCTTCTTTCGGAACGTGGCCGAGCGTTTTGACAACGTAGCCCGCTAGGGTTTGGTATTCACCGTATGCGCCGCCGCCAAATTTGAAGTTCAGCAATGCCTGCTCGACAGAGGCGAGGTCGATCATCGCGTCAATCAGCCACGAACCATCGTCACGTTTTTTGGCCTCGGGTTTGGCGCGCTCGCCTTGCGTGGGGAATTCGCCCACGACGGCCTCCATCACATCGTTCAAAGTCACGAGGCCGACGATGCTGCCGAATTCATCGGTTACCAGTGCGATGTGTTTGCCGCTCTGCTTGAAGGTTTCAACCAACTGCAAGACGGTCTGCGTTTCAGGAACAATCAGCGGCGCTACCATCAAATCTTTCAGACTCACGCCGACTCCGGCGGCGAGATTGGCGTAAATTGCCTTCACCGAAACAACACCGACGGTGTGATCGCGGTTGCCCTCATACACGGGAAAATGCGAATGACCGCTGACGACGATCTTATGCCAGACTTGTTCGTGCGGGTCGTCCTGATTCAGCCAGATGACTTTGGGACGCGGCGTCATGATTTCGCGCACGGGTAACTGGTCGAGTTCGAGCGCGCTGTCCACGATCTGGCTTTCTACCTTGTTGAACGCGCCCGCGCGCACGCCTTCCTGCATCATCACGCGAACCTCCTCCTCGGAAACCGTGATTTCCTTTTCCGGCTTGAAACCCAACACGCGCAGCAAACCTTCGGTCGAAACGCTGAGAAAGCTCACCACCGGCCCGGCGAACTTCGAGAGCCAGTTCATTGGGCGCGCGACCATCATTGCGATGCCTTCCGGGTTGCTCAGACCAAACCGCTTCGGCACGAGTTCACCGAGCACCAGCGAAAAGTAGGTGATGATGGCAACCACAATGCCGAAAGCGATCTTGTCCGCGTAATGCGCGAGGATGGAAAACTGGCTGATAGGTTGCGCGAGCTTGGCCGCAAGCGTCGCACCGCCGAAAGCACCAGCGAAGATGCCTACGAGCGTGATGCCAATTTGCACCGTTGAAAGAAACCGATTTGGTGATTCGGCGAGTTCAAGTGCGATACGGGCCTTGCCATTGCCCTGGTCAGCGAAGCGGCGCAACCGCGCCTTCTTTGCGGAGACGACGGCAATCTCCGCCATCGCGAACACGCCGTTCGCAACGAGCAGCAACAAGATGACAATGATTTCAAGCGCAACCGAATTCATAGGCGTATTGTAACCCAACCCGATGCAGGGCAAGTGCAATCC
>CAYQWK010000680.1:0-2654 GCA_964420805.1 uncultured Bifidobacteriaceae bacterium | reverse complement strand
ACATTGAGGCCGTCTTGACGACGGTCGCCGATACACTTCGTCCCGCGTTTCCCCAGCATGCGGCCGAGCGCGTCTCCGTCGCCTCCAGTACCGCCGGACCGAGCGTTCTCCTGGAAAAGTCCGCCACTGGCGCCCATCGCGTCTTCTTGAATGTGCAGGACGCCCGCTGGGACCAATTCACCTACCAGTTTTCCCACGAACTCTGTCACATCTTCACCAACCACGAGCATCGGGAAATCGCCCCGGGCGTGCTGGCCCGCGATCATCAGTGGTTTGAAGAAACGCTCTGTGAAGCGGTATCGCTTATCGCGCTGGAACGGATAGCGATCCGCTGGGAGCGGTCACCGCCCTATCCAGGATGGAAAAGCTACGCCTCGGCCTTCCGGGACTATGCGCAGCAACTGCGCGATGAGCAGCATCGGCGCCTTCTGCCCAACGAGACGCTGGGCCAATGGTTCGCTGCGAACCAGGAGGCGTTGGAGCGCAATCCTTACCTCCGGCAAAAGAACGAACTTCTCGCCGTGAAGCTGTTGTCGTTATTGGAGGCCGCGCCGGATGGCCTCGAAGCCATCGGCTATCTGAACGCGAAACCATCGGCTCGCGCCGAGAGTTTCGCCGCCTATCTAGAGTCCTGGTACAACTGCTGCCCGCCAAGGCACCGCGCTTTCATCATCCAGGTAATGGCCCTGCTCGACGGGCCGCAGCACGACAGGCCCGCGCCAGTGCTGTGAAACACAGCCCTGGCGGCCGGGCTGTGTGCATTGATACCCCTCTCAGCCGCCTAGTTGGTCGTCGTGTTGCGCGACTCAGGGGTGATCACCGGGCAATCGCCTCGCCGCTCGGCCGCGTTGGCGTTCTTCCGTGCTCGGACCCACTTTGCCGGGCTGACCGGTGGCGCCGGCCAATCCGATCTGTGCCGCCTGTTGCTGCTGTTTTGCCAATTCCACCTGGGCCGCGCGTTTCGCGGCCATCGTCTTGTCGACCTGCCGGATAAGCACTTCATCCCGTCCGGCGAGAGCGGGCGTGGTTGCGACCAACAGGGCGCCCATGAGCGCCGTCATCGTCAGTTTTTTCATGATCTTTCTCCTCTTGGATACTGCTGCTCGGCATGCCTATGCGCTGTCTCTGGCGCACGGGCACGGCGGGAATGTGCATCCACGACCGCCCGGGCGATAGCGCGCCGCAGCCGCTCGATGTACGTGTCGAGGCGAAAGGCTAGGATTGGAAAGTGCAGAAGAGAATTTGCAACGGCGGGCCGCCGGAGCGCTGCAACAGGGGCGAGACGGCCGCCGCCATGCGGCTGGCCGACGGCACGGACAACGCCGCTGCCCAGACGTTGGGGGTCGGCAGCGCGTCAAAATGGAAATCGACCGACGGCTTGATCTGGTCGGCCGTCTTTTGACATTGGATCAGGCAAGAGGCCGTGCCCACCCCGCTTCCCTCGCACGGCACCGTCATTATCGTGGCACTCGATACCAGCACCGGCAGTTCACACGCTTGCGCCGCCAAGGCGAATTGCAGGGCCAGCATCACGCCCAGCATCCAGCGGGCCAGCCCTTGCACGGTATTGTGGGAACTTGCGCTGCTCGTGAGCATCTCGTCCTCGATCTCCGAAAGCGTGCTTAACAAAAGCTCTTCCTATGAGGATAGTCCACCGTTGGGCGGGCTACAAAGTCCGACCGGAATTCATGGTGGACACCCGAGATTGCTTGAACTAAACTCTGTAGCATCAAACTGAGTTATGACGTATCATCCACCCCCATGCCCACGCACGCTTTTACCATCCGCAAACTTGCCGACGCCGCCGGTGTAGGGGTGGAGGCCGTGCGTTATTACCAGGGGCGCGGCTTGCTGCCCGAGCCGCCGCGCGTGGCAGGCGGCTTCCGGGAATATTCGGCGGACGATGTGCAGCGTCTGCGCTTCATCAAGCGGGCGCAGGAACTCGGGTTTGCTCTCGACGATGTGGCCGAACTCCTGTCCTTGAGCGCCGAGCGCGACCAGGTGCGGGTGCGCGAACTGACCCGGCGGCGCGCCGCCGAGATTCGCGAGCGCATCAGTCGCCTCGACGCGATGGCTTCCGCCCTGGAAAGTCTTGCCGACTGTTGCGCCTGCGCGCCGAAGTCGCAGTCCTGTCCAATTATCGCGGCCCTGGCGGCAGACCCCGCGGCGGAACTGAGCGAACCCCAAGAGCCCCATCAGAAGGCGCATGGTGCCAAGCGGCGTCGCCAGCCCGACGCGGTGGCGTGCTGATATGACGCGGCGCCTCAAACAACTGGTCTGTCGTCTGTTGGTCGGCGTGCTCCTGTTCGCGCAAATGGCGGTCGCGGCCTATGCCTGCCCCCAACTGTCGCCGGCTGGGTTCAGTCAACCGTCAGCAGCACCGGCGATGGCCTCGGAGGGCGACCCAGCGGATTCGGACGCGAGCGTGGCCGACTCCGACGCCGCAAACCCGATCATGGACATGGCTGCGTGTTGCGACGGGATGGGACAGCCGGACCCGGACAACCCCAACCTCTGCGCCGAACATAGCCACTTCGGCCAGCAGAGTGATCAAACCCAGATACCGTCGGTGCCTGCCGTATTGCTGGCCAGCCTCTACATCGTCTCCCTGGTGCCCGAACCTGCGGAGCCCACCCGGGCCGCCGCAGCTTCGG
>CAYQWK010000679.1:0-2655 GCA_964420805.1 uncultured Bifidobacteriaceae bacterium | reverse complement strand
ATCAGCCTGCAGGTGGTGATCGCCTTCATCGAAAAGGCGCTCGGCAAGAAGGCCGTCATCGCCGGGAAACCCTTCCACATCGCCGACATCAAGGAAACCTGGGCCGACATCTCCAAGGCGGAACGCCTGCTCGGCTGGAAGCCGCAGGTTTCTCCCGAGCAAGGTTTTCAGTTGAGCGTCGATTGGCACATCGCCAATCGCGGTTGGCTGGCAGGCATTCAGCTATGAGAAAATCGTCACCCCTTTGGCCAGAGCTTCAGGCCTTCGCCGGCGGCAGCCTTGCCCTGTCGGCGGTCATAGGTGACGAACCAGACCGCGCCAGACTCCAGCGCGTGAGCGATGTGCAGGGCGTCCAGCGAGCGCAGGCCCTGGTGTTGGCGCAACAGATGGATGGCGCGGGCAAAGGTGCCGGGCCAGTCCGTGGCCGGCCGGGAGAGCACTCCCTGGGTCAGATCGTGGTCGAGAGAGCCGATGATTTGGTTGACGCCGATCGTCGAGAGATCTCCTTCCTCGCGGCGGCGTTCGAGCGCGTGGGTCAGTTCCAGCTCATGCAGCGAGGAGAAGGGCAGGGGCGGGGAGAATTTGCGGACAAAGGCGGAAAGCTCTGCGGTCTCCGGCTCCCGCACGTAGAGTTTCACGAGGGCGCTCGAATCGAGGTAAAGATCCAGCGCCATGCTCAGTCGCGTCCGGCGAGGATGGTGGTGCTGAGCGGGGCACCCTTGATGCGGGCGGAGCGGGTGGCGAAGTCGGGCCACTTGACCTTCGTGGGGGCGGGATGCGCCGGCACGAGGCGGGCGATGGCGCGCCGCCGGCGGGTGACGATGATTTCCTGCCCTTGGTCCACGTGGCGCAAGACGTCGCTCAGGTGGTGTTGCATGTGGCGCAGGGAAACGGATTTCATGTGCAACCAAATGACGCACGAACTCCCTCTGCGTCAAGCGGGGAGGCGGTCCGGGGTGGCGGATCGCGTCTTTGAGCTAGTGCGTCCGAATGACGCACAAGCTCTCGGCGCGAGGTTTGGGGTGGAGCACGCTGACCGCAGCACGCTGGCTGGAGCCGGCGGGCCTGGCAGCCCGTGCGTTCAAATGACGCACGGGCTCCCAGCGCCGTGGGTGGAGGGGCGGGGGGCCAGTCGAGGAGCACTCAGACGACGGAGCACGGAGGCCGGAGGTGAAAGAAACGGCACGTCCATCACGCTTTACGGTGGCGGCAGCCAGGCACGCGACTTCACCGATGTGGGCGGCAACGCGAGGGGAACGGTGCCTGCGGGGCAGATGTTTGGTTCCAAACGCCGGACGTTGAACGTTGAACAGCCAACGTCCAACTCGGAGCAGTCGGTGGGTTCTCCCTTTCTGGCCCCAGGCCCCGCTCTCACTGCCCGAGTCGCGGTGCTGAACATGATATTGCCAATGCCCCGATCCTGGGGAGACTGCCAGTATGTTTGAAGCGGACATCGCACCGGTAAAATCACGGCTCCTGGCTTCCGGGGTTCGCCGTCTGGGCATATTCGGCTCGGTCGGTCGCGGTGAGGCGCGGGCGGACAGCGACGTGGATGTGCTGGTGCGGTTCGACGGCCCGGCGCGCACGTTCGACAATCTCTATGCGGTGGGGGAGGCCTTGGAGGAGGCGTTTCAACGCAAGGTGGACCTGGTGACCGAGGACGCGCTCAGCCCCTATCTCGGTCCCCGGATTCTGCGGGAAGTGAAGTATGTCGATCTCGGCACTTGATTATCTCCGTCACATCCGGGACGAGGCTACATTTCTGAACGAGGCCACGGAGAACGTGCCCATCGAGAGATTTCTAGACGACTCCGTGCTCAAGCGGGCCTGTGTGCGGGCGATAGAAGTGATTGGCGAGGCGGCCAAGAAGGTGCCCGATGATTTCAGAGCGAGGCATCCGGAGGTGGAGTGGCGGAAGATGGCGGGCATGCGGGATCGCCTCATTCATGATTATTTCGGCGTGGATTATTATATTGTTTATCAAGTCGCCACGGAGAAGTCCGGAATTCTGCTGACGGAAATGTCCGGCATCATCGAACGAGAATCCGGTTCCGAGCCGGTCGCCTGAGCAGAGCCGACGAGGCGCGATTCCACTATCTTGACGAGCCTTACATTTCTGACCGGAACCTTTTGCCAAACCCGCGTGCCCGCCTGGCCGGACGCGGATTCCGACCGCGACCCGGTCAATCGGCGATGGATGATCGGCCGCTTGGAGTCATCGGGATCAAACCATGTATCATGGGAAAAGCATGACTTCTTTCGCTGATCCAAACTTGCTACCGGAAAATCCGCACCTGTCCAGGCGGCGCAGACAACACACCAGCGGGTCTGGCGGCTCGTGCGTTCAAATGACGCACGGGCTCACAGAGCCGGGGATGGAGGGGCGGGGAACCAGGCGAGGAGCATTCAGGCGACGGTGCACGGAGGCCAGAGGTCAGAAAAACAACACGCCCAGCACGCTCCACGGCGACGGGTCGCAGTCCCGCGACTTTACTTATGTCGATGACATCGCGCGGGGAACTGTGCTGGCGGGGAAGCTGTTCGGCTCTCAACTCTCAACCCTCAACCCTCAACTCCGGGACCCAGTGGCCCCGACCTATAACATCATCAACCTCGGCGGCGGCCGCAACCCGATCAGCCTGCAGGTGGTGATCG
>CAYQWK010000678.1:0-2661 GCA_964420805.1 uncultured Bifidobacteriaceae bacterium | reverse complement strand
CCCGGCCAGAGGCGCGCGCGGCCCGGTGACCTTGCACTGGCACAGCGGCAGCGAACGCGTCCCCCGCCCCGCCGAGTTCGAACCGGACGAAAAGGACATCGGCTCCGGCGCCGTGGTCATCGGCGACAAGGGCAAGATCGCCTACGGTTCGCACGGTGCCGGCGGCGTGCGCCTGCTCCCTGCCAAGCGGATGGACGACTTCAAGCGTCCGCCCAAGACCCTCCCGCGCGTGCGCGATCATCATTCGGATTTCGTGGATGCGATCCGCGAGGGGAGAAAAGCCGGCTCGGACTTTTCCTACGGCGGGCCGCTCACCGAGATCGCGCTGCTCGGCGTGATTGCCATTAAACTTGCGGGCACCCGGCTGCAATGGGATGCGGCGAAATCGCAATTCGTGAACAATGCCGCAGCCAATGTTCTGCTTGATCCGCCTTTGCGCGCCGGCTGGACGCTTTGACTCCGGGGGAACGGTCCTGTCCGCTTAACATGCCGAGACTTGCCATCATCAGGGCGATTTTCTTCGCGGTCGTCGCCATCATGGGAATGGCCCACGACGCAAAGCCGGCCGAGTTGATTCGCGAACTCAAGCCGTTGTCGGTGCGCGGCGTGAACTATTTCCCGCGTGAGACGCCGTGGAGCGGGATGTGGACCAGGACGCCACCGGAAGTTTTCGAAAAGGACATGGCGCTGGCCGCGTCGCTGGGCTGTAACACCATTCGTACGTTTCTCATGTTCTCCCCACACAACGAGCAGGCCGGATTGCTCAAGCCCGATGGCACGTTGACGGCGGCCTATCGCGAGAAGTTCGAGCAACTGCTTGCCGCAGGCTGGCGGCACGGCATCCGCGTGATTGTCTGTTTCGAGTTTCACCCGCAGTGGCTGACCGCGACCAACGCCACCGCGCGGTGGCAGCGCACACTCACGGATGTTGTCGGCACCCGTCGCAACGATGGCCGCGTGTTGCTTTGGGATTTGATGAACGAGCCGGATGACAATCCAAAGTGGACCGAGGCGACGCGCGCCTATCTCAAGGCCTCGATTCCATTTATCAAACAGCTCGACACGAATCACCTCACGACCGTCGGCATCGCCTATCGGACGGACCGACTGGCGGCGGTGGGTCTGCCCGACGTGCTTCAGTATCACGAGTACAGCCCGAAGGCCGTGCTGTTCGAGCGAGGACTCGCGCGGGTGAGCGAGGACATCGCGAGCCAGCGGCGCGCCGGCCCGCCGCGCCCGCTGATCATCGGCGAATTCGGCATGTGTACGGCGCGCGATCCGCGGTTCGGTGCGGAACCGGCCCTGAGCGCGAAGCTTGCGCAGCACCCCGGCACGGAAGCGGAACAGGCCCGAATTTACAAAATCGTCCTGGAAGCCGCCGAGACGTCACGCATCGCCGGCGTCCTGCCGTGGTGCCTGCACGATTATCCGATCAAGAACCCCAACGAATCCCACTTCGGACTCGTCCGTGGCGACGGCTCATTAAAGCCCGCCGCGCGCGTGTTGCGCGAGACCTTCTCCCGCTGGAGCAAGCCATGAAACGCATCTTCCTTACCGCCCTGCTGCTGGCACCGCTGGCCGCGCAGTGCGCCGCGGACGCCGCAAAGCTTGATACCCGACCCAACATCATCTTCTTCCTCGTGGACGACATGGGCTGGCAGGAAACGTCGGTGCCGTTTCACACCGAAGTCACCGCCCTGAACCGCCGGTATCGCACGCCGAACATGGAGCGGCTTGCGGCGCAGGGGATGAAATTCACGCAAGCCTACGCCTCCGCCGTGTGCTCGCCCACGCGCGTCAGCGCGCTCACGGGCATGAACGTGGCGCGGCATCGGGTGACGAATTGGACGCTGCGCAAGGACCGTTCGCCCGACAACGCGCACAAGACGCTCCAGCCGCCGGAGTGGAACCTCAACGGCATCTGCACCAACGGCGGCATCGCGCGCACGATGCAGGTCACGCCGTTGCCTGCGCTGCTGCGCACGGTGGGTTATCGCACCATCCACGTCGGCAAGGCGCACTTTGGCGCGAAGGATACCCCAGGCGAGAATCCGCTGAACCTTGGCTTCGACGTGAACATCGCCGGTCACGCGGCGGGCGGGCCGGGGAGTTATTGGGGCGAGAAGAATTTCAGCGCGGAATGGCGCTCGAAGGGCGAGCGCATCTGGGACGTGCCGGGCCTCGAAGCCTATCACGGCAAGAACATCTACCTGACCGAGGCGCTGACGCTGGAGGCGATCAAGGCCGTCGAGAAAGCCGTCACCGACCGGCAGCCATTCTATCTCTACCTCTCGCACTACGCCATCCACGCGCCGTGGGAGAAGGATGAACGGTTCTATCAGAAGTATCTCGATGCCGGCCTCAAGCCGTTCGAGGCGACGCTGGCCTCGATGATTGAAGGCATGGACAAGTCGCTCGGCGACGTGATGAACGCGCTCGCCCGTCTCGGCGTCGCGGAGAATACCGTCATCCTTTTCATGTCCGACAACGGCGCACCGTCGCAGTGTCCGCGAAACCTGCCTTTGCGCGGCCACAAGCTCACGCCCTACGAAGGCGGCATCCGCGAGCCGATGATCGTGAAGTGGCCCGGGGTGACCAGGCCCGCCTCAATCTGCCGCGAACCCGTGGTGATCGAGGATTATTTTCCGACAATTCTTGAAC
>CAYQWK010000677.1:0-2678 GCA_964420805.1 uncultured Bifidobacteriaceae bacterium | reverse complement strand
GTCAAACTCCTCCTGGACGTAGTCTGGCAGCGGCCTGCCGGCTGCGGCGCGCACAGCTGACCGACGAAGCCCTGCGCTTCATCGATTCCCACCGTGCCAAGCCCTTTTTTCTCTATCTCGCCCACTATGCCGTTCACAGCCCGTTCATGGGAAAGAAGGACTTGATCGAGGAAGCCTCCAAGCGTCCACCTGCCGATGGCCAGGCCAATACCGTTTACGCCGCGATGCTTCAAAGCGTAGATGACAGCGTCGGCCGTATTCTCCGGAGGCTCGAAGAGCTGCACCTCGACGAAAACACCATCGTTGTCTTCACCTCCGACAATGGAGGCGCCGTGCATATCGGAACTCCTCCAGCAACCGCCAATGGCTCCCTGCGCATGGGAAAGGGATTCCCCTACGAAGGCGGCCTGCGCGTCCCGTTGCTCGTGAAGGCGCCTGGAGCAGGTCGCGGCACGATCTGCGACACTCCCGTCATCAGCCACGATTTTTATCCCACGCTGCTCGAACTGGCGGGTGCCCCGCGATCCACCCACGCCTTGGATGGCATTAGCTTTGTGCCCGCACTCCGGGGAAGCAGCGAGCCGGTGCACGACGGCCTGTTCTGGCACTATCCGCACTACTGGTTCCGGGGAAAGGTTTCGCCCTACAGCGTGGCGCACGTGGGCGACTGGAAACTCATCCGCTTCTACGAAGACAATCACGAGGAACTCTACAATCTGCGGGAGGATCCCTCGGAACGGAAGGATCTCGCGCAGGCCCATCCGCGAGAGCGCCGCACACTTGGAATGCGCCTCGATCGATGGCTTCAGGACGTCGGAGCTCAGATGAATCAGGCGCGATAACCCCGAATCACCTTCCATGGAACTGTGTCAATGAACCCCGTGTTTCCGAAAAACACACCGCTCCTCACGAGTCTGCTCTTGTGGACAGGCTGCCTGCTGGCCGTCCCGGTCTTTGCACGGGCTGATTCCTCTGCGCCATCCGCAAAGCGCCCGAACCTGCTCTTCATTTTTCCCGATCAAATGCGACGCCAGGCCATGGGGTTTGTGCGGGAGGACCCGGTCCTGACGCCCAACATCGACCGTCTGGCGCGGGAGGGAATGTATCTGCCCCAGGCGACTTCCACCTACCCTTTGTGCACCCCTTGGCGCGGCATGATGATGACCGGACGTTTCCCGCCGGCCACGGGCCTGGTTCACAATGCGAATTCCTCGCGCCCCAACGTGTACCTTCGGCGGAGCGAGGAATGCATCACCGATGTCCTGCACCAGGCAGGCTACAGCATCGGCTACATCGGAAAATGGCATCTTTCGCACCCCCATGCGCCCTACCTGCCCCAGGACCAGCGGGAGAATGACATCAAATGGGACGAATTCACTCCAAAGGAGGACCGTCACCACATCGATTTCTGGCATGCCTACAACGCCTACGATGAGCACCTGCGTCCGCGTTATTGGACGACCGACGCAGGACGAAACGACTATCGCTACATCGATCAATGGTCTCCCGTACACGAAACGGACATCGCGATCCAGTTTCTGGAAAACAAGGGCGGCAGGATGCGCAAGGCGGATGCGCCGTTTGCGCTCTGGATGTCGCTCAATCCACCACACTCGCCGTATGCCCAGCTTCCACCCCGACTGCGTGAGCGTTATCATGGCAAGTCGTGGAAGGACCTGCTCAATCGTGAAAACGTTCGCCTCGAGGGTTTGGGAGCCAACGCCCGCTCCGCCGTCCTCGACTATCTCGCCGCCGTTTCGGGCGTCGACGACCAGGTGGGTCGCGTCCTCGAATCGCTTTCACGCCTCAATCTGGAAAACGATACCCTCATCGTCTTCACGAGCGACCACGGCGACATGATGGGAAGTCATGGACTGATGAGCAAACCGTATGCCTTTGCAGAGGCCTTTGAGATACCACTGATTTTCCGCTGGCCGGGGCATATCGCTGCGGGCACCTCGGACAACCTGCTGATCGGCACGGCTGACCTGATGCCGACGCTGCTCGGCCTGATGGGATTGAAGTCCGCCATTCCTCCCCAAGTCCAGGGAATCAACTACGCGGACGTGCTGCTCGGTCGCCCCTTTGCCTCGCGACCCACTTCCGCGCTCTACATGGATGAATCCGAGGGCGGACACCGGGGCGTGCGCACCGACCGGTATACCATGGTGCTCAGCCAGGGGCGCGGAGGCGAACCTCGCGCCCGTCTATTCGACAATCAGGCAGACCGGTACCAACTCCACGACATCGCAGCCACCCATCCCGAAACGGTCGCCAGACTGTCCGCAGAGGTTCAACGCTGGCTCGATCACATCGGCGACAGTTGGAGCGCGTCGACGCCCCGGCCAGCCAGCTTGAAGTGAAGGCGATGGGGTCCCTCGCCCCATCGGCCCCGCAGGCCTTGGAGTCACTCTAAGGGCTCACCACTGTCTTCCCGGAGGCGACGTGATTTCCCCCCCCGGGATGTCCGGATATGCGACCCCACCCCGCCCGCCACTTTCGGCTCTTGCACTTCACCGCACAGCCTAAAATCTAACCCGTCATGGTCATCAAGCCCAAGGTTCGCGGTTTTGTCTGCATTACGGCCCATCCCGAGGGATGTGCTGCACATGTGGCTGAGCAAGTCGCTTACGTGAAATCCAAGGGCCCCATCCCCAATGGGCCACGCAGTGTCCTCG
>CAYQWK010000676.1:0-2700 GCA_964420805.1 uncultured Bifidobacteriaceae bacterium | reverse complement strand
ACGGAGTTGTTGGCCGGCGAGGTGATGCTCACCGTCGGTGTGTCGTTGCGACCGTCGGTCAGTTCGAGGTCGAAGCTGATGTCGCCGCTGGACGAGCTGTTCTGGTGAATTTCGACGGCGATGAGGTTGGCCCCCGGCACCAGCACCGACGGATTGACATTGTTGGTGCGGTAGGCGTTTGAGGAAGCCGAGGCCCTGGTTTGGTAGTCCACTGTGCCCTCGGGCATGTTGCTCCGATAGACCTCGACGTTGTTGACATAGACGATCGCGCCATCGTCACGCAAAAGACTGAGCACAAGATTCGTCAGCAACAACGGATCCGGGACATTGAACCACTGCCGAAAGTAAGTGGTGATGTACTTGCTCGACGCGTTGGTGCCCCAACCAACCTCGGTGGCTTCGTCGCCATCACCGTAGCCGAGTTGTGCCGGGCCGCTGGACCAGCCGTCGTCCTCGTAATCCACGCTGCGCCATGCGTTGCTTTGGTCGGTGCCGTTGTCGAGGTATTTCCAAACCGATCCCCACTGGACCAGCGGGGCTCCGCACGCCACTTGCATCGAAAGCCACAATGCGGCCAAGGGCAGCCAGCACACCAATTTGCGATAACTCATAGACCGCGGAAGATAGTGTCACTTTACGGTCATGCCAAGTCGCAGAAACCCCACGGAGGCTGCCAACGGCTACTTCTTGCGCATCTCTTCCATACGCGTCCGGATGAAAGACGCTTCGGCCGAATTGGCGGGGGCGAAATCGAGGTATTTCCGGCAATACTCGCGGGCCGCCTTCCAGTCCTGCTTCTGGTAGGCTACCTCAGCCAGGCCGTAATAGACGCGGTAGGAAGTAAGCGTGAAGCCGAGCATCCCCTCATAGTCCTTCTGCGCTGCGTCGTAGTTTTTTGCCTGAAGGTTCGCAATCGCGCGGTTCATCAGCGCAGCGCTGTTTTTGGGGTCGCCCGCGAGCACCTTGCTGTATGCCGAGACTGCGAGCGCGGGCGATCCAGCGTGCATGAAAAGATTACCGCGGATGAACCACGCCGCAGCACTTTGCGGCAAATACTGGATGTGCCGTTCCGACACTTGCAGCGCATTCGTCACCATGCGGGCGGAGCCTGCCGCATCGCCGGCGAGACGAAGCTTCTCGGATTGCGCAATGTATAGCTGCGCCAGCGTCAAATACGAGCCGTCCTGCTCCGGGAACTGCCGTTCAGCGTTCAGGAAGATCTTCTCGGCGGCCGGAAACTCGTTCTTGTCGAGATAAGCCCCAGCCTCAGTGCGGAGGATTTCAATCTGCACCTCGGGCGCCATCGTGGCGGCCGAATGCTTGGCGCGCAGGTCCGAAGTGATCTTCAATGCGCGGTCGGGCTGGTTCCAGCCCAGAAACACGTTGGCCAGCATGACTGCGGCCTGCACATCACCCGGCTTGTAGGCCAGACAACGGCTGAGATGTTGCGCCGCCTGACGCCAGAGCTGGTTGCGGGCAAAGATGTTCCCGAGTTCGAGCCGGAAGGAAGGGTCATCCACGGGGCCGCCGCCGTTCAGAAGTCCCTCTATGCCGCGCTCGCCCTGCAAGCGCATTATGATATTGGTGCCCATTTCCTCGATGGACTTGCCCTCCTTGCGCCAGCGCGTGTTGAATTCGCGGTTGATGTAGGCGGACGTGTTGTCCGGGTTCACCACGAGCGCCTGCTCAAAGAACTTGGCCGCCTCGTCGAAGTTCCCGGCCCGCTGAAGTTCCACGCCCCAGACATTCATGCTTTGCGAATAGCACTTCCCGGCAAAGAGCAGGTCGGCGTGAAGGGTCTTGTCCTCCGCCGTCATCCTCCCCACGCGCTCGCCAAGCAGGCGCAGGGAAAGATCATACATCCCCGCCCAATACCGGCTCATGTCCGCCGCGGCCTGTGCCGTGGGGGCGGGAACGTCCACCGCGTCCGACGCCGAAATCTCCAGTCGGTAAACCAGCCCGCGCGGCTCCTGGTGGAAGGTCTCGAAGAAGTAACCGAAACTCGGATGCAGATAGTACAACTCGCGCTTCTGTTTCAGCGCGGTGAGAAGCTGCACGTTGACATAACCCGGCAGCGGGGAGCTTTTCTCCTTAACCACCGGAATCAAATCTCCGTGGCGGCTTCGTAGCAAGCGATGGTAGGCAGGTTCGTTGAGTGAACGCGTGTCGATGAAAATGTAATTGCGAGCGTTCTCCAACTGCATCGCCACGCAATAAAGCCGGTAAGGATCATCACTCAGCACCACGCAAGGCGTCTTGGGCAACGACTCCGCCAGGCGCTTTGTGTAGTCGCGGAACTCCGGAGCATTGATCGCGCGCACGCGCCGCCAGTTGTCGAGAGCCAACTTCACCGGCGCGACCAGGGCCGTTGTGCAAACCACCGCGGTAATGAGGAAACTCAGCGGCACCATCACCATCGCTCCCCAGCGGCGGGTTTTGGTCGAGAAATCGCTGAAAACCAGCAGCAGATAGCCGGCGAAATACCCGCAAGCCAGAGCCGTGAGGTAATAACTGCCCAGAAACGGCAGGCCCAATCCGAACTGCCTCGGGCTGCCCGGCGGATCGAACATCGTATAGACCCCGAACCCGAGCAGCGCCAGATGCACCACGTGCGTGATCAGAGTTCCGAAAATGCTCCCGATCCGGCTGGTGTCGCCGAAGCCGCTCGACCATTTGATGCTCGCGATCAGGACCATCACC
>CAYQWK010000675.1:0-2707 GCA_964420805.1 uncultured Bifidobacteriaceae bacterium | reverse complement strand
GGTGTAGGGCGACGTGGTCGTGGACGAATCGAAGTATGCGGGCGTCCCGGTTGCGAGTCCGAATGCCGGTGTTCCGTCGCGATTTCCGAGCCACGCGCTGAACTTCTCATTCGACAGGATCAGCGAGTAGCCGTAGATCGCCCGGAGCGTTGCCAGGATGGTGTCGGACGTACCGTTCACCGAACTCTGGAAGTTATATCCGCCGGCATCCGCCTTGACGTCGGTCCAGCCGGAATAGGTCGTCGCTTGATAAATCCGGATCGGTTGGCCTTGGTCGCCGGTCGTGCCGCCGTTCGTGCTGTCCCGTGCGGGAACGGCCAGTGTGGGATCGCCGGGAGAGCCTCCCGGAGGCGTGTTGTCGCCAGGCCATCCCACGTATCCGGTCCGGAACGTGCCGGCGTTGAGCGAACTGTTGCCACTTGCCGTCGCACCAGTGTAGGACGCGAGATTCACCGTCGCCAAGTCGAGGAAACGCTCCCAACGCATACAACGCTGGCCGAGATACTTCCCGCTGTTCTGAGGGTAGCTGGTGGGCGCGAAGACCGTCGACGGCAGAAGGTCTGCCAGGGACGCGTCGCACTTGTTGTAGGCGCGGAAATCGTCCGTCGACCAGTTGATTCCTCCGCGCAGGCCGCCGACTTCCCGCAGTCCGGCGGCAAAACGATTGAAACTCACCGACCGCAGGCGGGCGTCCGATTCTGCGGTTCCGGCGGGTAACCAGTAGATTCGGTTCGCGTTGTTGTCGTAATTGCGATAGGTCGAACGGGCGCCGGGGTCACCGGACTCGGTTGCCGTGGCGTAGGTATACGCCGCCTGCCAGAGCGCCCTCTTCTCGGCGAGCGTCCTGCCGCCCCAAAAGCCGTATTTGCTGGTCGCATCGGGGTTTCGCCCGATGGAATACATGGACAGGGCCGTGGCCGGCGAGGCGGGCGAACCCGACACCGTGTAGGTAAATGTGTTCGGGCCGGTGACCGTGATGACGAAGGTCCCGTTGTACCGGGCGTCGCTGGCATTTTCGACGATCACGTTCGCACCCGTGCTGAATCCGTGTGCCGTGACCGTGGCTGTCGCCGTGGAACTGCTGCGCGTAAGGGAAGTGACGGTCTTCCCGTTGGCCAATATTCCCTGGGCGACGGCGTTGGCGGTCGGCGTGGCCGAAAGGCTGTAGGTGAATGTGTTGGCATCGATCACCGAAGTGACCGTGAATTGCCCGTTGTACACCGTTTCCGTGGCGTTACCGATCGTGACGGTCCAACCCGCCGAGAGCCCGTGGCTTGCGGCCGTCACGGTCGCCGTGGTGCCCGAATAGGTGATGCTGGTGACATCGACCGTGCCGAGCGAGATGATGGACGTGTTCTCGGCGTAGATCGGGGTCCCGGGAAACGCGCTGATGCGGTTCGTATCATTCCACAGGTATTCCACGTGCGAATCGTAGGCGCCGGGATACTCCCGCCAGTCGTCGGGCGTGTTCATGGAGTCCGAGGTGTCGAGGACCAGCAACACGTTGGGCGGCGACACGCCGCTGGTGTTCAGGTTGACATAGATGTCCGTATCCCGTGCCAACGCGGACGTCGAAAATCCCGGATTCACCAATGCGGCGATCAACATCCAGGCGAGGAATCGTGTCGTTCGGGTCGTTTGCATGGTGCACCTCTCGTGCAGAGTTCTTTCGACCACCCGCCGTCAGTTGCAGGCGCCAGTAGGCAGGGGAGACTTGATGCCCTGATGCACCGTGGACGTTCCGAGGAAATTGCCCGTGGCAAGGGCCTGGAGGTCGATGTAGACGGCTTGCAGGCCGCCGCCGATCTGGTTGCCGCTGCCCACGCCGGCGTCGTCGGCACAGGCGATCTGCATCGCGCGAATCTCGACGTCCTGGGCTCCGGTGAAGGCATTTCCACCGACGAGCAGGCGGGCCGGAGTGGACCCGGAGGCAGGGTAGTAGGTGGTCTGGTTGCCGCCCACGTTGGCCGCCTGGCATTGGGCCGCGTCCGGGTTGGTGCAGAAACAGTTGCTGGTTCCCGCGGGCGCGGAGAGACAGTCCTTCGAGAAACGGCCGTTGTTGTCGTTGATGAACTTCACCAGCGAAGCTTCGGCGTTGGCAAAGTTCTGTTGCGCCGTGTGGGCGATGCCGCCGATCTTGAGTTCCAGTACGCTGGTCTTCAGCATGCCGAGGACAAGCAAGGTCATCACCACCAGGATGATGAGGCCGGTCACGAGGACCGCCCCTTGTTCGTTCCGGCGCGGTTGGCTCAACATGGGTTCCCCGTGGAGCGGCGTTGTGCGCAATTGCGGATCGAGGCGATCTGACTGAAGACGTGCCGCTTGAAATCGCAATTGACCCCCGGCGTGCAGGCGAAAACCACGCCTCCCCCCAGGTCGTAGACCTTGTTCGAGTCGTTGTATCCAGGCGATGTCGTGAGCGCGCGGGCCAGCACCGCGACGCGCACGGAAACCACCCATCGCCAGTCCGCCGTGGGCGGGGCAGCGACGAGCCCCGCCGCGAACTGCGCCCCCGTCATGTATTGCTCCGCGACACCATCGTTGTCCGCGTCTATGCCGTACAGCAGGTTGATCCTCTCGATGCCTTCCACCAGAGGAACCAACTGCATCGCCGCACCGACCAGTTCGTGACGAACCAGCGTGGGAATCGAACGACCTCCATCGTCGGTCAGGGCCACGGAACAGATGGTGGAGGGCGGTGTCGGCC
>CAYQWK010000674.1:458-2712 GCA_964420805.1 uncultured Bifidobacteriaceae bacterium | reverse complement strand
TCGCAGCGCGACCAGTACCACCTCTCGGGCATTCCGGAGCCTGTCGATGGCTGCCGCCACATTCGATCTCACCTGTATTTTTGGTGTTCCCAGCCAAAGACCCGCAGGAACGGCGGGCGGCCCGGAATCGAATTCCATCGGGCTGTCAGCGGTCACATGAGCATGATTTGCAAACGAATATTCCTCCAAGCGGCTCTGACAGCGGCAACGTGGATCTCATTGATCGCGTCACCAGCCCAGGAACTCGACCTGACGGGTAATTCCGGCTGGCAGCGGTGGGGCGCGCGCAGGCTGCGCATTTTTGCGGACCGGGTGGACAACCTGCGGGATCGCGGCGCCAGCGGCTGGCTGCGGCTGCAGATCTGGGCGACCACCAACACGCCATCCGGCGGTGCCTTCAACGGCTTCGTACTCGGCAGCCTCGACCTTGGGCCGCTCGATGCCGGTTATTCCTTCATCGACATCAACAACCGCGTGCGCTTTTTCGCGCCGCCGCCGGGAATTTACGGAACCACGATTGTCCTCGAGGAATACATCGCCGAGGGCGGTTACGTGACCGCCGACTGGGAGGATTTCGCCGGGTTGGTCAACTTCGGTGGCGTCGGCCAGGGTGAAACGACCTACAGCAGCACGAACGAAGTCCGAATCACCGGCGAGGTTGAATGGTTGAGCCGGCTCGGGCGGGTGAACCTGTTCGCCAAGGAGATCCTGAACACGAGGGAAGTCCGCACCGGTTCCCTGCGTCTCCGCCTCTGGGCAACGACCGAACCGTATGCGGGCGGGTTATTAAACGGCTACGTGCTGGCCACCAAACCCATCGGACGGCTCAAACCCCTTTCCTACTTCCCGAACCTCTCTCGCACGGCGGCTTTCCGTCCGCCGCCGGAAGGAGTCTATTCCACAACCCTGACGCTGGAGGAGCACACGCGTTACGGCTGGTTCATTGTGGATTTCGTGACCTTCCCGGAAACCAGCCTCTTCTGAGGGCGAACGCGCCCCGGCGCGACAGCAAATTGTTCTTCCCGCTTCGCGGCGTTTCCACGCAAATTCGCGCCCGCATGAATTTGTTTGATCTCAACGGTGACGTCGCGGCGGTCATTGGCGCGACAGGAGAGCTTGGCGGTGCGATCGCGGAAGGTCTCGCCAGGGCTGGTGCAGCCGTGGCCGTCCTCGGGCGCAATCCCGACCGCGGCGCCGCCCGTGTGAAAAGAATCACCGACGCGGGCGGCAAGGCGGCTTTTTTCAACGCCGATGCAATCAACCGCGACAGCCTTCGTTCCGCCCGCGAAACCATCGAGAAGCAACTCGGCCCTGTCACCATTCTGGTGAACGCGGCGGGCGGCAACGATCCGAAAGTCACCGTCACCGCCGAGCGTTCCTTCGAATCCATCCAACTCGCCGACTGGCAGGCGAATTTCGACCTGAACCTGGTCGGTGGCGTCCTGCTGCCCTGTCAGGAATTTGGCCCCGGAATGGTCGCACGCGGGAAAGGCAGCATCATCAACATTGCCAGCGTCTCGGCTCATCTGCCCTTGTCGCGTGTCGTCGCGTACTCATCGGCGAAGGCGGCGGTATTGAGCCTCAGCCAGTTCATCGCACGCGAATGGGCGCCAAAGAACGTCCGGGTGAACACCATCACGCCCGGTTTCTTCCCGGCGGAACAAAACCGCAAACTCCTCTTCAACGACGACGGCAGCCCAACCGCCCGCACCAAATCCATTTGGGGCCATACCCCCATGGCACGGTTCGGAATCTCGGACGAACTGGTTGGCGCAGCCATCTTTCTCGCCAGCAGCAAGGCCAGCAGCTTCGTCACGGGCACGGACATCCGCGTGGACGGCGGGTTCTTGAGCCAGACGATTTAAGCCGAATCCACCCAATTGCGAAGGTGCCACCGATTGGCGATTGAAGGGTCGGCGATGAAAACAACGTAAACGTCGGGCAAACTACCGGTTCACCATACAGGGGGGCCTTTTCCTCGAAAACCCTCCGGGCGACGGGTCTTTTGGCCGTGACCTGCGTTTATTCGGCCATCACAGCCCGCTGCGGGGATGCTCCGGCCTCACTGCCTTGGCCACGCCCAAAACTCGTCGCCGCAGAACCTCACGCAATTTTCAGACAGGCTCTGATTCGATCTTTGCTCATTGGCCGCCCGGCATATCTGAACGCCCTCAAAGATCCACCTTCGGAAACATGCCTTTGAGAGCTCGCTTTCTTGCGCCGGTCGCTTCGCGATGTTGATGCGGTTGGGTGT
>CAYQWK010000674.1:0-448 GCA_964420805.1 uncultured Bifidobacteriaceae bacterium | reverse complement strand
TCATCTTCGGAAAACCGCCGGTGGTGAGTCCCCGCATCGGCTCGCTCACGGCGTGATGAGGCGGAAGAAATGTTCGCCCGGCGCGACAGGTGTGACGGCTTCGACGAACACGGGCAGGGCGCGGGTCGGGATGTTCGTGACTGTCGCCCAGACGCCCGCGCCCACGGCAGGCCGGGTTTGCAGCGTGTAGGATTTCTCGGAGTCGGCCCAGAAACGGATGGTCGCAACGCCGTTGGAAATGCTTTCGGACTCGATGCGCGGATGACTCGAAGCCATGGGCGCGCCAACCGGAAACCGGGCGCCCATGTTTCCGCCCTGGCGCCCCGTGCCGGCGGCCGGGGAGTTTGTCCCCAAGCGGTAATCGCGCTGCGCCGGGTTCAGGAAGAGCGGGTCGCCGCTGATGTTACCGGCGCCCGGCCAGTTTGTTCCGCCGATGTCGCTGTAGGTG
>CAYQWK010000673.1:0-2739 GCA_964420805.1 uncultured Bifidobacteriaceae bacterium | reverse complement strand
CGTGGATAGTGTCGCCGCTTGTAGGTGTTCCGCTCGGGGCGACGGCCTCGACTTTGACTATGTGGTTGCCAGCAGTGAGGCTGAATGCGGCAGTCCACCACATCTCAAAGGTCGTGAGGTACGGCGTCGGCGTCAGGTTTGCATCAACCGGAGTCCCGTCAACACTGACGCGCAGCGCAAGGGAGGTGCCCGCAGCGCGGGCCAGGAACCGCAGTTGGTAACTCCCCGTCACGGGGGCCGTGATGGTCTGCGTCATCGCACCGAGCGAAGCATTCGTACCCGTGTTCGACAAGTACGCCGCTTGCTGACCCACCAGACCGCCGTAGTTAATGGAGAAGGTGGAGGGTGAAGAGACTAGTCGTTCAATGCCAGCCGTGCCCGTGAATGTCCAACTCGCCCCGGCTGGCGTCGCACTGCGACTGCCCGACGCGACTGCAGGAACTTCGAACGAGGCGTTTACGGGTTGACTCTGTGCGCTCGAGTCCGGGCTTGCCAGCACAACAAGTGCGGACAACGCAAGGCCAAGCCAACCGGCACATCGGTGAATCACGGACATGAGGAACCCCTCGTTACGGTTTCTGTTTTTTGTTCTGGGGCCGGAGGCGGTCAGTCCGTCAACAACTCGGTAACGCTACAGGCAGATCGAACACCAAAAATGCTATTCGCATGCCATCACCGGCGTCAATGTCACATTTGTGACATCGGTATATCCTGCGCAAAGCAACACAAGATTCCTCCGGTTTCCAAGGCGTTGCGATATTTCGCCGGCCTAGTTCATGGCAATCGCCGGCGTTCGGTGGTATGGGCTCCACATCTTGGCGGGATGATTGATGAGGAAGGTCAGCTCTCTCTGATTGGTGAGCGGGTTGGACGCTCGCAACGCGTACGAATACTCGAATCGGCGCGCTGAGTAGCTACTTCGTCAGAGTTCGCGCCGCCATCAAAGTGAAATCCGGCGAATCAACGGGCTGCTGGTTTCTCCCCCCCCCCCCGCGCCTCAAATGCCGATTTGACAATCCAATGACCGGGAGTGGTTCGAACTCGTCCCTCGTCCGATCGGGTCTAACGCCAGCTGCGGGCTTACGGCCCAACGCACCTGAAAGCATGCACTTCCACAGAGACTCAGGCGTGGCGGGTGGCTTGTTGATCTATCGCACTTACAAGCATGGAGCGGTTCTCGCAGGTCTTCGTTCGGTGCTGCAATGGGCCAACCCAGGCAATGCCCGCAACCAAGGGCAACAATTGGTCGACATTCGCTATCTTGATGACTGGAGCTGGCGAACCCTGCTACCAGATGGTTGGATCCGCGCGCACGGCATGCACCAGCTCGCGCGCTACTTGAACGACCATCTGCCCTCTGATGAACGATATCGGCCGGTTGAAACGCCTCAGGGCTCCCAATCTGGGAATGCTCAATGAAACTCATGCGCCGCCACCGCCAACCCCGCCACCAGATACGATGCATCGGTGAGTTCACTAGCGATCAAGTGCGTCACCGGCCCCTGCCGCTCCAGCGTTCCGTACACGACCAGCAGGCGTGACGCGATCAGCGCTCGCCGCTGTCGTTCCGCCACATCACGCCACACCACCACGTTGATGTTCCCAGTCTCATCCTCCAGCGTCACAAACGTCACACCACTCGCCGTTCCCGGTCGCTGCCGACAGGTCACCAGCCCGGCCACCCGGATGCGTCGCCCTGAATTCAGACTGCCAAGATCAGACGCACGAAACACCCCCGACAGTTGCGGTCGCACCAGCTGCATCGGATGCGCCCGTAAGGTGAATCCTGTCGCGCCGAAATCCGCCAGTACCTCCTGTCCGAGCGTCAATGGCGACAGCGGTAGGCTGTCCCGATCCTCATCACTCGGCGCCAGCGGCAAGTCGGGCACCGCCGCCACGCCGGTGGTCCACACCGCTTGCAACCGGTGTCCGGCCAACTCGCGAAGTGCATCGGCGCGCGCCATTGCCTTGGCATCCCCCTGATCCAGCGCCGCCCGCGCCACCAGATCACGCACACTACGAAACTGTCGTTGCGCGCGTGCAGCCTCAATGCGCTCACCGGCCGCTGCACTAAGCCCCGCCACCAGGCGCAAGCCGAGCCGGATCATCGGCTGCACTGGGGTCGTCAACGGTGCATCCGAGTCGGCGGGGTGGTTTGTAGGCAGCGGCACCAGATGCGTCTCCCAGGTGCTTTGCAGTACATCCACTGGCAGCACCGTGACGCCGTTGCGCTGCACATCCTGAATCAACTGCGATGGCGAGTAAAAGCCCATCGGCTGGCTGTTAAGCAAGGCGGCACAGAACGCGGCAGGGTGATGGCACTTGAGCCAGCTGGAGGCGTAGACCAAGAGCGCGAAGCTCGCGGCATGGGACTCCGGGAAACCGTAGGTGCCAAAGCCGGCGATCTGCTTGTAGATCGACTCCGCGAACTCCGGGGTGTAGCCGTTGTTGAGCATCCCCTGGGTGAGCTTGTCTTTCAGATGACCGAGACCGCCGCGCCGCTTCCACGCTGCCATCGCCCGGCGCAACTGGTCGGCCTCCCCCGCCGTGAAGCTTGCCGCCACCATCGCCAGTTGCATCACCTGCTCCTGGAAGATCGGAATCCCCAGCGTGCGCTTCAACACGGACTCGACCGCCGAGCTTGGATAGAGCACTGCCTCCAGGCCTTGCCGCCGCTTCAGATAGGGATGCACCATGCCACCCTGAATCGGCCCCGGTCGCACAATCGCCACCTCGATC
>CAYQWK010000672.1:0-2740 GCA_964420805.1 uncultured Bifidobacteriaceae bacterium | reverse complement strand
TTCCACGCCGTTCAGGTAAACAATCGCGCCGTCATCGCGCAATAGGCCGAGCACGAGATTGGTGTAGCTGGCGGGACTGGCCACGGTGAAGGAGCGACGGAAGTAGTAGGTGATGTATTTGGCGCTGGTGTTGGGACCGTAGCTGATGGCGGTGCGTTCCGGGCGGCCATCGACGTCGTCGCCATAGCCCAGTTCCGCGAAACCACTGCTCCAGGCGCTGTCGTTGAAGTTCGTGCCGCGCCACGCCGTGCCCTGGTTGGAGCCGTTGTCGAGGAATCGCCACGCCGAACCGGCCGGCACGATGCCGTCATCGACGCGAATGCTGACGCGGTTCAATGTCCCCGGAAGTCCATTTCCTGAAGTCGGCTGCGCCCCCAGCGTGAAGATTCCCGCCGGAGCGTTCGACCAGGTGAAGAGGTGCGGCGGTCCGCCGGTCGCGCGTCCGAGCCATGCGTTCCCGATGAAGAAATCCACCCCGCCCGCGGTGCGCGCCGGATCGGATAGCACGGCTTCGATGCCCAGGTTCAGCGGCGAGCCAGCGACGCTGCCGTGCTGCGGTTCGACAATGGTGAGGGTCGCCGGCCAGGGCGCGTGCGGCACGGCGGGGTCAGGGCCGATCTGCGCGAACGGAATGGGCTGGAAGCCAAGCGCGAACGCGGGCGAGTTCGATTTCAGCGCGAAATTCCAGTGGTTCGTGTCCACAAAAAGCGGGTCCACCCCGACGAGGTTGTTCGTGAGCAGCACGCCGGGCTGCGCGGCGGTCTCGATGCTCGTCCACCCGCCCGCCCACGAGATGTTCGTGCCGAAGACGTTGCTCATCGGCGCCATGGGATTCTCGTTGAAGATGTTCACCAGCTCCGGATAGCGCGTGCTCCACGGCGGCGACTGATAGGGCAGCGCCACCAGTTCGTTGCTCAGCGTGGTGAAGGCGTTCGAGGCCCAGCCCAGTCCGCGAGCGTCAAGGCTGATGGAGGTCGCGCACTGCACAAACACGTTGTTGTCGATGAAGTTGTTCCGCCCGCCGCCCACCAGCACCCCGCGCGGCACCTTGTAAAACAGGTTGCCGTACACCAGTGCGGACGAGAACTGATCGTCGAGATAAACGCAGCTCGCGCCGCGCCGTTCGAAGCCATAGATGTGATGAAAGAAGTTGTGACGGATGATGTGACCGCGCGTGCTCCAGGTGCGGCCCGAGTAAATTACCCCGGCGTCGTTCGACTCGTTCACGAGATTGTGAAACTCGTTGAACTCGATGACGTGATCGTTTCCACCGAAGCCGATGCCCTCGTGCGGCGCGTCGTGGAGTGAATTGTGCGCGATGCGGTTGCCGACACCGCTGACAATGATGCCGGCATGATAGACCGGATTCCAGCGGCTCCAGTGATGCAGGTGGCTGTGCTCGACGAACATCCCGGCGGGCGTGAGCGTGGAGCGTGTGCCGCCGCCGAACGAGATGCCGCTGTCGCCGCAAAAATAGATGTGGGCGCCGCTGATCCCGCTGCCGGGGCTGTTCTGGATCGACGCGCCGTTCTTGCCGACATTCCGGATGGTGCATGCGCGCAGCAGGTTCGTGGCGCCGCCGGAGATGCTGATGGCGTTACGTTGCGCGCCTTCAAACGTGAATCCCTCGAAGGTGATGAAGGAGGCATTCGTGATCGTAAGCAGCGTGTTGAGCGATGAAACCATCACCGCTCCGTTCGTCAGCGGCGAAGGCGGCCAGAAGTAGAGCACGCCTACCGCGCGATCGAGATACCACTCGCCGGGCGAATCCAACTCTGGCAGCAGATTGAAGGCATAGAACCACTGGCCCGGCCGGTAGCCGTAGGCGTGGTAAGGGGTGGCGATGGTGAGAATGTGGTTCGTCGGATCAATCGACTGCACACGCTGACGCTGATCGGCCCAATCCCAGAACCAGAAACCATGCACCATCGCATCCGGTTCTCCCACCCAGCGCGACGGCCGCTCGCCGCTGTAGAGGATGATGCCTTCGACGGTGCCCGTCGTTCCGCGGACGTTGAGGGGTGTCGCTCCAAGCACATCCACAATATTCGCGTAGCCTTCGTTCGGCCAGCGCGCGAGCGTCATGGGGCGGTCCGCGTGAAACACTTCCAGGCCCGGATCGCTTTGCGCCCATGTGTTGCCCGCCTGCAGCGCCGAGAAGTTGGTGATGCCCTGCGCCGTGAGGTTCGCGACCCACACTTTGCTCCGTGCCGCCGGATCGAGACGCGCGAGCGTGGGACCGTCGGTGACCAGCGAAAATCCATTCACGGTGCGTCCGCCGGAGATGCGCACCTCCTCGCCGGCCCGTGCCCGCCAGAGGATCGGCCCCGCAGCCGTGCCGGCGTCGGCTGAGGTGAGATCGAGTGTGTGCGAAAGTTCGTAGCGACCGCCCGCCACCTCGATCACCGCTCCGCCTGCCGGGAGGAATCCAGTCTGTGCGTAGGAACGCACCGCGTCCCGCGCCCGCTCCAGGGTGGCAAACGGCTCCGCCGCGCTCCCGGCGGCGCCGTCATTTCCATTTGCGGCGACGAAAATACTGAGCGCATTGGTCGGCGCTGCGCTGGTCTGGCCGACCAGGAAGAGATCGAAACTGATGTCCGAGCTGGATGCGGAGTTCTGGTGAATCTCCGCCGCGAGCACGTTTGTCCCGGCATGAAGGACCGAGGGATTCAGGTTGGTCCGGAAGAACACCGCTTCGTCTCCGCCGTTGACATTCGTGGATGCCGGCGTGGTGTAACTG
>CAYQWK010000671.1:0-2750 GCA_964420805.1 uncultured Bifidobacteriaceae bacterium | reverse complement strand
GATCAACACCATCAAGGCATCGATTTAAGACGAGACGGAGATTGCTGGTGGCTTTGCTCCCCGCCAGAGCCGATACGTCAATCCCAGCCTCATGAAGCCACGGTTCAGGGATGTAGACGCGGTTCATCTGCGTAAAGTCGGCCTTGCAATCCTGTAAGTGATTAATGACTTGCAGCGCATTGCACAAAGCATCCGATTGCGGATAGGCGTTGCGGTCTTCTTGATGGAGATCCAGAAGAAACCGGCCCACCGGCGCTGCGGAGTTAAGGCAGTAGCCTATCAAATCGTCCCAATCTTTGTAGCGAAGCTTAACGGCGTCTTGTTTGAAGGCGACGATAAGATCGCGGGCATGAGCGAGCGGGATATTCTTTTCCGTAAAAAGAGCCCGCACAGCCGCGCCCTTGGTATATGACGGGTCGTCGTCGCCATTTATTAAGGACTGATCAAAACCATCAAGACGTCTGATTTTTTCATCGGCAGGAAGACGTGGATTGTCTGCAACATCATCAATCGCTCGAGCAAAGGCGTAATAACAATTAATAGCCGGGCGGAGTGATGCTGGGAAAAGTTGCGCGACAGGAAAGTTTTCGTCCTGTGCCCCTTTTCCCGAAGGAGTTTCAACAGTGCTGCTCATGTGAGACTATCGACTTCGTTTTCACTAAGCCCTCCTGGAACGACGATGATCGGTACTTTTAATCGACCGGACATTTTTCCGACGATATGCGTGACCAAGGGGCCCGGGCCTTCCGATTTGGTGGATGCGCCCAAAACAAGAGCCGCAATGTGGGATTCTTCGTTCAATACTTTGAGCAAGGCGTCGGCGCGCTTGCCTTCACGAATATACAGCTGAGGCACGGTTCCCGTAAGTTCATTCACCATACCAGACCACTCGTGCAGGACTTGCTCTGCTTCCTCGCGTCGCTCTTCCTCCATGAGTTGCTTAACAGCCATCCAATGCTCGAACTCTGCCGGCTCGAGGACATAGAGCAGGGCAACAGAGCCGTTACTTCGGCGAGCGCGCTGACAGGCAAAGCGCAAAGCTATTTTCATCTCGTCGGAATCGTCGACGACGACAAGGAAAATGGATCTGCGTGATTTTTCTATGTCGGTTTCAGTCATAACAATCCTATAGATCAGATCCTACGGAAGACCAGGGCTCCCAATACCCCAGCAATAACGGCCATAGCAACAGCGATCAGACCGTAAAAGGCAGAGTGACGATAAGCAAATCTTTGTATTTCCGCACTGGTGCCGACTTGACTAACGATAAGAGGTGTTGTTTGTGCATTTTTAACCTCGCCGTCTTTTATTTGGAAAACTTCGATTAAATACTGGCCTGTTGGTAGATTGGCAGAGAAGTGCAGGTTAACTCGAAAAAGACGGTTGCCCAGAAAAGTAATCTTAGCCGAGGAGGTCAGATATCGGCCGCGTTGTTGTTGAAGATGAATAAGGGCGTCGCGGAAAACGGAAGTCTCAGGGCTAGCCTGATTTTCAGGCGTAAGGGCAAGCGTGTCTAATCCGAGTTGATGACGTTCCCGGAGACTATCCGGAACAAGATTTTCGAGAGGCGCTGTCGTCGCAAGTGCATAGAAGCTTGGAACGCGATTGAAGGCGACCTCTTTGTTATTTATCCAGATCCCTGCAACGCGTGATTTGCGCCGAACGAGAATATTCTGTTCAGGACCGCGAATCGTCACTACGATGGAACTGTCCTCGTCTACGGCGCCAAAAAGAAGGACGTCCGCCCCGGTAAACCCGGTGGTGATCGCAATTAAGTGGTCCGACATATCGGCGATTAGCCCGTCTTGGGCGTAAGTATTACGTGGAGCATAACCAAGCCCCAGTAAAAGAATTCCCAAAAAACTAAAGGGTAGGAGATAACGCGGCATCACGGTCTACCCATAATCACAAGCGAAAAAAGCTCGGATGGCTGGATGACCAAATCGAAGGCGAGCTTACCCCCGACGATTAAAACGAGAGTTGCCAGCAGGCCACGAAGTTGTACCCCTTGCAGCATAGCTCCCACGCGGCTACCAAATTGCGCGCCGACAACGCCTCCAACAATAAGAATAACCCCGAGGACGACGTCTACCGTTTGGCTGGTGTAAGCCTGAAGGAAAGTCACATTGGCCGTTACAAAGGCGATCTGAAGAAGCGATGTTCCTACGACAAGGGAGGTCGGCATTCCCAATAAATAGATCATGGCCGGAACCATGATAAATCCTCCGCCGATGCCCATAATGGCCGTTAGAATGCCAACAACCATGCCAATTGAAAGGGGGAGAAGGGCGCTAATGTAGAGTTTTGATCGCCGAAACCTTGTTTTAAAAGGGAGTCCGTGCAGCCAATTATGCTGATGAAGCCGCGTGCGGGAGGATCCTTTGATGCGACTCTCTCGCGCAATGGTTCGAACGGACTCCATCAACATAAGAGCGCCAAGAGTCCCAAGGAAAATGACATAGGTTAGGGCAATAATAAGGTCAATTTGGCCGATGGATCGCAAGAAACTGAACAGCCAAACGCCGAACCAAGATCCCCCCAAACCACCGCCCAGAAGGAAAAGGGCCATTTTGATATCGACGTTTCCGCGTCGCCAATGGGCCATGACTCCGGACATAGATGCGGCGATAATCTGACTGGTCCCCGTACTGACAGCGACAGCCGGCGGCACCCCAAGAAGCATCAGAAGAGGCGTTAAGAGATGCCCGCGGGGGGGCCGGGGGGGGGGGGGGGGGCGGCGGGGGGGGGGG
>CAYQWK010000670.1:0-2772 GCA_964420805.1 uncultured Bifidobacteriaceae bacterium | reverse complement strand
GCGGTCGAACTGCACGCGCAGCACCGGCACATCGACCTGTTGTTCCAGACTCAAGTCCACCACGCCGGGCACCGCGTTCATCTCGCGCCGCACCTGTTCACCCAGCGTGCGCAACTTGTGGAGGTCGGGGCCGAAGAGCTTCACCGCGATGCTCGAGCGCGTGCCCGAGAGCATGTGATCGATGCGATGCGAAATGGGCTGCCCGATGTTGATCGCCAGTCCGGGAATGACGGCGAGGTCGCGTCGCAACGCCGCGAGGAATTCCTCCTTGCCGCGGTCTTTCATGCGCAGCGACACCTCGATCTCCGACGCCTCCACGCCCAGCGAATGCTCGTCCAGTTCCGCGCGGCCGGTACGGCGGCCCACGTTCACGACCTCGGGATGTTTCAACAGCGTCTCGTCCACCAGATGCGCCAGCGCCTGCGACTCCGGCAACGCGGTGCCTGGCAGCGTGGTGGTGGTCAACGTCAATGAACCTTCGTTGAACTCCGGCAGAAATGAACGGCCCAAGAAAGGCGTCGCGGCCAGTGCGGCCAGGAACAGTGCGATGGCCGGGACCGTGACGCGCCACGGATGTTTCAACACCGGACGAAGCATCCGGCCATACCGTTCCTTCAGCCAATGGGCCAGACGCGGTTCCGCGCCCTGCCGCACCGCCTTGCAGCCCGGCAGCATCAGGGAGCACAGGACTGGCGTCACCGTCACCGCGACCAGCAGCGACGCCAGCAGGGCCACCAGATAAGCCTCGCCCAGCGGTTGGAGCAGCCGGCCCTCGACGCCCGAGAGAAAAAAGATCGGTGTGAACACCAGCGCGATGATCAGCGTGGCGAAGACGATCGAGCGGCGGATTTCCACGCTCGCGTCGAGCACGACGGGCAGCGCGCCGCGCCGGCGGTCCGCGGGGAGCAGGGCGTTTTCCCGCAACCGCCGGAACACGTTCTCCACATCGATCACCGCGTCATCCACCAGCGCACCGATGGCGATGGCCATGCCGCCGAGCGTCATCGTGTTGATCGTCTGCCCGAGCGCCTTCAGCGCCAGCACCGCCGCGACCAGCGAAAGCGGGATGGCCAGCACCGTGATCAGCGATGCGCGGAAATTGGCCAGAAAGAGCGCGACCACGACCACCACCAGCCACACGCCCTCGAAGAGCGCAGCCTTCACATTGCTGATGGCGATCTCGATGAACGTTGCCTGGCGGAAGACATGGCGGTTCAGCTTCATTCCCGCAGGCATTTTCTTCTCCAGGTCGTCGAGCACGGCATCGAGTTCGCGCGTCAGCGCCAGCGTGTTGGCCCCCGGCTGCTTCGACAGGCCGAGCAACACCGCCGGCTGGCCGTTGGCGCAGGCCTCGCCACGGCGCGGTGATTCGCCCGTGCGCACCTCGCCGAGGTCCGCGATTCGCACGGGCGTTCCGTTGCGCAATGTCACCACCGTCTCGCCGATGTCGGCGAGGGAACGGAAGCGGCCCACGCCGGTGACGAGATATTCCGAGCCGCGCTCGTTCAGGAAACCGGCCGAGATGTTTTCATTCGAGTCGCGCAATGCCTCGACCACCTGGTTCATCGCGATTGAAAGCGCGCTCATGCGCGTGGGGGAAAGGACGACTTGATACTGCCGTTCGCCGCCGCCGGTGGGCGTGACCTTGGCGATGCCGGGCACGGCCAGCAAACGCCGCTTCAGCACCGTGTCGGCCCAGGTGTGCATTTCCGTGGGCGTCTGCCGGTCCGAGGTGAGCGAGATGAACATGATCTCGCCCATTATGGATGTTTCCGGCATCAGCACCGGCGGCTCGACCTCGGGCGGCAGCGCGGCGACCACCGTCTGGATTTTTTCCCCGATGATCTGCCGCGCGCGATAGGGGTCCGTGCCCCAGTCGAACTCGGCCCAGATGATCGAGACGCCGACGGCGGTGGAGGAGCGCACGCGCCGGACGCCGGGCGCGCCGTTGATGGCGGACTCGAGCGGGAGGGTGACCTGGCTCTCGACTTCGAGCGGCGCCATGCCGTGCGCTTCTGTGATGACGGCGACGGTCGGCGCGGTGAGGTCGGGAAACACGTCCACGGGCATCCGCAACGCGGTCAGCGTGCCAAAGACGATGAGCAACGCCGCTGCGACAAGCACCAGCGCCCGATTGTTCAGCGACCACTGAATGAGTTTGTCCATCATGGCGCGTCCTCAATGTGCGTGCCCGTGGGCCGGGATCGCGCTGGACATGGAAGCAAGCTTTACGGCGTAGGCGCCTTTCGTGACCACGCGCTCGCCTTCCTTGACGCCCGCCAGCACCTGCACCCAGTGGTCGTCGCGAATGCCGAGCGTGAGTTCGCGTTTCTGGAATGTCTCGCCACTCACCTGCACGAAGGCCACGGGCTGACCGCCTTCCTCGACGATGGCGGCATCAGGGACGGCCACGGCATCTTCGGCGTGCTGTGTCTCGACGTGGAGGTTCAACAACTGGCCGACACGAAGGCGGCTCCCGGCATTCTTCACTTCGTAGATGAGCGGCACGGTGCGCGTGGCCGCATCCACTTGCAGACCACTGAACACGAGACGACCGGACGTCTCGGTGATGGCCGTGAACTTCCCGGTCTCACCCGGCAGTTCGTAGCTCGCGCCCTTGGCGGCGCTGAGTTTCGTCATGCTGGCTTCTGGCACCTTGGCCTCGATGTAAACGTTGGCGTCGTCCAGCACGGTGAACAGCAGCGTTTCGGCGGCAACATGCTCGCCATCCGGCGTGCGGCGCTCGTCCGTGATAACGCCCGCGATGGGTGA
>CAYQWK010000669.1:0-2773 GCA_964420805.1 uncultured Bifidobacteriaceae bacterium | reverse complement strand
AGGCACGGCAAGAGATGTCGAGCGCTCTGTCTTGTGGAATATGAAGGCCTCGAAACTGGGTAACACTACGGGAATGTTCAACTTGGCAATCCACCATAGAGGTTTGGGCAACAGCAGACTCGCAACGGCTCTGTTTGAGAAGGCGCTGGAGGGCGTTGACGATGAGGCTGCGCTCGAGCTTGCAAAGATGTTTCTAGTGAGCGACCTGGAGACTGGGAGAGTCGAAAATTACCTGCGACGGGTGCTTGAGAGCCCATATGTTTCCGAGTCGAGCAGGGAAGAGGCGCTGGTGTTGTTGGATGATCTCGAAAAGGGAAAGGGGATTTCCCCGAGTCCGTAGCCAGACGAATCCATGGGCGACTTGAAACCGGAGGAGACTGGAGAGCGCTGACGGTGTGGCATCGGTGTGCCCAGTTTTGCGCAGAGCCCGCTCTAGGCCATCGTCGTGCATGGTCCGGTTGGCGCGCACGTTCTTTAAAAGCACCCCTCGCCATGTCACGCAGCCGGGCCTTGGTCGTGCGTAGACGCTCTGTGGTCGAGTGGACGAACAGTTCATTCGCCGCGATCAGCCGGGTGAATTGGAGCGCCGGTCAAACCGCTCGCTCATCCCGGCCATATGCAGGCCCACCCCGAACTCCCAATTGAGTGCACTGTCACCACAGTCGTCGCGCCTCACCCGCCCGCATGCACCGCCCGGCGGGCTTCGGCTTCCGAGATCGAGCCGGCGGCCACCGCTCGGGCGGCGGCTTCCGTCAGCGGCGTCATGCCGCCGGATCGGGCCTGGGCCTCGAAGGCGGTGGGGTCGGCTCTGGCGGCAATGCGGCGGCGCTGCGATTTCGACACGGCAAGAAGCTCGGCCAGCGGCAGCCGCCCCGCCGTGCCCGTGCCGTTGCAGGCGGGGCAGCCCGCCTACAGCAGCCCCAGTTCGCGGAAGCTGGCGTGGCCGGTTCGGCCGATGACGAGGTGGTCGTGGATGGCGACACCCAACGGCTTGGCGGCGGCGGCGATCGCCTTGGTCATCTCGATGTCGGCGCGGCTGGGGGCCGGGTCGCCGCTCGGAAGGGCAGCGCTGGACGGGATCAATGCCCCGCTGCGTGGCACAGCAAGTATCGCACTCATTGACTTCACGCGGCAGTCATTCCTAGGGCAGCGCTGGCGGAAAACAGGTAGCGTCAATTTGGTGCACGGTAACAGCTGCAACGCACCCAGTTAGGGACAGTGCATGCCTTCTCTTGCATCCTGCCAGCCCTGATATCTGAATGAGAATGACCAGACACCATGGTCGTCGTATCCGTTCATCTAGTCGAAGCGGCCGAGATATTCGGGCCGGCGCGCAGGGTCCGGCGCCAGCCCCCAGGTCGGATATTCCGCGCGGAACACGCACCTCAGATCGTGCGACGTCTCCGTCCGGGCGCGCGGGCACGTCTCGATGGACGGCCGCGTCGTCTCCACGATGGTGCAGTCCGCGATGCTGACGACGGCATAGAGATGCTCGGATAGCCGGTAGAGGTTCGCGCTGCTGTTACTCGGTCCGCCGGCGGACACCGGGTCGTCCGTCAGGTTTCGGACGGCGGCTTCGCCGCTTGCACCGACGACGATCAGCCTCCGGCTTGTCCTCATTTCGTGCCTGCTCACGAGGCGCTCCTCGATTTCGATGCTCCCCGTGTCCGCTCCCAGATCGGCAGTCGCGACCAGGACGTCGCCCACCTGCGTCAATGCGAGCGCGGGAAGGACCGATAGCCCGGCCAGAATCACGCAAGACGCGATGCGCATGCTGTGTAGTCCTCAGTTGCCCTTGGTGCCCGCGGGGCAGCCAGCGGAGGTCGCCGGAATTATGATAATTGCCGTCGCAGTCTGATCATCATATCCACTGACGAGTTCCAGAATGACCGCCCAAGGTAGTTTTTCCCTAGCTGGAAGGCGGTTGGCGTCAATTTGGCGTGGTTACGGCAATCGCCCCGAAACTACCAGTGACGGCAGGTGCCGTCCTCTCTTGCGTCTTGCCAGCCCTGATATCTGAACTCCAGCGTCCACACCCCCTCGTCGTTGAATCCGTTCAGCCAGTCGAAGCGGCCGAGATATTCGGGCCGCTGCACAGGGTCCGGCACCAGCCCCCAGGTCGGATACTCCGCGCGGAACACGCACCTCAGATCGTGAGACGTCTCCGTTCGGGCGTGCGGGCAGGCCTCGATGGATGGCCGCGTCGTTTCCACGATGAAGCAGTCCGCAGCGCTGACGACGGCATAGAGATGGCTGGAGAGCCAGTAGAGGTTCGTGCTGCTGTTCCGCTGGCCGCTGACGGGGTCCGGATGGTTCGCCAGGTCGCGCTCGACGCGCCTGCCGCTTTCTCCGGCGACGATCAGCCTCCGGGTCGTCCTCATTGCTCCCTCACTCACGAGGCGTGCCTCGATTGCGATACTTCCATCAGCTCCCAGATCGGCGGTGCCGGCCATGAGGTCGCCCTCATGCACCAGAATGGCCGCCAGCCCAGCCAGAATCACGCCTGCCGCGATCAGCATGCTGCGTAGTCCTCAGTTACCTCTGGAGGCATCGGGGCAGCCATGGGGTGTCGCTGGAAGAATCAGGATCGCAATTTTCTCACCTTCATCCTCTCCGCTAACCAGTTCCAAAATGATCTTCCCCGGATAATCTCCCCTAATTTCATCCTGCGCGACAATTGAGTCCGAGATCAATTCAGCATTGCCGACCGTATCGGTGAACCCGAAGAACATCTTGGTGGGTAAGATCGACCCTTCGTCGCCGAATACGAAGC
>CAYQWK010000668.1:0-2780 GCA_964420805.1 uncultured Bifidobacteriaceae bacterium | reverse complement strand
GCACCACGAACTCCTCCAGCCGCGGCAGGTTCCGCAGGATGGTGTTCACCGTGAAGGCATCCGGCTCCTCGTGCGGGGTCAGCACCAGGATGCTGTCCGGGTCACGCACCCACGCGCCCGCCCCGCTCATCCGGTCCGCCGCCTCCTTGGCCGTCGAATCCCCCTTGGCGAAGTGATGCGCCACCACCACGGCGGCCCCGCTGGACTGCGCCAGCGCCTCCAGTTCGTTCATCAACCCGGCGATCTCGCCGTTGGCGTTCTCGTCCCGGTCGCCCAGGACCTTGTAGGCGGGGTCGAGGATGATCAGCCCGAACTGGTGCTTCGCCAATTGCTCCTCGAGTTTCGGTCTGAGCAGCGTCAGGTCGCCGTTATGTCCGCGCAGGTTCCACAGGTGCAAGGTGTCGCCCACGGCCTGGCACTCGGGCCGGGCAGCGCACAGCGCGTTCATTCGCTGGGAAATCGCCCAGTCGTGCAGCTCGAAGTTGATATAGACCACCGGCAGTTTTGCGCACTGGCGGCCCCACCACGGCTGACCACTCGCCACCGACAACGCCAGATCCAGCAGACACCACGACTTGTTCGATTTCGACGTGCCGCCCAGGACCATCTTGCACCCCTGATGCAGCACCCCTTCGATCACCTGCGGCGGCACGCGGATGTCCCGCGCGCAGAACTCGCGCAGCGACACGATCTCCGGCAGCGGACGCGCCATGGCCCCGAGGTCCACCGCGATGTCGATTTGCTCGGTCATTCGCGCAACCAGATGAGTTTTTGCAACCTGCCCTCGCGCCATGCGCCGGGCACCCGCACCGGCTGTGAGTAGGTGAAAACCTTGGGATCACACCCCAGCGCCACCAGCCCGGCCTTCAACCGTGCTTCCAGCGTTCGATTCCTCGGCGCATCGAACCACCCGTGCAGCGACTTCCCGCCCGTGTCGATGATGCAGTGCAACCGGTAGCGCAGCCGCCGCCGCAGATAATTGAACACCGCGCCCACCTCGTCCTTGGCCAGCGTGTCGCTCTCGATGACGAGGAACCGGTGCCCGTTCAAGTTCTCGTTGCTCCGCTGGTAGCTGCCCGGCTTGAACGACGACCCGCAGGTGTAATTTCCCAGCACCGGCCCGATCTGGTACCACTCCGCCACCGGCCGGAAATGCGTCCTATGTTCCGGCTTGCCCGAGCTGAAAACGTCGCCGATCCAGACCGTGCAATGCGCCGGCCACAACTTCAGCCAGGTGCGGAACTGGTCCTCGGGATCACGCTCGCTCACCTGGAGTGGTGAACTGGCGACCATGTCCGCCACCGGCCAGTGGAACCGTTGGAACAATTCCGGTGCGAACCGCTCCGCCATCACCCGCACCGAATCCAAGACCAACCGCTCCGCACGTCGCGCCGCGTCCCCCTCTCCGCGTCCGACGGGGAGAGGGGCTGGGGGTGAGGTGTGGGGTAGGGCCATTCCGCATTCCGCACTCCGCGTTCCGCCTTCCAACACTTCCCCGCTGCGCAACACGCGCCCGCCCGGCAGCGCGATCTCCCAGTGGCTTGCACCAATGTCGCGCCGCAAACGCAGGTTGGCTTCCGCCACCGCGCCGGCACACGACGCATGAAAGCAAAACACCGTCGGTGCCCCGTCGATGTTCACCCGGCAATCCTTCGCGCCCGTGGGCGACGTATGCAGCGCCTCGCCGGGGCACCGGCACAAGCCGCTCACCTCGGACTGCCAGTCAACGGCCCCGAGCAAACGCACGGCGATAGTGCGCGGATCAGGCATTTCCTTTGCCTCCTTCCGCGCCCTGCTCCAGGGTTCGCACATGAACGCTCCAGAACGATGCCCCTTCTGCGGAAGCGCCACGATTGTCGCCGCCGTGTTCACAGAGCAAGACGGCGGCAATACGACGTTGTCTTTTCCAGGGGTGAAGCCATTCCCTTGGTGGAAATATGGTTCTGAGACCAGGGCCGTCGCCTACGACTACTCGCCGTGGGTATGCCTGCAATGCGGTATGCTGTGGACGAAATTCAACCTGGCAGAGGCCCGCAAATTGATCGCGGAGCACGGCCCGGCGGAACTCAAAGCCCTGCTGCCTGATAAAGACGGCAGTCCACCTTGATTTACGTCTCCGCGTTCCTCCGCGTCTCTGCGTTAATAATTCCGCACTTCGCATTCCGCACTCCGCGTTCAAAACCCCAACTCCGGCTCACAAAACCGTTTCGCCGCCCGCAGGAAATCCGCCGGTCGGCGCAACGCCTCCTCGGCCACCTTCGCCGGCAGCCCGAACAAACTGCTCGCACCGAAGTGCGCCTCGATGAACGCCAGCACATAGCCCTCCGTCACCGGATCACCCGCCAGCGCCGCGTGCAACCGCTCCACCATTCGCACCGGCAACCGCGCTTTCGGCATTGGGCATTCGTCATTCGTCATTGGCCCATCCTCCTTCATCACTCAACACACCAAGCCGCTGCGCCACCTTGGCCGTCAGTTCCACGTCATTGCGCAGATACTCGATGGCCTTCGCCCGATCGCTCGCCCAAACCGCTGCAAAATCAGCACCCGTCATCAGCTTTCCGCCCATAGGCCCGTGCGGCACGCACTTCGCGCCCACGCCCAGGTGCCGCGCCACCGCATCCAGCGACCCGCGCGCCTGCCGGTCGCCCAACTGCCAGGCGTCCCGCAGATCAACCATCTCGTCGCCCCAATACCGCCCGCGCCGGATGCCCATCGGCACCGCGACGCGATGCTTCCAACTGCGGCGAATCAGGAACGGCAGATCGAACAAGTGGGTG
>CAYQWK010000667.1:0-2798 GCA_964420805.1 uncultured Bifidobacteriaceae bacterium | reverse complement strand
CTCCAAGCCGGCCTTGGTGGCCGCGTACGCAACCTGCCCCTTGTTGCCAAGCGACGAGACGGAGCCAATGAAAACGGCCGCGCCCTGCAATGGCTCCGAAGGCTCCCAGCGTTTCAGTCCCTTGCGCCGCCGCTCTTCCGCGATACCGGCCACCATTTCCATAGCCCAATAAATCGGCGCGATCATATTCACCTCCACGACCTGCCTGAAAAGTTCCAGCGGGTAGATCGTGATCCGGTTTGCCTCTTTGTCCAGTTTCACCGCGAGTCCGTCGCGAGTAATGCCTGCTGCTGGAACGCAGATGTTCACCATACCGTGCGCTTCATGAAGGCCGGCGAACACCCGTTTGCGGAATTCCTGGTCCGTGACGTCGCCGGTGTGGCCGCCCGCAATCTTCTGGCCGACCGCCGCATTCACCGCCCCGGCGACCTCGTCCGCCGCCTTGTGGTCCACGAGCGCGAGAGCTTTGGCGCCGCGCTTTGCGAGATCGAACGCCACCGCCCGGCCAATGCCGCTGGATGCTCCGGTGACAACTGCCACTGATCCTCTGATGTTCATGTGTTCTCCTTTGGGTTGAAGCTGCGTGATCGAATCGATGCGGCCCGCACGGTATCGGGCGTTGCAGGGCTGGTCAATAAAAACTTGTGCAAACGCAGGAACTTCTTGTGAAGGATAAGACTGCGTAAGAGCATCGTAAATCCGCTTCCGGAATGATCTTGTTTCGAAGAACGCGCTTGGCTCTGTGCCAATGCAGTAATACTTTCCCGCCATGAGCACAACGAACGAGAACGGTTCCAGGCGGCTGGATATCCGAAAATATCCAAACCGGCGTTACTACGACGCTACGCACAGCAAGCACCTGACTCTGGAGGAAATCCGTCGGCTTATCCGCGAGGGTCACGATATCAAGGCCACCGACTCGAAGACAGGAGCGGACATTACTGCGCAGTTACTGACGCAGATCATCCTGGAGTTGGAGACGCCAAAGCTCGACACGTTTCCCGTGCAGATGCTGGTGCAAATGATCCGCGCCAACGAGCGCGTGGTGGCCGATTTCATTGGGCAGTACTTCAGCCAAGCCTTCGCGGCTTACATCGAATACCAGAAGCAGATGGAGGAGCGCTTTCGTCAAATGCACGCAATGCCCGGCGGAATACCCGGGCCGTTTGCCGCGTGGGGCCAAACAATGATGAACCCGTTCGCGGCGGGACAGGCGGCGGCTTCGTCCATCAAAACGGGAGACGACGAGTTGCGGCGGGTGATCTCAGAGCTTCAAGGGCAGATGGCCGGACTGAAGGAGCAGGTGAAGGCGAAGGGAACGAAAAAGGCGCGGAAACAAAAATAGTGCAAACGCAAAAGTTTTTGTTGACTCCAGCAGTGATTTAAGATTTACTCCCGCTAGTTGGGTGGCTGGGAGGATTCCCCTCCCGGCCAGCCGTGGCAGATGAAGACCAAGAGCCATTCGGAAGCAGCAAAAGGGCGTCGCGGCGCCAGTCGGGCCACGCGACCCGTAAGGGTTGGACGCTTCGTTGCGAATTCCGTTGAAAGGACCCGCACTATGACAGCCGAAGACAAAACCAAGCCGATTGCCGATCTGTTCGATCAGGCGGCGAAGAACTACGAACAAATGCTCAAGACCGGGCTGAAGCTCCAGCAGGAGTCGGCCAAGCTCTGGACCGGTGTCCTCGGGGGGGCCGGCGTGCCGGATGCGCAGGACAAATGCAAAGCGTTGCTGGATAATCTGATTCCGCAAACGCAAAAGAACATCAACGAATGCCTCAAGCTGATCGAACAGAACAGCCGCGCGAGCGTTGACCTGCTCAAGAAGGCCGTGGCGGTTACGCAGACAACCTCGATCCAGGACAGTCAGGCGAAGGTGCTGAACCTCTGGGAGGCCTCCTGGAACACGGCGTGCGAGACGACCCAGGCGGTCACGCAGGCCAACACCAAGGCCATGGAGGCGTGCATCGAGTATTTCCGCAAGAACGCGGCGCCCGTGGAAACCGCGGCGAAGTCATAGCGGCGGCGGAACTCGGTCAACAAAGGAGGAGCTATGACGAACGAGGTGTTCCTCGCGGGAGGGGTGCGCACGGCGATCGGGACTTTCTGCGGCGTGTTTGAAGGAACCGCCGCGCCGGTGCTGGGCAGTGTCGCCGTGCGTGGGGCGTTGCAACGCGCCACCGTGCCGGTCGAGGCCGTGGACGAGGTCATCTTCGGCAATGTCATCGGGGCTGGCCTGGGCCAGAACGTCGCACGTCAGGTTGCCATTGGAGCGAAACTGGGCGCCGGAGTTGGCGCCACGACGGTCAACAAGGTCTGCGGTTCCGGGTTGAAGTCCGTGATGCTGGCGGCGCAGGCCATCCGGTGTGGCGATTCGCAGGTCGTGGTGGCCGGCGGCACGGAGAACATGTCGCGTGCCCCGTATCTCCTGGAGAAAGCACGTGGCGGTTACCGCATGGGCAATGGGGAACTGGTTGACTCGATGATCCGCGACGGGCTTTGGGACGTGTACAACAACGTCCACATGGGCCTGTGCGGCGACCGGTGCGCGGAGCAGTATGGCTTCACCCGCGAGCAGCAGGACGAGTTCGCGGTGGCCAGCTTCAAGAGGGCCATTGCAGCCGCAACTAATGGTGCGTTTGCGGAAGAGATCATCCCGGTCGAGGTCAAGGCAGGCACGATCGTCTTCTTTAACGGCTACTTGCTGCACCGCTCGCTGCCCAATGTCGCCAAATCGGGCTACCGCCGCGCGCTTGTCAACCATTACATGAGCGCCGAGTCGATGCTGCCGTGGTTCT
>CAYQWK010000666.1:0-2808 GCA_964420805.1 uncultured Bifidobacteriaceae bacterium | reverse complement strand
GACTAATCGTGCGAACAGCCGGAGCCGGCTTCTCGCGCTGAACGGATTGAGTTTCCTCCTCACTCGTCCTCCCCTCGGGCAACACCTCCCCGCTGTCATTTTGCGGGTGAAAACCAGCCACTAATTTGCGGGTCAAAATCACCCACCCTGAGGCGGTTTGTTTCATAGCACTTTTGGTCTTCCGAACAAGCGTTTTGATGGTTGGCAGCGAGGTAAAACGAGCCGAGGCCGATAGCGAGCCCTTAGCTCGCGGCCTCGGCGGTCGGAGGTTCGTTTGATTTTCTGCGCTGCTTGGTTTCCGGTGCCGGCGGCAGCGAGTCCTTCACCCGGTAGCTGCGGCCGTTGATCGCAAGGGTGATGGCGTGATGCAGGAAGCGGTCGAGGATCGCCCCGGCGGTGGGCACATCGCTGAGCAGCTTGCCCCAGTCTTCCAGCGGCCGATTGCTGGTCATGATCGTTGAGCGGTTTTCGTAGCGGCGCATGATCACTTCCAGCAGGTATTCGCCGGAGTGCTTGGGCAGCGCTTTCAGCCCCATGTCGTCAATGATGACCAGGTCCGGCTTCAGGTATTTGCGCAGCACTTTTTCCTGCTGGTTGAAGGCTTCGTCCTTCAGGAAGTCGCGCACGAGGTCGAAGATCGAACGGTAGAGCACGTCCTTGTCCTGCTTGATGGCTTCGTAGCCCAGCGCCTGCGCCAGGTGGGTTTTGCCGACGCCGGGCGGGCCGAGGAACAGCACGTCCTTGGCGTCGCGCAGATACTGGCCGGCGGCCAGCTCGAAGATCTGTTTGCGGCTGATGGAGGGATTGAACTGCCAGTCGAAGTCTTCGAGGCTTTTGAGGCCGCGAAAGTCGGCGGCTTTGGTGCGGCGTTGGAGTTGGCGCTGGTGGCGCACATTCAACTCGTCTTGCAGGATGAGTTCGAGGAACTCGCCGTGGCCGAGCCGGGCGGCGGCGGCTTCCTGCAAGCGCACGGGCAGGCTTTGGGCGAGACCGGAGAGGCGGAGTTGGCGGAGGGTCGTTTCGATTTGGCTCATGTGGTTTGTGTTTGTTCTTGGGGTTGTGAGGGCAGCGGGACGGCGTAAGCGTCCAGCGGCCGGATCAAGGGATGGGTTTCAAGGAACTGAAGCTGGATGACGTTGGCGGGTTGTTCGATCAGGCGCTGGAGATCGCGCAGGCGCCAGGCGGCGTGCTGCGTGGCCACATGCGCGGCGCGTTCCAATCGGGCGACCGGGTGTTTCTCAGCCAGTTGCAGCAGGCCGAGCATGACGCGCAAGCCCTGCGGGCCGCGTTGGGCGTTCATCTGCTCCGCCCACGTGCCGGTGTTCGGCCCCAGCAGCCGGCAACGATCCAGAAGATGCTCCACGCCGCGCTCGATGAGATGCCGCTTGCGGCTGTGCAGATGGGTGGGGTCGGTGGTGAACCTGCCCGGCTCGGCCTCGGCGTGCAGGGCGACCTGCTCCCGGCGCGTGTTGTAAACGCGGACCAGCCGCGTTTCCCGGCGCACCCAGACCTGCCGCCCCACATACTCCGGCGGCACCGAGTAATACGCCCGGCGGAACTCGAAGTAGCCGTCGCGATGCACCGTGCGCCGCGCCTCTTCAAACACCGGAAACAAACCCGCCGGCAACGGACGCAATGCCGGCTGTTCCACCGTCGCAAAGCATTTGCCCACCTGCTGGCGCGTGGTGCCATGAATGCGCGTGTCGGCCACGTTCTTTTCCCAGTCGCTTAGATGCAGGTTTTGCGCGGCCAGACTGGGGAAGGTTCGCCCCGCCACCGCGTTGTTCTGCCCATACTTCACGCCCGCCTCCACCTTGCCCTTGTGCCGCGGCATCTTCGGCTTGGTCGGCAGAATCACCGTGCCGTAGTGCCGCGCAAACTCCTCCAGCTTGGGATTGAGTTCGGGATCATGCCAGTCGGCGCGCAAGACGCCCGCCTTCAGGTTGTCGATGACCACGGTGGCCGGAACCCCGCCGAAGTGGCGGAACGCATTTTCCAGGCAACGAATGAAGCTCTCGGTGGTCTGCCGCCAGACCACCTCGCTGTATCCCTTGCGCGAGCAACTCAACACCGCCCGGAACAAATGCGGACGGCGACGCTTCCCGTCCTCCACCACCCACGCACCCCGGCCAAAATCCACCTGCAACTCCTGGCCCGGCGCGCACTCCATCCGCCGGAACGGCAGCTCCTGCCGGCCCGCCAGCCGCACCACGAACCGGCGCACCGCGTGATAACTGCCGGTGAACTGCTGCTCCGTGACCAGATCCTGATAAACGCGCTGGACGGACAAACCTCGCGCCAGCCCGTGTTCGATCTGCGTCCGCCACGGTTCGCACACGCTGGCCGGACCGGGGCGAGCGGCGGAGCCGATGTGCGGGTTCGGGTGGGTGGGTGGTTTTGCCTCCGGTTCAGACGCCGACCCGGTGTGCGGGTTCCCGGGTGGTTTTGACACCACCTCGGCGTCCGAGCCGATGTGCGGGTTCGTGGCGGGTTTTGATTCCGCGCCGGCCAGATACTTGCGCACCGTGCCCCGGTCCAGCGCCAGTTCCCGCGCAATCCGGCGCCTGGACCAGCCCTGCTCGTGCAGCAGAAGAATGCTCTGTTGTTGATTCACTTTGAGTTGATTCATTCGCCCCCAGTGTCCCCGAAGGATCACTCAGGCCGATGCTTCACCTCAAAGGCGGCTGGTTTTCACCCGCAAATCCCTGGCTGGTTTTGCCCGCAAACTGACACTCCCCGCGACGGAACAAGTCCGTCATCGTTTCGCGGCTCACCGCGCCGGCCTGCCACGCGGCCACAATCTTCTTC
>CAYQWK010000665.1:0-2815 GCA_964420805.1 uncultured Bifidobacteriaceae bacterium | reverse complement strand
GAGAACGGCTGGGCGCTGCTGGCGCTGGCCACAGGGGCAAGATCCTGAAGTTCCTCGGGAGTATGCACGCGGGCAATCAAGCCGGCGATGAATTGCCGGAACGCCGCTTCGGTCATGGGCTGCCCGGCAGGAGGTGGGATGGGCTGTCCTTCTTCGGACACGTCCGGCGAGCGGACGATTTCGAGCAACTGCCCGGCAATGTCATTCTCGCGCACTTCCGTGAGATCGCGCCACGGGCCGACTTCGAGTCGGCCCGCCTCGGTGCTGACCAGTTCGCGGCCACCTTCGGTGTAGGCGAAGCCGTTGTTCAGGCGGAAGCGGCCGCCGGACCAGCGAACGATCGGGCTGGCCAGGCGTCCGTTGCCCCGTACGAGCAGGATGGAGCGTTCGCCCACGTCGAAGAGTGTCGAGGCCTTGATGCGGAGCAGTCGCCCGTCCGCGCTCAGGCCGCCAGCAAGGCGCAAGGTGAGCGTGCCTCCGTTAGTCGTGCTGCCCTTGAAGACTTGATTGACAGCGAAGGTGACAAAGGTGTGCGGCACCGGCGGCAGGTTCGTGCCTTGGGCGTTGCTGTCGCGATACGCGACGGAAAGCACGGTTCCTTCAAAGACCAATTCGGCCTGGCGCAGCATGGTGGCGAGTTCGGAGCGCGCCGCAGTCTGCATGAGCCGGAAGAACTGCTGTGGGTTGGGATTGGTGACCACCACGCCGGGGGTGGCGTTCGACGCCGTTGTCCAAGGGCCGGTCAACACGGGCGCCTCCTGCAACAACGCATCGGACTCCGCCCAGTGCAACTGGCGCTGGCCGGCGCGGCGGGCGAGTTGAAGAACGGGCCGGGAACTAATCATCGTGGCTCCCGGCATGCCGAAGCCGGCCACATTCGCGGCCCGCACTTCCAGCGACGCCACCCCATCCACCCGTAACCTTCCGGCCGGAACCGTGACGCGGAGTTCTTCGCCAGCCACGCCGGCCAGACCAGGCAGCGTGAATCCGACCACTCCCGCAAATCGGAGCGTGAAGACCAACCCGCCCTCGGCGCGGTCGGTGAGCAACGTCGCCTGCGAGACGGCGGGTAGCGGGGCCGCGTTCCAGCCCTGGACTGTTCCTGCGAAATTGCTTCCCGTGGCGGTGGTCGCGCCGGAGAGCGCGCCGTTGTTCCAGAGTTCGATCTGGATGACGTTCGAGCCGAGCAGGGAGAAGTCGCCGAGAAACAACGCCCCCGGACCCTGGCGTTCCAAGCGGAAGCTGCCGATGCTGCTTTCCCGGCCGGCCTGGAGTGAAGCGGTCCACTTTATCTCGAGGTTCGAGTTCGTTTGCTCGAGCGCGGCGGAGGAGAAACTGGCGCTGGCGTTGCCGCGGCTTCCGCCAAATTTCAACCGCACGCCGTCCTCGCCGCTCGAACCGAGGTTCAAGACCTGCACGCCGTTGGTTCCCTCTTCCATTCCGGCCAGGCCCAGCGCGATGTAGCGCACGCCGCCAGTGTCCAATTCAGGCCGGACCAGCACCTGCACTTGGTGGTCTTCAACTTCGCCCGCGTAGCTGTAACGGCTGTGGTCCCCTTCGGCCAGGACTTGATCGGAAATCCGCACCCGCACGTTGCGATAGGCGTAGCCCCCGCTGGTCACCACGCCGCGGGGCACCGGAATCTCAATGCTGTGCGTACCATGCCCGCTTGCGGAGATGGCGGAATACACATCATCGGCGTAACAATCCGGCCCGCAATAATGGTAAACGAACTCCCCACCATCGGCGAAATCACCATCGTCGTTCCAGTCTGCCCAGATGGAAAGCCAGCCTGCCACTGTCCCAGTGGTGGTCACTTGCACGGTCATGGTTTCCCCTTGGAACACGCTGCCCACCACCGCGACTCCATCCTCGTCGTCCGTGCCGGCGAGGTCATCGCCCAGGGCGTTGGTGCTGGCCGCGCCCCGCGCCTCCCGGTCCCAATTGGCTCCGAGCCGCAGCTCCGTGCCGGTGAAATGCCGCGCGTCGAGCAACGAGGCAGCGGCCGGCGCGTCGCCGCGGTCCAGGCCGAGGCTGGCGCCAATACCGAACATCAGCGCGCCCGTCGTTTCCACGGTCAGCCGGCGCAAGTGGTCCTTGATACTGTCCCCGGTGGTGCTTCGGCAGACGAACACCGTTCCCACCAGCGGCGGGCTGTTCGACCGGACAAAGCTCATCGGGCTGTTGAAGGTGAAGGCAAACCCGGACGGACCCGTTGCCGGCGTGGCCAGTTCGGTGACCACCCCTGAACCGGTCAACATCCCAAGTTCACCGGCCGGCACGGTCATGCTGCCGACAAGGTTGGAGGATTGATAAACCTCCAGCAGCATTAGGACTGCGTTCGAGATCCCGAGCTCGGTGAAGCTCAGGCACAAATTGTCCGGGTTGTTCGTGAAACCAAGCAGCTCGGCCTGCCACTCCCGGATGCTGGTGCCGTCAGCGGCGCGTGCGCTCAACCGGGAGCGCAACACGGCGGAGTTGTTGAATTGCGGCGGCGCCGGCCAGCTCAAACCCACGCGCCCGCCGTGCAGCACGTCCACGTCAAACGAGTCCGGCAGGGCTCCGGCGGATAAGTCCGAGACGCCCGATCGCAATTGCAGCCCGCGCAGGGCGGTGCTGCTGCTTGAGTCCGTGGCGATGCCGCCCGTGGTGACTTGCAGCGACAAGTCCTCGCTCGCGGTGTATAAGCCGCCATTTTTGTAAACTCCGTCATTGAGAAACACCGGGCCTGGACCGCTCGGAATGAGGATGCGCAATTCGCGGACAATGTAGTCGAGATACTCCGAGGCATCGACGATGGGGATGAGTTCCATGA
>CAYQWK010000664.1:0-2847 GCA_964420805.1 uncultured Bifidobacteriaceae bacterium | reverse complement strand
CATTCTCTTCAGCCATGAGAACGATTGGAACCTGAAGTTTGTCAATCAACCGACGAGCGACGTGTACTGGTGCTATTCGCAGAAGATCGTCCGCGAACTGGTGACCGCGCTGGGTGACCATCCGCAGCTCGTCGCCTGGCAGATCGACAACGGTGTCGGCGGACACGAAACCGAGACATCGTTCAATGAAGAGACGCGCCATGACTGGCACGCGTGGTTGAAGGCGAAATATGAAACGGTGGAGCGACTGAATGATTTGATGGGGCTGAGTTTCTGGTCGCAGCGCGTGACGCGGTTCGAGGACGTGCCGATGCCGATGCACGCGCCGACGGTTCACAACCCCGCGCTGATCATGGACTGGATGCGGTTCTCAAGCGACACGCTGGTCGCATTCGTCCGGATGCAGGCTGATCTGCTGCGCGAGTTGACGCCGGGCATCCCGGTGACGAACAACCTGCGCGCGCTGTGGCGGAACTTCGACCACTTCGACATGGCGGACGTGCTGGACTTCGTCTCGCTGGACAGCAACGCGACGATCAACACCCGGTCGGCCGAACTGGCCGGCGAAATCGACATGATGCGTTCGCTCAAGAAGGAAGATGTCAAACTGCCCGATGGCGATTGTGGTTTCTGGGTGATCGAACAGAAGGCGGGCAACGTGAGCTGGCAGGACGCCAACTCGCTTGTGCGTCCGGGCGTGGTGCGGCTCTTCACCCACCAGCTTGTGTCCCGTGGGGCGTGCGGCGTGCTCTATTTCTTCTGGCGCCAGCCCCGCTTTGGCTCGGAGAAATTTTACGGCGGCGTGCTTGGGCACGATGGCAACGCGGACACGCGCGTGTACCGCGAAATCCAGCAGATCGGCCAGGAGCTGAAACGGCTGGCCCCCGCCCTCAAGGGCACGCGTGTTGTCGCGGAGGTCTGCATTCTCTTCAGCCATGAGAACGATTGGAACCTGAAGTTTGTCAATCAACCGACGCGCTACTTCAACTACCGCGAGCATCTCCAACTCTTTTATAACGCACTCCACGACAAGAACATCGCCGTGGATTTCGCGCGTCCGGCCGATGATCTTTCGCGCTACAAGCTGGTCATCGCGCCTTCGTTGAGCCTGCTGTCCGCAGGCGAGGCCGACCGGCTCAAGCTCTACGTGCAGAATGGCGGCGTGCTCGTAGGCACGTGCAACACCGGCCTTGTGGATGAGCACCACATCGCGCCGGATAACGGTTTTCCGCACGACCTGATCGATTTGTTCGGGCTGGAGGTGAAGGAGTTCGATCCATTGCCGACGGGCACGGAGAACCACCTCACGTTTCGCGGCAACTTTCCGGCTACGCATCTGCATCCCGGCAGAATTTGGTGCGACGTCATTGAGACTCGGGGTTGCCAGGTGCTCGCCACCTATGCGCGCGATTTCTATGCCGGGAAACCCGCGGTCACGATCAATGATTTCGGCAACGGCAAGGCTGTTTACGTCGGAACTTTGAGCCATCAGCACTTTTACCACGATTTGATCGGCTGGCTGCGCCCCATTGCCGGTCTGCACCCACTGCTCAAGGTGCCTGACACCGTCGAGGTCAGCATGCGCGAAAAGGACGGTCGGCAAATTTTCTTTCTGCTCAACCATCAGAACACGCCAGTGCGCGTTCACTTCTACAAGCCGATGCACGACTTTCTCACCGGCCAGACCTTCACCGGCGCCTACGACCTGCCGCCGCACGGCGTGCTCGTTCTCGACGAAACAGCTGTCGTGCCGCACGCTCCGCCCCAACCGAATGAAACCGCCGCCACGATTCATCCCGCCGCTGGGCCCGCCCCGGCGTAGCCCGCGCCAGCGCGTGCTCGCGGCATGGCGCGGCGTGGACGTGACGCCGGAGGAAATCACCGCGCGCCCCAGCGGGCGGCCGGTGTCCGAGGCCGTCGGGCGTCTGGTCACGAACCTGCGCCTTGATCGCCGCCGGGCCGAGGCCGAGATCGTGCGAGTCTGGAATGACATCATCGACCCGCAACTCACCGCGCACGCGCAACCCGTCGGGTTAGCCAAAGGCACGTTGTTTGTGGACGTGGACAACAGCGTATGGCTCTCCGAGATCGTGCGCTACCGCCGTCGTGAGATTCTACAGCGGCTACAATCGAGCTTCGGCGCGGAGATGATTGCACGCATCTCGTTCCGGCTGGGTTGAAACGGGCACTCAAGCATGGATTCGCGCGGCATCTCGCCGCGCGATTTTTCTTCGTGATTTTCCAAAACCCGAAATCTACGGTCTCGCCCCATGATCATGTGGATTGCAGCCGCCGTGCTGGTGGCTTTCTGTGTTTCGATGGGATACCGCCAGGGTGCGATTCGCGTTGCCATCTCGCTTGTCGGCCTGATGGTGGCGGCGATGCTGGCGATTCCACTGTCGCCGATGTTCAACTTCATATTCGGTTTCATCGACGTGCATCCGCTGGTGCCGCAGTTCATCACGCCTGTGATCGCGTTCTTCGTGGTTTCGTGGGTGTTTGTGGCGATCGCGGCGTTCGCCTATCGCAAGGTGGATTTCCACTACCGCTACAACGTGAGCGACGCGCACCGGGCTTTCTGGGAACGGATGCATCGGCGGTTGGGTGCAAGCCTTGGCGTGGTGAACGCGGTGATTTATTTCCTCGTGTTCGCGTTGTTCATTCAGGTGGCGGGATATTTTCTGCTCCAAACGGGCGGCGCGGACAGCGCGTCGAAGGTGGCGTGGTTCGTGGCCAAGGCGGCGGAAGACTTGGAAGCCTCGGGCATGAACAAGGTGGTGACTCCGTTCAATCCCGCGCCGGAGAAGTATTTCGAGGTTTCGGACCTGCTCGGCCTGCTTTACCAGA
>CAYQWK010000663.1:0-2847 GCA_964420805.1 uncultured Bifidobacteriaceae bacterium | reverse complement strand
ATAGACTCCATTTTTACCGAGAAATCGAAAATATCGAAACCCTCGATGAACTCGCGCAAGAATCGGATCTGCCTTCTCAGGTCCGCGTTTCCGCCGCCCGGCTGCGTGGCCGGATAGATGAAATCGCCCCGCTCGTGCCCGGCCACGAACGAGTAGTCGAGGTGGTTGTAGAGCGCGCCGCCCGCGAGCATGAACTCCCATGCCTCCATCCGGTAATGCGTGTTGTTCGTTCCCTTGAAGCCGGTTTCGTTCAGTCCAACGGCCTTGTTCAGCGCGTAATTCTGCGCCACCGCCGTCGGAGGCGAAGCGTAGTGGAAGTTGAAGATGGAGATGGCCGGATGAGGATCGGTGATCTTCTTCGAGCCGTTGGCGATGTTCAGAGAGATGAGATGCCGGTTGGGCAGCGCCTTCTCGGCTTCAACGATCACGTCCGCGATGCGGTGCTGCCATTCCATCGTCACGCCGCCGAAGTAAGGCTCGTTGCAGACCTCGTAGTACACGTTGTCGAACCCGTTCAGTTCCGTGACGATCTTGCGCGTCATCGCCTCCTGGATGGCGAGCAGGCCGCCGTTCTTGTCGAGTGTGTGGACGTTGGTGCGCGCGATGTTGCCGAGGCCGTTCACGTTGTTGATGGCGTTTTGCGGTGAGAGCTTCCACTGCGCCTCGTCGTACATCGGACAGAACAGGTTCATCTCGACCACCACGCCGCGCTCGCCGGCCTGCTTCACGAATTCGCGCAGGCGTTTGAAGTAGGCGTCATCCCACCTGGTGAGGTCGAATTTGCCGCCGCCGCGGTAGCCCGGCTCCGTGCTGCGGGCCCAGGGACAAAGGAAACGCCCCGCCACCGGCGCGAGCGTGTTGCTGGCGATGTTGAATGCTCCCGCCGGTTCGACGTACGCGCCACTGAAGATCCGCGTGAGGTTCATGCCTTCCGCCTGCATGGTGCGCAGATAGGTCACGTAGTCGAAGTCGAGGTTCAGCACGGCGCCATAATGCTCGGCGGAGGTGATCAGGATCGCCGGCCGGCCGCGCCATTGAAAATAGTGCCCGTTGGCCTGGTGCAGCCGGAGGGGGGCTGCGGCGTCGAGTGATACCGTCGTGAATATGGCGAGGGCGTGGAGGGAACCGAGTTTCATGGTGGGAGAATGGCTGGCGAGGCTCAGTTGGCAAGCCAGCCATGCATAAGGCATCCGCCCCGGAGATTTTGTTGCAGAAACTTCTTCAGTTTGCCCTCCGACCGTCGATACCGCAGGCGAAAGAGAGAGCAATCATGAACCGGACCGACGAGAACTCGCCGAAGATCTTGGTGATCGACGACGATGAGGGAATCCGTGAAATGCTGGCCGCTGTGCTGGCGTGCAGCGGGTTTCGCACTTTGGTGGCGGACTGCGGGGAAGAGGGCTTGCGCATCGCCGCCTGCGACGAACCTGCGGTGATTCTCTGTGACGGCTGCATGCCCGGCCTTAATGGCTTCGAGGTGGCGGCGCGTCTGCGCGCGGACCCGGAAACAGCATCCATCCCGCTGGTGATCATGAGCGGGCGGCCGATGGGTGACGATGAGATGTTGCCCGCCGGGCTTTGCACCTGCTTTCTTCAGAAACCCTTTGCGCCGCCGGAATTGGTGCGAGTGGTCCGCAGTGCGATCGCGCAGGCCGGGCAGTTGGCCGCCCTCGCGGCGTGAGACCGCGAAGCTACAAGAGGCGGCCTTGGTTCGCGGCGTCGGGTTTCAAGCCCAGCTTCTTGTAGCTCAATTCAGTGGCCACGCGACCCTGCGGCGTGCGCTTCAGAAACCCTTCCATGATGAGGTAAGGCTCGTAAACCTCCTCGAGCGTATCTGGTTCCTCGCCCACCGCCACGGCCAGTGAACTGACGCCGACCGGCCCGCCGCCAAACTTCACGATGATTGCCTCAAGGATGCGCTTGTCCATTTCGTCGAGGCCGTTTTCGTCGATCTCGAGCATGGCCAGTGCACGATCGGCGATCGCCGCCGTCACGCGGCCGTCGGCGCGGACCTGCGCGTAGTCGCGCACTCGGCGCAAGAGGTTGTTACAGATGCGCGGCGTGCCGCGGCTGCGCCGGGCGATCTGGGTTGCGCCGTGTTCGTCGATGCTGATGTTCAGCAGCCGCGCCGAGCGGGTCGCTATCAGTTGCAACTGCCCGGCATCGTAATAATCAAGCCGCTCGCGCACCGGGAAGCGCGTGAGCAACGGAGCGGTGAGCAGGCCGCTGCGCGTGGTCGCACCGATGAGCGTGAACCGCGGCAGGTTCAACCGCACGCTGCGCGCGTTCGGCCCCTGGTCGATGATGATGTCCAGTTTGAAATCCTCCATCGCCGGATACAGGTATTCCTCGATGGTCTTCTGGAGTCGGTGGATTTCATCGATGAACAGTACGTCGCCTTCTTCGAGATTGGTGAGCAGGCCAGCGAGGTCGCCGGCTTTTTCGATGGTGGGGCCGCTGGTCGCCTTCAGGTTCGAGCCCATGGCCTTGGCGATGATGTTGGCAATGGTGGTCTTGCCGAGGCCGGGCGGACCGCTCAACAGGACATGGTCCAGCGGTTCCTTTCTTTGCCGGGCCGCCTCGACGGCGATTTCGATGCGTTCCTTCACCTTGGGTTGCCCGGTGAAATCGGCAAACACCGAAGGGCGCAGCGTCACCTCGAGCGCCGCGTCCGGTTTCGTCAATACGTCGGAAATCATCCGGTCAGCCATCGCGCGCGAGGATGCGGAAGGTCTCGGGGCGCGGACAAGGAATTTGGCGTCTTGCCCAGGATTTCGGTGCGCCCTGGCTTTGTTGGATAGGGGTAGGGATGGCGCAACGCGCCACCCCTCCCTCCAAACCGGACGG
>CAYQWK010000662.1:0-2861 GCA_964420805.1 uncultured Bifidobacteriaceae bacterium | reverse complement strand
TGCTGTCTGCCATGCGGTATTCGCTCAGCCACAAGGTTGAGAATTCACCAAAAGTTTTAGCTGCTTTCGATTTCTGAATCGAACGCTGCTTTTCCTTTGCCGGTGACTTCCCCGCGGCGATTTCCCTCTTGACTCCGATCAGTTTTTCCCTGGCCTCGCCCAAGGTAAGACCTTCTGGACCGTATTGACCAAGAACGAGAGTTTCGCGCCGACCGTTGAGTCGATAGTCGTATCGGAAGGAAACAACTCCTGACGTGGTAACCGCGACATAAAGGCCGTCACGATCAAACAGCTTGTACAACTTGCCGGTCGGCTTGAGATTCTTCAGTTGGGTATCGGTAAGCATGGTGGCCCTTTCCTGGTCGCCGATACCGTCAACGCAAAATTCCCTAATTTCGCCAGCAAACCCGCATGGTTACTTGGTTTTGAATTTCACGATACCGTCAACGCGTCCATTTGATGTTGACGGTATCGATGTTACGGAAGGTCTCAAGAAATGCCAATACCGTCACCGATACCGTCTCCAGAAGTGGGCTACCCTGAATAGTCAGGAATAGTCAAAAACAGAAAACCCCTTGTTTTACCAAGGGGTTTTCGTGTTTTCTGGATAGGTACGAATAGTACCGAAACCCTATGTAATTATTCCCACTCAATAATGACCGGCTTCGATAAGCCGTTGATCGCCTTGGAAGCAGTATTCCAAAGCGATATTTTTGCCGACATATTCACCGTCATTTTGACAAACATCCCCTCTCGCGGCTTTCACTATCTATCTACATGTATCGAGAACAATCGGCGTTTCAACAATGACTCGCTTTCGAGATGTATCGACAACTATCGGCCATCTGATTCCGCATTTTAGCTCAGCCAATGAGTCATCGCGTCAGTCGGATTTCACGCAAGACAGTGGCGGCACCAAGCGGCTTAATTCATTGTTCGTTCATTTCTTTTCAAGAATATTTTTGCCGTCACGACGCGACATCAGAGTTTTCAGCGGTGCCAAAACCACCGATAACCGATGGCGTCAACTCGCTTAGGTGCTTGTCGTGGAATGACGTTTCAATGTTAATACCGTCATTGCATCTCCATGGAATGTAGCGATAAATCGGGTACGGAATCAAACACCACAAATTCATGCTCAGTTGCCGCTCGCTAGCAATTTCAGTTTTGTCCGATATCGCTTCTCTAGTTGGGATCTATCGACTTCCATACAGTCAGAAAGTGCCTGCCAATGGCATGACCGCGAACTACAACGTACCCTGCCATCAGCTCTTTTCGGCCCCAAGAGTTCGTCCAGTTCGCAGAGAACGACCAGATGGCATCCTCTGGCCCAGCACCCTGTATGAAATTCAACCAGGCAGCATGCAAATGTCCGAACGGGAGATCGGGGACCGCGTTCATTGGATCGACCACACGTTCGCGCTGTTCTATCTCAGTAATGGACAGTTGCTCCAATAAATTATCTTGGGCAACTGCAAATTTCTTTTCCTTCCGCATTTCCCCGTCGTGCTTCCTAAAGAAGATTTCCTTGGCTTTCATTGCGATTGCGACGGGCCAAACAACGGCTACCAATACGGCAGCGACCACCGGGGCTACGATATTGTTAAGAATTCGGTATTGAAGCGTCTTGCGCTCTGGGCTGACTGCATCTAGCAACTCGCTCAATGACCGTGAATCGTCCTTCCCTGTAAGTCGGTGAGATACAAAAATAACCGCGAGGACGACAACACCGAGGGCCAGATACCAAGCCAAATAGATCAAGGCGCATTCTCCCGATCCTTACCTCTCGGCGAAAATGTGGTCATCGCCCCGACTCCGTAGCCGTCCGGTGCATCCGCGGACGCGGCTTTACCGTTCTGCCGGACTCTTGTCCTCTTAAGGACTCCCTTCTCAATTTCGAGGAACAGGTCTCGTTCGTAGGTGCTCGCGTAGCCCATGTGCACGTACTCAAGCTGCTTTCCCTGCGGAATTCTGATAGTGCCGGAGTACCAATGGGCGAAGACGCGCTCAGAAAAGTCAGGGAAGAGTGTCGCCACTGACGCCTCGCCGCCGCCCTCCAGTGTTCCGTGTAGCTCGATCAAGTAAAGCCGCCCCCCCACTATCTCCCAGGTGCCAATGTAGCCGCGCCACAATGCCGTGCAGTTCGACTCGAACCCAGGATTTTGTCCTCCGAGCGCAAAATAGTCGCCCAGTGGTTCAGTGCACATCAATAGCTGCTGCCCCTCGTAGTGCAGCGTCTCGGCAATTTGAGCGGTCATCGCGTGAACCTCCTTCCAGCCTCCCGGCGCCCCCGCCAGAACTTCCGGAATTGGTCGGCCCCGTCCGTCATCCTGGCTTGGGCTGCGGTCGCCGCAGTGGCGATGCCATCGACGACTTTCCGCCCTGCAGATTGGACGGGCGGGCCACCTTGAACGAACTCAATCGATCCCCGCGCCCTTGCGGCTTCGGCCGCCGCCACGCCTTCGGCCGCGCCGCTTGCCGCCATTGCGGCCTGATGGGCCTCGATCGGCATGGAAAATGGCAGATTGTGGTACGGCGCGGGTTGGATGAACGCGTCCACCAGAAGGTGGTAGGCGATGCCCGCACTCGCGCCCGTTGAAAGAGACGCTGTCAGCGGCGCTGCCGCCTTCGTCAATCCATCCCAAAGCGGGTCATGATCCACTGGCAGGCGGCTCATCACCTGAGCGGACAGGTCCGCGATGGCGAGCAATGTGCCCTCTGCGACGACCCCCGCGAGGAACGAATGCGTGAGAATGGACCGGTGAGCATCGATTCCCGCTAAGAGATCTAGGTCCGGTATCCCGCCGTTTCCATCCAGACCTCCCGAGCCCGCATAGAATCCAAGGAAAGCACCTAGAACG
>CAYQWK010000661.1:0-2869 GCA_964420805.1 uncultured Bifidobacteriaceae bacterium | reverse complement strand
GGCCCAATAGACGCTGCAGATAATTGCGCATGTCAGCATTATCAACTGCGACTAGGATCAGGCCTTGTTGGGTCGCTCCGTTCAACGGTGCTGGACCGAGGAGATCATCCATGACCTCGATAGGGATTTCGTTGGCGTTGAGGAGCCAACGCGAGGCTTCGTCTGCCAATTGGCCCGCAAATTCATAGCGCTCAAGCGGTTCTGCCGTAGCTCTGGGTGCGGATGGGGTGCGGACAGCCTTGTAAGGAATCCAGATCGTGAATTCCGTGCCTTTATTCTCCTTGCTGCGGGCGCGCAACTGGCCCCCCAGCCGTTTCACCAGATCGTCCACAAGCGAGAGGCCGATGCCCGATCCCTCCACGGTGCGCGCCCGTGCGCCGCGGACGCGGTGGAAACGCTTGAACAGGTTCGGCATCTCTTGTTCGGGGATGCCGATGCCCGTATCCTTCACGACCAGTTCGGCGTGCAGCGAGAGCGCATGCAACTCTACGGCGATCTCGCCCTCAAACGTGAACTTGAAGGCGTTCGAAAGCAGATTCGAGACGACCTTCTCCCACATCTCGCGGTCCACCCAGACCGGTTGCAGGGTTGGGTCACATTCGACGCGGAACCGCAAGCTTGCGGCCTCGATCGCGCTGCGAAAGGCGCTGGCGATATCGGCGGTGAGCACGCCGAGGTCGGTTGGTTCGAAGTTTGCCTGTTGGCGGCGCGACTCGATCTGCGAAAAATCCAACAAGCTGTTGACCAGCCGCCGCAGCCGCCGCGCGTTGTTCGCGGCAACTTCAACTTCGTCGCCGAGTGGTGCAGGCATGGCAGTGCGGTGGTGCAGGAGATCTTCCAAGGGAGCCAGCAGGAGCGTAAGCGGCGTGCGGAATTCGTGGCTGATGTTGGCAAAGAAGTCGGTTTTGGCGCGGTCCAGTTCGGCAAGGCGTTCCAAGCGCTCGCGCTCGCGCTTGCGGGCATACGATTCGGTCACCGTCGCCGCCATCGTCTCGCCCACGAGGGTCAAGAATGCGTGGTAGCGTTCATCCAGCGGCAAGTGTGGATTCAGGCCAAGAACGAGCACACCCGTCACACGCCCCTCTGCCCGATCGCGCAGGGGATAGAGCAGAGCAGACACGGGCGTGTCCTGGTCTTGTCCGTTCTGTTGGTCACCAAAGCACACCACTAGGTCATCAACGACCACCGGCCTGCCTTCGTCCACAACCTGCTTGAAAGGCCGGGCGTCAGGTGTAGCCTGGATGGACAGTTGGCGCGGCGCCATTGCGCTGCCTTCTGCCACGCCGGTGGCGCCGACGAGCAGCGCTTGTTGCCCAAACACGTCCATCAAGTAAGTAACGGCAAACGGAAGATCGGCGCTTTGCTGCAACGTGGCGAGCGCACCCACGAGCGCCGCGCGCCGGTTATCAGCGCCCTCGGCGGATGCCAGACCATTGAGGAGCTGCCAACGCCGGGCGGCAAGCACGTCGGCGGTCCGCTCCTGCCATGCGCAATAAACGCCCATAATCCGGCCATCCGCCCCCCGAAGCGGGCTGTAGGCCAGATCCCACCAGGCATCCTCACGCTTCGTTTGCCGCACGATGGGGACCAGGGACGCTTGCTGAATCACGCGCTCCCCTGCCCACACCCGCTCAAAAATTGAACGCTGGCGCGCATAGCGCTCAGGCGCAGTTTCAAGGACAGATTGCGCGAAGCCGCCGGCAAATAAGTCGCCTAGCAGCGAGAGCGCCGCGTCGTTGACGATCTCGCTGGCGCGCTCCCCCAGCCAGAGCACGACCGGATTGGGGGAGTCCATGGCCAGGCGAACTACGCTGCATAGCGTCTCTGACCACGTGCGCACTGGTCCTAAGGCCGTTGCGTCCCAATCGAACTCACGGGCAAGCGTAGCCACTTGGCCTTCAGCGCCGAAGACGCGGCGAATGGCCTCGATCTCCGAGCGCGGCTGCGGTCGTGGCGTGCCGGCGGTCAGATCGCCAATGACTTGGCCGATGTCCTGTAACGGTACGACCAAATCGGCAGCGTCCGCTCGGATGGCCGCCTTGGGCATGTCGGCAAACTCAGCGGATGCCTCGCTCTGCACCAAGACCCGTCCACCCGCCAAGTGGAGCTGGCGCGCGCCCAAGGCGCCGTCCGCCCCCATGCCGGTGAGGACAACCCCAATCGCCCGCGGACCGAAGCTGCGCGCCACCGAATCCAGGAAGCGGTCCATCGGCTTATCGACGGCGCCGCGCTCAGCGGGCGCAACGACGCACGTTCCGTCCGGCAACAGTTCTACAAAGGCGCGCGGCGGGCACACCAACACTGTGCGCGGCGCCAGTGCAGAACCGGTGCGCACCCAGTCCACAGCAAACGGCAACCAGCGCCCATACAGCTTGACCGTGTCGCTGGCGTCCGGCGCTAGATGCTGCATGACCAGGATCGGCACCGAGAAATCCGCCGGCAGCTCGCGCAGGAGGGTGGGGATAGCTCTGTACCCGCCCGCCGAAGCCACCAGCGCGATGACGGCAAAGGGACCGGTTGCATCGGTCTGCGCCTCGCGATTCATGTTGTCCTCCCTCGAACGTCTCTACCGCCCATCGCTCAGTTTTACAGGATGCAATCAAACGCTTAAGCAAACAAGCGAATGATAAGCGAGGTGATGGCAGCACAACTGAGCATTACCCTTGGCCGCTGATTCTGTCAGCCTCGATGGTCAGGATAACACGCACCTGGTCACGACCGCCAAACCAGGGATAGGGCTTGCCCAGGTATTTCTGGGAGAGTTGCTCGATGTGATCGACTGCGCCTTCCGTGGTGATGTTAATCACCCGACCACGGATCTGAAAATAGCGGGAGGGATTGGCAGGCGCAGAGATGGTGACAGCGACAC
>CAYQWK010000660.1:0-2872 GCA_964420805.1 uncultured Bifidobacteriaceae bacterium | reverse complement strand
TGTGGACGGTTCCACCGTCGGCCTGACGTTCAATCAGCCGGTGGATCCGGTTACCGCCGCGAATCCAGCGAATTACCTCATCAACGGTGTTGCGCCGGACCAAGCCCGGGTGTTCAGAACCAGTCTTGGTGCGATGGGGCCGGAAGGGGTTTATGTCGTTCTGAGTCCGGCCAGTGTGATTGCCGGAGCGTTCACAGTGTCCGTCTCTGGCGTTCTGGATCTGTCCGGTGGCGCGATTGGTGGCGCGAACTCGGCGACAGGTACTGTGGCCGGGTTGACCGGGTATGATGTCAATCCGATGGCTACGGCACCGGTCGGGGAAAACTACAGCTTCGGCCCAAATCAGTATATCGTCACCGGCGGCGGTGCCGACATTTCCGGTGGAGCCGACGGTTTCCGTTTCGTCTACAAGCAGATCACGGGCGACTTTGACCTGATCACCCGGGTGCCTTATATGGATTCAGTGCGGTTCACGGCCAAAGCCGGCATTGTGGCTCGCCCCAGCTTGGATCCATGGAGCCCCAGCATTTGTGTCAGCTTCAATCCGGGCCCTATAGCTGAAGGCAGCGGAACCCTACGCCAGTTCACCGAGGGCAACGCCAAGCAGACATGGGGCGGTGGTAATACCGGTTGGGGTGCGAACACGCGGCTGTTCCATCCAGATGTTTGGCTTCGTGTCCGCCGGGTCGCAAACAACTACATTCGCTACTCCAGCACCAACGGCGTCAACTGGGTGTATGACGGGCAGATTCAGCCATTCCAGACATTTCCCGCGCAGCCGACGCTCTTTGTTGGACTAGCCTCTTGCGCGGCACGTAACTTCCAAGCGCAGTCAGCCCAATTCGAAAACGTCAGCGACTTCGCGGGCTACACCGGCTCACAGATCATCATCGACACGCAGCCGGCCCAGCTAACCACGGTGTATCCCGGCCAGAACGTCAATATTCCGAATCTCTCGGCCCGATTTGTTACCAACGGGGTGACCTTCCCGGGTGGTGAACTGGCCTGCGTCTGGCAGCGCAGCGACGGACTGGGCGGATGGACGAATATGCCCACCGCCGGCGCGACCAACGCTGTCCTGTCGTTGGGTGTTGTTTGGGCTTCTGACAACGGCGCGCAGTTCCGTTGCATCCTGAAGGCACCTGGCGCGGTCGATGTCACCAGTGACATTGTCACCCTGACCGTGGCGGACATTGATCTGCCCACCGTGACGGATGCCAACTCAAAGCTGGCCCCGACGTTCGGCACCTACCCGCTTTCGGACATTGTCATCAACTTCTCCGAATTGGTGGGTTCCTCCGCGTTGAACGTCGCGAACTACACCGTGACCAACGCGGCGGGCGTGCAACTCACCGTCCTCAGCGCCTCCTTCCTGGGCATCGACTACCGCACGGTGGTGCTCAAGGTGGACGGCATCCTCGGCCTCGGCACCAACAGCGTGGCCATCAGTGGCGTGCAGGATCTTTATGGCAACACGATTGCCCCAGTCGTCCGCACGTTCCGTTCCTACAACGCCCCCACCGCGCCGGTGGTGGTGGAGATTTATCAGGACATCGGAGCGGCGGTTCCGATTGGCGGTCTGTTGGTCACCAACCTCTACACCAACGGCCAGCCGACTCTGATCGTGTTCAGCAATCAGTTCGGGTTCAACACGGTCAGCGGCTTTGGCAGTTCTCAGGACGCCTACGGAGTGAAGGCCTACACCTACTTCGTGCCGCCCACCAATGGCGCCTACAAGTTCTGGATTCGCGGCGACGACACGGTGCAGTTGTTCATGAACACCAACGGCACGGCGGTCAATCCGGTTGATGCGATCAGCAGTCCCAACGCGCCGTTCACTCCGTTCGAGGCCGCGCAGTTCGCCTTCGACACCGACCCGAACACAAAGTGGGGCACGGCCACACAGCCTGGTGCGAATGTCACCGTCGGGTTGGGCGCCGGACCGGCGATTGTGACCGGCCTGCGCATCCGCGCCGCCAACGACACGCCTGATCGTGATCCGGCGACGGTCACCGTGGAAGGCGGAAGCAGCGCGGCTGGACCGTGGACGACGATCGCGACGGGCATTGCCAGCGGCATGGCCACGGATCCCGGCCGCTATAATTGGGGCACTGTGGCGACGTTTGCCAACAGCACGGCTTACTCGTACTACCGGATCACGTTCCCGACCATCCGTGGCCCTGGCACATCCGGCACGCAGATGTCGGAGATCGAACTCCTTAACGCCGCCGGAGTGCGGGTCACTTCGCCCAACCTGAACCTCATTGCGGCTATTACGGCGAACAACGCCAACTATTCCGTCGGCACGGTGACGATCACGGCCCGGACGAACATCACCCTCGTCGGTGGCCAGAGGTACTACATGGAAGCACGCATGAAGGAGAACAACGGCGGCGACGGATTCTCCGTGATGTGGACGGACCCAACCGTCAACACCGCACCAGCTGTTACTAGTTTGATCCCGTTGGCCAATCTGGACTTCCCCGTGAACCAAGATCCTCAGGTCAAGGCGGTCAGCGAGTTGTTCACTGGTTACATTCAACAGGCTGGTTTCGCTGAGATGTCGGGCTTGATCCAGGCGACCAACTTCCCGACCGGCATTGAGCCTTTGGTCACGGTTGATTCTCCCAATTTCTCCTACATCGCCAATGTTCCCGGTGTGGTGGGGTACCAGAAGTACTTCGGCACCCAGCCGGATACATACAACACCCGGTTCGACAACTATTTGGGCCGCACCGTTTCATATTTCGTGCCGCCGACGAACGGCAACTACAAATTCTGGATTCGCCGTGATGACGTGGCGCAGTTGTTCATGAACACCAACGCCGTCGCCAGCACCAATCCATTCGGCAAGGTCTTCCTGGGCCAGACC
>CAYQWK010000659.1:0-2873 GCA_964420805.1 uncultured Bifidobacteriaceae bacterium | reverse complement strand
AGGTGTTGTGCCCGCCGCAATAGGGGCAGTTGTGGTGCGACTTGGTGAACGGGGCACCGTTGCGAGTGCCCTGCTTCAAATTGGCCGTGATGTCCACAGCCAGCAGCGTTTCGTGCCCGCAGTGCGAACAGCCTCTCTGCGTCATCTGGTGCAAGGAACCGCACCGCGGACACACCTGTTTGCGCTCAAACACCCTACGGTCAGCCGTCGGCGTCGCGGGGAAAAGAAATCGGGTGGAAACGTCCTCGCTGAAGAATGCGCTGTAGAAGAGTCGCAGGTCTTGCTGCAGCTGGTTCGGGCTGGTCTTGGGCAGCGTAGCGCCCCAACCCGTGGCATGGCAGTCGCGGCAGTGAATCACTGGCAGGTGCTGGTGATCCTTGTCCGCCTTGCCCAGGTCGTCGTGGTGCCTCAGCACCGGCTGCGCATCCACCTTGGCCACCATGCGCCTCAGCTCACGCTGCCAGATCTCGACCTTCACCTGCAGGAAGAAGTCCTGGTGTCCCGGCTTCCTGGCGTGCGCCACCAAAGCCAGCAGGCTTGACAGCCATAGCAGCACGAACCGATCGCCCGCCGCCTCACCCGCCGATTCAGCCTGCCGCTTTGGCAAGCGCCTGCGAAGCAGAGCCAACAGGTCATCGACGGGCACCGACTTCGGCCCAAGCCTGTCCAGGTCGCGCAGCAGGTTCTGGAAGGCAAAGTGGCTCTTCAGCCGTTGGCCCAGTTCGCAACGCCAACCGAAGTCTTCAACCTGGCCAGCCGGCACAGCCTCACCAAACCACAGCCTGGTCTGCTCAGCGAGGTAGGCCACCAGATCGGCGTGGTTGGCCGGGTCCAGGCTTGCCTCGTCGCTGGGCTGCGGGCTCATGGTGTGTTCCACCACGGCATCGCTCAAGTAGTCACCCACCGGCACACGGTCCTCGCCGATCACCGCATCGGCGTCCATGGCCTCGCCAAAGATGTCTCGCGCAAAGTTCAGCAGGCTTTCACCACCTCCGTCGCCCAGCGTGGCCGACGTGCCCACGCACACCAGCTGGCCCGGTGCGGCGCCCAGCCTGCCCTTCAACCGGCGGATCAAACACGCCAAGTCAGTGCCCTGCGCGCCGTCGAAGGTGTGCAGCTCGTCGACGACCAGGTAGCGCAAAGTGTCTGGGCGCTGATGCGCCCACAGCGGCCCGTCCGCCGCGCGCAGCAGGAGGAAGTCGAGCATCTTGTAGTTCGTCAACAAGATGTCCGGCGGGTTCGCTCGCAAGGTGTCGCGATCGGTGATCACGGTGTAGGTCTCGGCGTCCACTTGCCTGACCGTGTTCGACTCCTCCGCGGGTGTCTCACCGACATACAGGCCTGCACGCACCCCGTCCAATGCTGCGGTCTTGACGATCGTCTTTGCCACGCGCCCGGCTTGGTCCGTCGCCAGGGCGTTCATCGGATACAGGATGATGGCCTTGATGCCTGGCCGTCCTTCGGCCCGCGCCTGCCGGCAGTGCTCCAGGATGGGGTACAGGAAGCACTCCGTCTTGCCGGATCCAGTGCCGGTGGCGACCAGTGTGGAACGCGCGCCCTCGCCACCCAGCCGCTGGAAGGCTTTCGCTTGGTGGGCATGCGGCTTGAAGTCCTCGGACAGCCACGGAAAGGCTGGCTTGCTCTGCTTTGGGCCCGGGCTGAAAGGGAGCGGCACCGTGAGGTACGGCCCTTTGAAGATGTTGTCGCGCTGCTCCAGGAAGCGCTCCAGCAGTCCGATGAAGCCGGGCGTCGTCGACGGGAATGCTGTTCGCAGGAAGTCTGCGACACCTTGTGTAACCTGTTGCGCGACGATCAAAGGCTGCATGGGCTGGCTATCCTCGCTTCAGCGCGCCGGCTTCGTGGCATGTCCTGCCAATCGAAGCTCAGGCGCCGAGTCGTGCTCTTCGAAGAACCCTTGCTGGCCCAGGCCCGGGAACAGCTTCTTGAGCTGCGCAACAAACTTCTCATCGGTGATGGTCTCGTAGGTCAGGTCCTTAAAGATCACCCTCACCGTTGGCTGGAAGAACCTATCGCCCAAGTTGAACGCCTGAGACAACTCCGTCTCGACCGCCGCGCGGTAGTCGTCTTCGGTAGGCACGAGAGACATCGAGTGCTTCATCAGTCGCGCTGGTGGACGTTGCATCACGCCAGGCAAGAGCGCCTGCGTGAGTTCCTTGACCGACGCTTCCACGGCCTGGTCCAACTGCTGCTTCACTGCGACGGTGTACTCCGCCACCCTCGCCTTGAACCACGCCACTCGGGTGTCGAATGCTCCGCGCCGCATCTTCGAGATGAGCTGCCCGTGACCCGGCACCGGCGTGAGGAAGTCGGTGTAGATCTTCTTGCGTTCTTCCTCGATGGCCAGCTCGGAGTAGCTCACCATCATGGGCTTCCCCTGTTTGTCGAGCCGTGGCTCGCCGCTGTCCGGGTCTGCATCGGCAATCTGGACAATCAGCGATTCCTTGCCTTCCAGCAGCGAGAAGCTGTTCCGCAGTCTCGCCTCCAGTGTCTTGTCGGTTCCGACCAGCAGGTCGGTAGGGATCTGCACCCGTCGTGCCGTCAGCTTGTAGCCCGTTACCTCGAAGTCGACGTACTGGAGCTTGGTGTTGTAGACGCGCTCAGTGCGCGCCACGTCGAAAGGTTTCGGGGGCAGGCGCTCCAATTCCTTCAGGCTCGCCTGCAGGAGCTCCGGGGTGGCGGCCATGGTGCCCACCTCGGCCTCACTGGGCAAAGTCATGTCCGGCCCAGACTCACCCTCCGCCGCGCAGGCCTTCAGCACTCGGTCAAGCGGGTTGCTGGCGCCCAAGGTGATGGCGTTGGGCTGGTCCACCCGTTCGGAGCCCGCTTCAATCAACAACGGCGTTGGCGAGTAC
>CAYQWK010000658.1:0-2891 GCA_964420805.1 uncultured Bifidobacteriaceae bacterium | reverse complement strand
GGCCAACCGCCCGGAATGCCACTGCCCGTCAGACAGCGACATCAAAAGCCGCCGCCGCGTCGGATCAGCCAGCGCGGCAAAAACCTTGTCTGCATTCACCGTGTGCATACCCGCCTGAACCGGCGGCAAAGAAATGGGTGCATCCATGACGCCGCACCATGCCAGAACCGCCCCGCATCCGCCAACTCCGTGATTTCTCCGGGCGATGTCCACGGAGCATCTCCGTTTCCTGCCGTCAGATGATGCCGCAATGACGCCCGAAGGGCTTGAAACGGCAGTTGGAGGCCCACGAAACACACGAAAGGGATGCATGGAAGCCGACCACGACGGGATTCAATTCCCCTCACCCGCCGGGTGAAGGTTGAGTTTCGCTCTAAACTCCGGTTCTTCGTGTCATTTCGTGTGTTTCGTGGGTTCAACTGCTTTTTCTAGATTCAAAGCCTCCGGCCTCCCCTCTGTGGCGACGCAACGAACGGAGAGGCACCCCGGTGTCTTCTCGCAGTCATCCGCATTGACCACAGTTCAAGGGCGGGAATTGCACCTGCGGAACACGATTCCCTGCCAAATCATCCAGTCGGTCCGCCGGAACAGGAATCTCGGTTCCTTAATCCGCAGCCCGAGACTCCGATCAGGAATTCTGCCTCCTCAAACGCGGGTTCCGAGACTCCTATCCGGAATTCTGATTCCGCGAATCACGTTGCCGAGCGTCCTAATCGGAATTACGATTCCCCAATCCGTTTACCGGAGAATCCCCGCAGGAATTTTGATTCCTCAAACGCGAAGCCAAAGACTCCCAGCTGGAATTTCGATTCCGCAATCGACATACCACCGACTCCGACCAGGAATTCCGGTTCCGCCATCACGCCCATCGAGACTCCTATCCGGAAGATCGCTTCCTGAATCCGATCCGCCAAATCTCGACCTGGCAAAACAGAGGTTCTTTCAAAACTCCTGCCGGCGGAGGGCGCCCGACCTGCAAGGCAGGGATTGGCGTGCGATTTCTGTAGGGCGCGTGCCCTCACGCGGCGTATCGGGCGAGGTCTGAAAAGAGCCTCAACAGACTCACAGATTTCCCAACCCAAGCCTGCACACCCGCAAGCCAACTCACCCAAACATCGGCTGGAGACACCCAATCCCGCACAAGACGGCTCCGGCCGGAAATCCGCCGGCATTGGAAGCCTGCTCGACTGGGGAACGGCAATGCCATACTCTCGCACCCGTGAATATCTCCAACCTGCCCGACAAGTTGCGTGTTCTCCGCGATTCCCTGCTCACCGGCCTCATCGAGCGCGACACTCCCATCCGCCTCGCCCTGCTCTCCGCGCTCACCGGCGAACACCTCCTGCTCATCGGTCCGCCCGGCACAGCCAAGAGCGAACTCGCCCGCCGCCTGCGCCACGCCTTTCACGACGCCACCTATTTCGAGCGCCTGCTTACCCGCTTCTCCACGCCGGAAGAATTGTTCGGCCCGCTCTCCATCAAGGCGCTGGAGCAGGACCGCTACGAGCGCAAGACCGAGCATTATCTGCCGGAAGCGTCCGTCGCGTTCCTCGATGAAATCTTCAAGTCCAACTCGGCCATCCTCAACGCGCTCCTCACGCTGCTCAACGAGCGCGAATTCGACAACGGCAAGGAGCGCAAGAAGACCCCGCTCATCAGCGTCGTGGCGGCGAGCAACGAATTGCCCGACGGCGAGGAACTGGCCGCGCTCTACGACCGCTTCCTGCTTCGCTACCAGGTCACGCCCGTCTCCGGGGACGGCTTCAACGAGCTGCTCGATCTGCGCGGCGCGGGCGGATTCCAAGCGCCCGGCGACGCGCTGAAACTACGGCGCGAGGACGTGGTGCAAATCCAGAGCGAGGCGGACAAGGTGAAACTGCCGGACGACGTCAAAGCCCTGCTGGTGGAATTCCGCAAATTCCTGGCCGAACAAAAAATTGCCGTGTCCGACCGCCGCTGGCGCAAGATCGTGAAGCTGATCCAGACCTCCGCGCTCACAAACGGACGGCAGGAAATCTCCATCTGGGACTGCTGGCTGCTGCAACACTGTGTTTGGGAAAAACCGGAGCAACAACCAGCGGCGCAGGAGTGGTATGAGAAGCGGTTGGGAGCGAGCGGAACAACTGACCTTTCTCGACTAACAAAACTTGTCGCTGTCCGAGAGAAAATTCTCTCCGACCAAAAGTCAGCCCAAAGCCAACAAAGAGACAAAGATGGAAAATTGCTTTACCTCGCAGACGGTGAACTGGTCACGCATGACACACCGAAGCAATACGTTCGCGATAAGAAACCTCTGTTTCTTGCCCCGCCCGATAAAAACGGCGACCGCACAAACGGAGGTGATGGCTACACCGAGGACGAACTCTGGAATTCGTTCTATCACTCCTATTTTCAACACGATCAAAACAAGCTGAAATCTTACGTGAAGAAACAATCAAATCTCTACGTGGAAACGCTCTCCCCAGCGATGGAGGCACAACGCTACTCGCGTCATCACATTGACGGCAAATGCGCGGAAACAAAGCAGCACTTGGAGCGAATCCAATCCCACGTTGCTGGACTCGACAAACATATCGCCTCATTGGTTGCGACGGTTGACGGAAATCTCTGGATTGAACCGGGCTTCTCGACTGTAGCGAAACGAAGTTTGGACGAAGCCAGGGGAAACACCAAGAAGCTGGAAGACCGAATGCAAGCTGTGCTGGATGGTTTCTCGAAACTGCCGGTTCTCGTCGAAGAATCAGTCGAGTAGCGAATGAGTTTTCCCGCCACAGTTTTCGACGCGACAGCGCTGGACCGCAGCTATGCATTTCTCGACGCGCTGCCGGAAAACCTCTACGTGCCCGTCGTGGCCTCGCCCGCTGGAACTTTGGCGGAGCGAGTCGCAGGCG
>CAYQWK010000657.1:0-2896 GCA_964420805.1 uncultured Bifidobacteriaceae bacterium | reverse complement strand
GGCTGACACGGTGGCGCATTTCAGCGAAGGACGGCTGAATTTCGCGCCGCGCGAACGCTTTGCTCAGCGGTTAGTCAGGGAGGCCATGGCGGCCAATCCGCGCTTGTTGGGTGTGAAAATCTTTGCGGCGCGCAATGGCGAAAAAGCGCCTCGTGTGGTCGCTTCCAATGACGAGAAGGAACTCGGTGAGGTGGGGGGGGGCGTGGAGTTGGACTGTCTGTTTAAGGGCGGGACTTACTTTGGGAAGAACAAGGAACGCGCTTTGGTCACCATGCCTTTGCACGACCGCAATGGTGAGACCGTGGGTGTGGTGACTGTGGCGATGACGACATTCGTCGGCCAAACGGAGAAAAATGGCCTGGTGCGCGCACAACCCATCGTCAAAGAAATCGAATCCCGGATCAGCTCGGCGACGGAACTCTTGGACTAGGCCCGGCACGAGTTTCGCCGCGATTTTGGAGTTGGCCAGCGGCCTGCTTATTGGCAGGCATGAAATCGGGAGTTTTCATCGAGCGAGACGTTTTGCTGAATCTCGCACCAACTATCGGGCAGCAAAAGACGCCATTGCGTGTGGAAGAATTCCATGTCCGCGAGGATGCCCTCGCCCCCATCCAGCGGCTCAAGCTGGCGGGCTACATTGTCGTCGTCACTACCAACCAGCCAGAAGTCTCTCGTGGCAACCTGCCGCGCCGCGAACTGGATTTGATGCATCAGATCATGCGCGCGCGCCTGCCTGTTGATGACATCCTGGTTTGTCCGCACGACGAGGAGGATCGCTGCCCTTGCCGGAAGCCGCGTCCAGGCCTGATGCACGAGTCGGCCTTCAAGTTCCACCTCGAACTTGGCCTTTCCACGGTCATAAGCCATCGGTGGCAGGACGCCGAAGCGGCCCGGATTGTCGGCGCGCTGTCCTACATTGTGAAATCGCCGTTCATGGGCAAGGTGCCGCATGACTTCGTAGTGGAGGATTTTGCCGGTGCCGTGGAAAAGATGCTGGAGATGGCGCGGTTGCACCGGAAGGTCGCGTAGAACGCAGTTTGATTTTGGCGCCCGCCGCGCGCGCTTTGTGCGGCGTCTCCCCGCGCGGCGGAGCGCCCCTGTCTGTCAAATTCAGAAGTTGGGGGAACAAAAATTCCCGGCTATTTCATCGGGACCATGTTGGTGGTGCCCGCGAAATCCGGCGGTGGAACGTCAGTTGGGGAAACCCGCCGCTGTCCTCCAACCACCAGCACGCGTCCGTCACTTTGAAGTTTCAGGTGCGGCCGCGAACTGGCTTGCATGGGCTGCTCGTAAGTTTGCCGGATGAGTTGGTGACCGTCTGGTGTGATCACGCAATATGCGAAGGTGTTTCGCCCGGACTGAAACAGCACATGAAGCTGGTTCATCTTGTCGAATACCGGTTCCACGGTGTTGTGGCTGAATGATACGATTTCGCCAAGCGGAGTGACCCGGATCACATGGCTGTCCTCCGCGCCGGTCAGTCGCAAATAAAGCCGCTGGTGCTTCAAGAAGGTCGCCTGCACCAGCGAATAACGGCGCATCTCCGGCGGTGTCCGGCCCGGCACACCAAAGTCCTGCTTCCACAATTCTAGCCCGGTGATCACATCGAATGGCTTCGGATCGGAGATGATCTCTTGTTCCAATTGCGGTACTCGCAACCGCGCCGTCGCCGCGTAATGTCCGGCCTCGGACAGGTTGAACGCCGGCATCAGATCGACCTTCAGCGACACCGATCGCGCGTTTTCCAGGGTGAACGGTTTGGGCAGCGGAAATTCCCCGGCCTTGGACATGGCCTTTCCTTCGCGCGTTTCGACTGAAAACGTCAACCATTCCGGCACGCCTCCAAGTTTCAACGTCTGGCCCGAGGTATTGCTGATCTTGATCCGAACCGGCAGGGATTCGCTGCGCAACACCTGCTGTTGATCGATGGAGAGTTCCACCGTGACCTGGGCGCGGCCAACGGTGCAAAACACGAGTGCCACGGTGAAAAAAATGGTTCGCATTGGCGCAGTGTAGGCGCAGGGTCCGGGCAGGCAAGGGAGGAATGGCGCACGCCGCCGCCTCGCGTTGAACCCGGCCTGTCGCCCGGAGCCTTGCCCTGAAACTTTCGTCTAAGAAACCTGTTCTCTCAGTGTCATTACCGGCAGATGTCGCAACGCATAGGCGAAACGCAGTGAGTCAGCCCGAAAAGGTTCTGGTCACAGACATGGCTGAAGCGCAATCAGGCGGGGACGGGGTCGTGGAGTTCCACTCCATCGAGGCCGTGTTCCTCGCCCTTGAGGCGCCGTTGCTCGCCTATGCCCTGCGGCTCCTGAAAGTGCCGGTCATGGCTGAAGACGTTGTCCAGGAAGCATTCACGAGGTTGCACGCCGAGTTTGATTCGGTGCGCGAGCCGCGCCGCTGGCTCTACCGCGCGGTTCATAATCTCGCCCTCAACCAGCTTCGCCGTGATCGCAAGGTGGTTCCGCTCCATCCCGCCGCCGATGACGAATCGCCCGCCGCTCAAGATCCCGCCGATCCCCGGCCGTTACCCGACGAGGAACTGGCCCGGATCGAGCATGTCGGTCTCGTCCGCCTCAGCTTGAACACCCTCGACGAGCGCAGCCGCGAATTGATCCGGCTGAAGTTCCACGAGGACCTTTCCTACCAGCAGATGAGCGAGCGCACCGGCCTGACGGTCGGTCACGTCGGATACCTTCTTCATCACGCGCTCAAGACCGTGGGCGCGGAACTCACCAGAAACGGGGTGATGCCATGAACTCCAGTCCCACGAACCTCCCCAACGACGAGCGCGAGGCGCGGCTTACCGCGTTGCTGCTCGGTGAACTCTCGCCCGCTGAAGCCGCGCAACTTCGCGAAGCCATCGCTGCCGACGTGGAACTCCGCCAGCTTCACG
>CAYQWK010000656.1:1731-2908 GCA_964420805.1 uncultured Bifidobacteriaceae bacterium | reverse complement strand
CTCGTTGTGGGTGCTGGCCACCGCGTCGTACTGGCCGGTGGCCAGGGCCCGGGTCAGGTCCTCGGCGCGGTTGGCCTTGCCCCAGGGCACCGACACCGTGTCCGCCTCCTTGCCGCAGCAGCGGGCGATCTCGTGCCAGCGATGCGCGAGCCCCATGCTGGCGGCCTGCTCCTTGAGGTTCGTGTATTGGCCGCCGGGCATTTCGTGCAGATAAACCTCGGCGCTGCCGGATTTAGGCGCGGTGTCAAACGGGGCGTAGAGTTCACGGACCGCCTCCCAGTAATCGGAGAACTGGTTGAGAGAATCGAGGTTCAGGCCGGTGTCGCGCGGCGTGTTTTGCAACGCGGCAACGACGGAGTTGAGGTTCGGCTGGCTGGTCGAGCCGGACATCGAGGCAATGGCGAGATCGACGACATCCACGCCCGCGTCGGCGGCCTTGAGCACGCTGGCAGCGTTGATGCCGCTGGTGTCGTGGGTGTGAAAATGCACGGGCAGGCCGATCTCCTCCTTGAGCGCCTTGACCAGTGCGTGCGCGGCGTAAGGGCGGCAAAGGCCGGCCATGTCCTTGATGGCAATCATGTGCGCGCCCATGCGCTCAAGCTCCTTCGCCAGCTTCACGTAATATTTCAACGAATACTTGCTGCGCGCGGGATCGAGGATGTCGCCAGTGTAGCAAAGCGCGGCCTCGCAAACCGCGTGCGTGTCCTGCACCGACTCCATGGCCACCTTCAAGTTCGGCAGGTAGTTCAGCGAATCAAAGATGCGGAATATGTCCATGCCCGCCGCGGCAGAGTGCTTGACGAAGCCGGCAACGACGTTGTCGGGGTAATTGGAATAGCCGACGGCATTCGAGCCGCGGAAGAGCATCTGGAAGCAGATGTTCGGCACGCGCTCGCGCAACATGCGAAGGCGCTGCCAGGGATCCTCGCGCAGGAAACGCATGGACGTGTCGAACGTAGCCCCGCCCCACATCTCCAGCGAGAACAACTCCGGCGCGCGACGCGAAACGGCGCCGGCCACAGCCAGCATGTCGTAACCGCGCACGCGCGTGGCCATGAGCGACTGGTGCGCGTCGCGGAACGTGGTGTCGGTGACGAGCAGGCGCTTCTGCTTGAGCACCCAGGCGGCGAATTTCTTCGGACCCAGTTCGAGCAGCAAATCGCGCGTGCCCTTGGAC
>CAYQWK010000656.1:0-1721 GCA_964420805.1 uncultured Bifidobacteriaceae bacterium | reverse complement strand
GTCGGCGAGGAGATTGAAGTCAAGACTGGCGAACGCGTGCCCTTGGACGGCGTGGCCTTGTGGTCGTATTCCGGCACGGCAATCTGTGGCGCCGGGCCGGAGAGTCGATGGCCCTTCGCATGCGCATTGCCGTTCACAATGACGTCGCCGAGAAAAGTGAGGAGCTTGGTGGCGCGATCGCGGCGCGGAGCAAAGCGGAACAGCTCTGGTGTGGTGTCGATTAGCGTCGTGGTCGCCCGGCCGGAGCGGAAGGTCTCGTTGGCAATCAGGTTTTCGAGGAACGGAATGTTGGTCTTCACCCCGCGGATGCGGAACTCCCGCAACGCGCGATCCATGCGATGCAAGGCGATGGGAAAAGTCTGGCCCGAGGCCGTGATCTTGACCAGCAGCGAATCGTAAAACGGCGTGATGACCGCACCGCCGTACCCCATGCCGCCGTCGAGACGCACTCCGAAGCCGCCAGCGCTGCGGTAGGTCAGAATCTTGCCGTAGTCCGGCGTAAACTTGTTTTCCGGATCCTCGGTGGTGACGCGGCTTTGGATGGCGTAGCCCATGCGCGGCACTTTGTCCTGCTGTGGAAGGCCAACCGCCGGGCTGAACATCGAGTGTCCCTGCGCGATGAGAATTTGCGCGCGGACCAGGTCGATGCCGGTGATCTCCTCGGTGACCGTGTGCTCGACCTGGATGCGCGGGTTCATCTCGATGAAGAACCAGTCATTGCGGTCGAGGTCGTAGAGGAACTCGACAGTGCCGGCGTTATCGTAGCCGATCTCCTTGGCGATGCGCGCGCCGGCCAGGCAAAGCTCCTGGCGCACATGATCGTCGAGACCAATGCTGGGCGCGATCTCGACGACCTTTTGATGGCGGCGTTGCACGGAGCAATCGCGTTCGTGGAGATGCAGCACGTTACCGTGCTTGTCTCCGAGCACCTGCACCTCGATGTGCTTGGCGCGTGGAATGTACTTTTCGAGGAAGACCGCGGAGTTCCCGAACGCGCGGCCTGCCTCGGCCTGTGCCTCGTCAAGCAGGCCAGCCAAGTCGGAAGCCTGTCGGACCACGCGCATTCCCCGCCCGCCGCCGCCGAACGCGGCCTTGATGATGAGCGGAAAGCCGATCTCCTTCGCGATTTTGAGCGCGTCGTCGCGGTCAGTAATCGGATTCTCCGTGCCTTGCAAAGTCGGGATGTTCAGCTTCTGCGCGAGCGCGCGAGCAGCCGTCTTGTCGCCCATCATGTCGAGCAACTCCGGCCGCGGCCCAACGAAGGTGATGCCGGCGGCGGCGCAGGCACGGGCGAAGCCGGCGTTCTCGCTGAGAAAGCCGTAGCCCGGGTGGATCAAATCAGCGCCATGCTCCCTAGCCAATGCGACGATACCATTGATGTCGAGATAAGCGGCAACCGGCCCCTTGCCCGCGCCAACGAGGTACGCCTCGTCAGCCTTGAACCGGTGGACGCTCAGGCGGTCCTCCTGCGCATAGATGGCAATCGTGCGAAGATCCAGTTCGGTGGCGGCCCGGAAGACGCGGATGGCAATCTCGCTTCGGTTAGCGACGAGCAGCTTCTTGAAAACTTTGGATGCCGACTGGGCGGATGAACTCATAAAACGCGCCGGGTTTATAGAGAGCGGGAACGGGGATGGCAAAGCTTTGTGCGTGAAACCATGCGCGGCGAATTGACTCAAAAAGAATGTTACCGAGGGCGGGGTGGAATGGTTTGAGGAAAC
>CAYQWK010000655.1:0-2927 GCA_964420805.1 uncultured Bifidobacteriaceae bacterium | reverse complement strand
GGCCTGGACGAAATAGGGGAAGCGGCTGGAGCAGCCGATGCCGGCGACGGTGGTCACCTTTTCGTGCCAGATTTTGCGCTTCTCGATGAGCTTGAGGTAGAGCGCGAGCACCGAGAAGTCACCGCAGCCGGGGCACCACGTCGGGTGGTCGGCGGCGATTTCCTTCTTGGTGAGGCCCTTGCGCTCGGAGTCGGGAATCGGCGCGATGGGAGTGATTGGGAAGTTGCCCGTGCGGGGCAGCGTGGCAAAGGGAATGGCGATTTCGCTCATGGTCGTGAGATGTTGAAGTCTTGAGTTACGGGTTGGCCACCAACTGGCGGGTGCGTTCGAGGATTTCCTTCACCTTCCAGGTGAGGCCGTCGGATTTGTTGATGCCGCGAATCTTGGGGTCCGCGTAGCGCGCGCGCAGGAGGCTGGCGAACTGGCCGGCGCCGTAGAGGCCCTCGTCATTCAACTCGACCACGAAGACATGGCGGAAACCGCGGAAGATGTCCTCAAGGCCGTTGGGCAGCGGGTTGATGTATTTGATGTGCAGCGCGGAGACGGCGTCGCCCATGGCGCGGGCGCGGTCCACGGCTTCACGCACCGGGCCCTGGCTGGAACCCCAGGTGACGAGCAGAACCTGGCCTTCGTTCGGGCCGTAAGTTTTGGGCTTGGGAAAATCCCAGGCCAGTTTGCGCAGCTTGTTGCGGCGCTTGTTGGTCATCTGCTGGTGCAGCTTGGGCGAGCCGGTGGGATGGCCGTACTCGTCGTGTTCGAGACCGGTGGCGATGGGATATTTGCCGCTGACGATGCGCGTGCCCGGCGCGAGGTGGCGCGTGACGCCATCCGGTGCGGAGAGGTCGTAGGGCTTGTGATCCGCGACCGGCGAAAGGTCGGGCGAGATGTCCTGGCAGATATTCTCGAGGTTCGGTTCCTCGAAGGCCTCGATGCGCGTGGCGATGCCCTGGTCGGTGAGGAGAATGACCGGGGTGCTGTATTTGCGGGCGATGTTCACCGCCTCAATGGCGCTGTAGAAACAGTCCTCGACGCTGGAGGGCGCGATGACAACGCGGGGCGCGTCACCGTGGCCGCCGAAGCAGGCGATGTTGAGGTCTGATTGCTCCACATTGGTGGGCATGCCCGTCGATGGACCGCCGCGCTGGACATCAATGATGACGAGGGGCATTTCTGCCATGACAGCCCAGCCGAGCGCCTCGGTCTTCAGCGCGATGCCGGGACCGCTGGAACCGGTGACGGCCACGCGGCCGCTGTAGCTGCTGCCAATGGCCATGCAGATGGAAGCGATCTCATCCTCGCATTGGATGAACGAGCCGCCGTATTTGGGCAACTCGCGGCGGAGAATCTCCATGATATCCGACCACGGCGTGATGGGATACGCGGCGCCGAAACGCACCCCGGCGGCGATCAAGCCGAAGGCGATCGCCTCGTTTCCATTCATCACGACCTGCGAGCGCGACTTCGTGTCCGCGGGGTCGAACTGGTAGGTCTTGAGCAGGTTCTCCAGAGAGCGGCTGTAACCAGCGTTGAAACACGTCAGCGCGTTGGCAACCACGCTTGTGTCTTTGCCGGTGAAACGCTCCTCAATCAGCTTGGTCAGCTTCGGGATGTTCAAGTCGTAAATCTTCGCAAGCAGACCCAGCGCATAAATGTTTTTGCCTTTGTCGCGTCCGGTGCCGCCGACGGCTTCGACGGTGAGGCTCGAAATCGGCACGCCCACATGGCGGTAGTTGTCCTGCCATTCCGGCTTCGGGGTCACATGGTCGGAATCGTAAAGCACCACGCCGCCGAGCTTCAGGCTCTTGATGTGATCCTCGTAGCTGTGCTGGTAAAAGCACAACAGCATGTCGGCCTCGTCACCGGCGCTCAGCACCTCGCCCGTGCCAATACGCACCTGGAAGATCGAAGGCCCGCCGGAGATCGTCGACGGAATGGTCATGAACGTCATGACGTCCTGTTCACTCCGGCCCGCCAACCGGGCCAGAAACCCTCCGATTGCCTGAATGCCGTCCTGCGAGTTGCCGGCAATACGGATGACGGCCTCGGAAATGCGGGTGATTTTTTGGGGGCCGCCCACCACGGCCGCGCTCGATTCGCTCATGTCAGTTCACCTGTCAGATTCAAAAATAATTCCTGCTAAGACAAAAAAGAAACCGCACCCTCGCGGGGCGATTTCGAGGCTGACGCTACCATTGGCGCTTCGCGTGTCAAAGGTTTCTACGCCAGCCCACAAGGGCGAAGGTGCCCCAACCCGGCCCACCACAAAAGCCCGTCCGCGCGCGAAACTGATTCCGGTCAAACCATTCCGCGGTTCACCCGCCCACCCTCATGCATCCCAGGGCGGCTCCCCTTCCGGCAGGCGCGTCCGGATTTCGCCGTCACAGTCCGAAAGATAAAGCATCCCGCACTCTTCCTGCGCCGACAGCGTGGCGACCGGCGCACCCGCCCAGTGCAACTGAAGCTGCCCCCCATCCCGGTGCACGCAGATGGCGGCGCGGGAAATTCCAAGGTCGTTGTTGATCGTCAACGCGCCGCCGTGCTCGGTGCCGCCAAAGACGGCCAGCGCGGTGTTCTCCGGGCCGAAACTGTGGAAAGTGCCGCCGGCTTTTTGCGCAAACATGGCCGCGCGTTGCTCGCCGTTGGCTCCAAACACCGAGGCGATGCCCTGCCCCTCCGCGTCCACGCTCAGAACCGAGCGCAGCGATTCACCCGCGCCTGCCACGCCGATGCGTCCGGCGGGTTTGTCCAGACTGCCGTCCACATCGATCACGGCGGCGAGCTGGCCGGCGTTGTCATTCACGGCAACCGTTCCGCCCTGCTCATCAGACCCAAGCAGCACGGCAACGCGTTGCCCACTGTCCCGCACCACCAGTTTCGGCGAACCCTCCGCGTCCATGGAAATGCCCGCCTGGCCCCCGGTGTTGCCG
>CAYQWK010000654.1:0-2935 GCA_964420805.1 uncultured Bifidobacteriaceae bacterium | reverse complement strand
GGCTGTAGTCGGCGGAGGGCAGCAGGCCGAGCGGCAGGCCGGTGGCCGGCAGCTGCATTAGTGGTGCGTTCGGAAAACTCTCCAGGCCCGGCATATCGTCCGAGCCTGCCCACATGTGCCGCAAAGGCAACAAGAGGTTCAAGCATTGCCAAAGCTGCTGCCATCGGGCCTGGCGCTCGGCCTCCGGCACCGCGTCGGGAACCCACTCGGCCACCAGCATCGGCTCGTGTTGTGCTGCGCCCGCTCCCTTCATCAACTCGCCAAGATGCTCTGGGTAACTTCCGACAGCAAGTCGTACCACGCTCCCCAGTTGACGAACGCCGAGCCGATGCTTGCTGTGGTCCGGCAGCAGAGACAACTCTTCCAGCCGGTGCCAGTAGGCACCTTCACGCATCGTTGCCAACACAGTTGCATCGCCCGGCGGCATGACCTGGCCGATCGCCAGCGCGACACCCAGCCTGCGCATGTCCTCAAAGCGCCAGTCACTCAGCCGTTGATGAAGCTGAATGAAGGGGGCCAGCGACTTGAACCCGTTCACCGCAGCCGGTAGGCCCTGCGCCTCGCACATCTTCGGCACAACATTCCCCCCGCCATCGACCAGCAATGTTGGCCACGGCGAAGGCGTCGCTGAGTCCTTGCCCTGAAGCACGGTTTCGATGTCGTCCCAGGTCAGCGTCCAGACCGAGAACTTCCCACTCTTAGCCACCGCCATGCGTTTGGCCAGGTCGGCTGGAATCGAATCCTTGTGGAACTGCCACCCATCCAGGAAGACGGCGATCGGAAGGTCATCGACACCATCGTCAGGCCAGAACACGAAATCCGGCTTGCAGGCGACGACCACGCCGTCGCCATCAGCCAAATTCACCTGAAGCTCCACCCGCCAGCGACGGGTGTCGGCCTGCAGTTGATACCCCGGTTTGCCCTTGAACAACACCTCGGTGAGGCTGTAGCGCTTGCCACCGTGTTCGCGACGCAACGCCTCGACGAAACGCTTCTCCAGCGTGCTGTCGAAGAGCTGGTTCCCGGTCTGTACGCCGGAGAGGTTGGCGACCTGCTTCAGTGACGCCTTGTGCTGAACCACCTCGCCCAGCAGCTTCTGCGCAATCCGGCGCGAGATCGATTCCCGGTCATAGCTGTTGTGGTACGCGTACACACAGCGATAGCAGCCATCTGCCTCGGCATCCTGGTTGCAAACGCACTCGTTCAGCGCCTGAAGCGCCAGCTCCAGCACCTCCAGCAGCGGCTCGGGGGCTCGCATCAGTTCCTTCAGGTATCCGGTACCCCCGGGCACGCTGTCGTAGATCACCAGGTAGCAGCGGGGAATCTCCTGGCCCGCCGCCATGCGGATGTCCAGCGCGATGCGCAGGTGGTCTACCGCTCCGCGGAAGCGCCTCGTGAGCCCCAGCTCAAGCGCTGAAACGAAGCTCAGCAGCCGCTCTTCGGTATCGCCAAACCCCACCTCCGGCAGGAACAGCCGGATCCCCTCACTTGCGAACTCACGGTAGAGGAACACGCATTGCTGCGCGGTCGCTTCCGGGTCCTTGCGCTTCGAGCAGTACGGCGCGTGGTTGCGGTAAATCTCCTCGGCCTTGCGGCGTCGCTGGATCGTGCCGCACTCCGGGCAGATGCTGAAACCCGGACGGTTCATCTCGGCGCCGGCAATGGTCATCGGCGACGCATCGGGCGCCTGCTCGCCGAAGTTCACTTCCCGAAAGGTCACCTTGTCCAGGAACTCAAAGCCGAAGGGGAACTCCGGCTTGTCGATCACGTAGGCGTCCCGCACCGCATCGGGCGGGCTGTCGACCAGCGCCTGGCGAACATAGAAGCCACGCTGGCGTTCGTCTGAGTCGTCCGCAATACGGCTCTCGCGATCCAGCGTGCGGGCGAACACGGTGGTGAGCTTCAGCATCTCACGCACCCGGCCACTGTCGCGCCACATGGTGTCGCCGCAGCGTGGGCAGTTGGCGTGGTGGTCGCCTGACGACAGTGGCTCGGTGTACGAGCACTGCCGGCAGAAGCGCCAGGCCTCCGGCTTGATCTTCGAGACATCGACCTGGTTCACCACCACCCGCCGCCCTTCGGCATAGAAGGTGTTGTTGGGTGCCAGCTCGGTGATTGCGGAGGCACTTGGCCGCTCGTACTCGAAGGTCAGCGGGTCCGGAGCACCGCCACCAGGTTTAGCCTCGCGAACGATGATGGAGCGCAGCAACACGCCCTGCTCCGGGAATGCGTAGTTCGGCAGCAGTCCCTCATCAGTCAGGACGTTCAGCGTGGCCTTGCCCTCGATGCTGCCCACCAGGCGCGAAAGCGCCGTTCGCTCTTGCATCAGGCGCACCAACTCGGCCTCGTCTTCCTCACCGCGCACAGCCAGTGCCTGGAGCTTTTCGATCTCCTTCTTCGTTCGCTCCATTTGGCGCTTCAGCTCATCGACATCCTTGGCGATGCCGTTGAGCTTGTCGATGATCTTCCAGCCCAGGGAGCCCGGCTGGTCCTTGCTGCCGTTGATGAACTTTGACAGCCAATCCTGGGTCGACTGCGTGAGCGGGTTCCGATCCGCCTGATTGAAGAGACGGACAAAGCGGTCCAACAGCTCGCCCCTGCGTTGCTCCACAAAGTTCAGCCACGGGTACGGGAACTTCGACAAGGCCTGCCCGCGGATCGCGTTGAACACTGAACGGATCTCGCCGGGGATGGACGCAGACTTGCCGGCCTCCCGGACCCAGCAGTCCAGGGAGAAGGCCGTCAACTGACGCTCCAGGACCGCGGACGCGTTGAGGAAGACCCCAGGCGCGTCCACACTGCCCGCCATCATCTCCTTGGGCTCTTCCCAGAAGAACAGGTCATGCGGCCGGCTGGCCGCCATGGTCATCAGCAACGCGTTGCCCGTGCTCCGCCCGGCACGGCCGGCGCGCTGCACATAGTTGGCCTGCGTCGG
>CAYQWK010000653.1:0-2938 GCA_964420805.1 uncultured Bifidobacteriaceae bacterium | reverse complement strand
CGTCGAAGTTCGTTCGGTACTGAATGGTATAGGTGATGTTCGACTGCGCATCGAACTGCAGCGGCGCGGCGAGGTTCGTTTGCGTCAGGAACACCCGCAGGACGCTGGCTGCATCGGTCGGGTTGGTGCCGGCGAAGTATTCGTCGCGGTTAATCATCCCGTCATTGTCGAAGTCGAGCAGGCCGTCGGCAGCGCTGTTGGTGTCCATGCCGTAAGCGATCTCCCAGACATCGGGCACGCCGTCGCCGTCGCTGTCGCGCAGGACGTTGATGGTGAGGGTGCCGGTCGAGGTGCTTCCGGCGAGGTTGGTGACGGCGGCGCGGGCGGTGGTATTGGTCTGAAGGTTGGTGAAGGTGATGGTCCCGGTGCAGGGCGTGCCGGAGGCGCCGATGGTGCTCGGATGATAGTAGATCACGCCGGCATTGGTCCGGGTGATCACGACGGACTGGGGAAGCGCAGTGGCGACGAGGTTGGAGACGCTCAGGCTGTTGACCAGCCAGCGGAAAGACATAGGCCAAGCGCCAGTGGCGGTGAGAGAGAGGGTGTAACTGCCCCCTTGCACCACGGTGACGGAGGTCGGCGGGGCCACTGGGATGCCCGGCCGGACGCTCAGGAAGACCAGCGCGTTCGAACTGGTGACGGAGGTGTAATCGTCGGAGATGGTCACGGTGTAGATGCCGTGGTTCGTCAGTTGGGCGTTGGTGAAAGTGAGGCTCGCATTCGTGGCGCCGGGGATGGCGACACCGGCGAGCGCCCATTGATAGCGCAACGTGCCGTTGCCGGTGGCGGTGACGGCGAGCGCAACGTTGGTGCCGGTCAGGACGATCTGCTGCGCGGCAGGCTGGACGGTGATGGTGACCGGTGGGACGACCGTGACGTGGCCGGTGGAACTGAAGGCGACGCCCGCGCCGTTGAGGACGGTGACGCTGTAATCACCGGTCTGCGCGAGTTGGATGTTGTTCAAGGCCAGCGTGTCGTTCGTAGCGCCGTCGATGTTCGCGCCGTTGAAGCGCCATTGAAACCGGAATGGGGCGTTCGACGCGACCACGGAGAGAGTGGCATTGCTGCCGCGCACGACGATCACGTTCGTGGGGTGATTGAGAATCACCGGGGCGGCTCCGCCAATGAAACCCGCGCCGGGAGTCGGCATGGCGGCGAGCCAGTTGGTCGGATCATTACCGTGGGCGTCCGCGACGATGCGATGCAACGCCGCACCGATGCCGTCGGCTCCTGCGTCCCAGGGCGCGGCATCGAAGTAATCCGCCTTATCCACCAGGACGTAATCGAAGCCGTTGGTGGTGACGGCCTGAGGGTGGGCGACTTCGACGTTGTCCGTCGAGTTGTCGAGTTGGCCGGACCACGGGCCGAACACAGGGATGTTGGTGTCAACGCCCCATTTGGCGCGGAAGGCGGCGAGGGTGGTTGCGTTGGTCGGGTTGAAGCCAACCACAAGCAGGAAGCCGCCCGGCGGCACCGAGGCGTTGGTCGGGAAGTTATAGCTGATCGCGTCCTTGAGCCGCCAGGTGTTCGTGGGCGCGGTGGGATCGAACAGCGGCACGCTGTTGGTGCTGATGTTCTGGATTTCGACGTATTCGTTCACCGAGTCGTCCGCTCCGCCGAGGTCGGGCGGATGATACATGATTTCGGAGACGACAAGCGGGCCGACGAGCGGGCCGGCGTTGGTCGCACCGAAGGTGTTTTGTCGCTGCGCGACGAACTGCACCTCGCCGACGCTGTTGATGTAGCGGCCGAAGGAGACCTCCGGATCGGAGGCGCCGAAATGGAAGCCGTGGAAATAGCCGGTGAGGTGTCCGTCGGCATCGGCGGAGAATACGAACACATCATCGCCCATGGCGTTGAATGCAAAGTTGGTTTCCAAGCCCGGCACGGTGTTGAAGTGAGACTCGTCGAAAGAGATGAACGCGCCGGGGGCCAGCACGGTGCCAGTTGGCACGCGGAATTTCTTGGGTTTGAAGAAATCGTCGCTGATGAACCAGTGGCTGATATCGGCGGAATTGGTGCCGGGGTTCCACAACTCGACCGCATCAAGGCTGGCAATGCCGCTGGAGGCGAGAACCTCATTGACCAGCACGGGAGCGAAGGCGACGGGCGCGGGATCGTTTGTCCCGGGCGAGCCGACGTCGAAGGCGCTGGCACGCCAGTTGGTACGGGAATTCCAACTGTCGGGCGCGGCGAACTCGTCCACGACCACGAGCGAGAAGCCGAGGCCATCGGTGACCGGGTACCAGGAATTGTTGTAGCTGAAGTCGAGGACCTCCTCGTTCGCCGCATCGAGCAGTTGCACGCGCTCGCCGGAGTTCTCGAGGTTGCCGATGAAGGTTCCCCCGATGGTGGCTCCGGCGCCGTGACGCAGGACGAAAGCAGCGGGGTTGCGGACGAGCACCACGGTCTGGCCGGGCGCGAGGTTCGTGACCGCGCTGAGGGCGGTGAAAGTGAACTCGACGGCGTTGGCGAAATGCACGCCGACCAGGTTCAAGTTCACGTTCGTCGAGATATTCTTCAGTTCGATGTACTCGAAATCCTCCTGCGGGTAAGGCGAGGCGAGGTTGGTCGGGCCGGGATGATACATGATCTCGGTCACGCGCAGGAATTGCTGTGCCGGGCTGGGTGCGCCGGGATAAACGATGTTTGCGTTAGTGAGCCCGGCGCGGTTGATGAGGCGCAATGCCTCGCCGCGCGCCGAGAGTTGGCCGGAATAGCCGCCGAAGTCGAAAGCGCGCTGGTTGGCCATCGGCGAAACGGTACGCGAGCGGAAGGAACGCACGTTTGGGGATACGTAAAGGTTGGTGTTGGCGGGAATCACCGTGCCGGGTTGGAAGGTGAATTCGACGCCGCCTTCGATGCGCCAGCCGGAGATGTCCACGGCGAAGTTGTTGGTGTTTTGCAACTGGATGAACTCCTGGGCCTGGTCGTGCGA
>CAYQWK010000652.1:0-2941 GCA_964420805.1 uncultured Bifidobacteriaceae bacterium | reverse complement strand
AATACGACTTGTCGAATTGCCACGGCTCTTCAATGCGTCCCGTGTAGCGATAGCGTTTGCCATCCTTGGCGTGCACCGCCTCAACGTACCAATAGCCCAGCCGTGGCGGCGATCCTGGAGCGGGGGTTTCCCGCGTGTTGGCCTGGTAGCTTCCGCGCAGAAAGCTCATGATGTACCCGTCGCCGCCCAGATCTGAGCCATACGGATCATCCAGGCGAAACTGATCGCCATAGTTGATTTCCCTCGGCCGCAGCTTCAGCAGGAAGACTCCTTCAACATTCTCTGCCGTGCGCTAGATCTTTACCCCAGCCTTTCTGCAGCGCTCCTGGAACATCGCCTCGGCGACTGCCAGGCGCTCGCGCCAGGCTTGCTCTAACGCCCTTTCGCTAGCGCTGGGCCCAAAACAGCCGGAGACACCGGCGGTGATGGCAACGACGGCAACGATGATGTGCAAGCTCTTCATGGTGCGGACCTCGGAGGTGATGTAGCAAGCACTTCGGCAGAAACGTGAACGACACCTGCATCATTTCGCAGCACCGCCGTGTCGCGCGCGGACCGCTGTTCCGATAGTTCCTCTTTCCATTTGGCTCGCCAACAACGTACAACTCTACGCACACACCGACTACACTGTCCATTCACTTATTCCAGCGCCGTATCTTTCCTGAGTGCACGCACTGTCCGGTCGGTTTTCTTGCTTGCAGCAGCCCCTGCAATAGCCGTGCGCAACGACTCGATGGGCCGAGCTGCTCAGACCCGGCGCCAGGAACCTGCCACGGCCGCGCAAAGGCAGCCGCTTTAGGCTTCCCGCACCCCCGGGTGACGCATCCGGCCAGTCATCGGCTCGGACGACTGCCCGGCGTGCCCGGGGAGACTGGCTCGCACGCTGGCGCCTGGAGCCCGTGCTGCTGGAGGCTTTCGTCGCCGCGCGATTCCCCAACTCCGCGAGCAGCCCCTCCGTACTCTGCGGCCGCTTGATGTTCGTTTTGCGCTTCTCTTTCCGAGGCGCCAGCAATCGCGAAACGATCGCCCGGCAGTTCCGTGCCAACCGGCAGCACCTCCCATTCCCCAGCATCGATACCCTGCCACACGTCGACACCCTAATCGGCCGCAGCGTAACACCGCGTTCACCCGGTGCGAACGGGATCACGAGGAACGGCACGGCTTCGTGCGTTTGCGCGAGCAGCGCACGGCCTGGTGCGCGCGCCTCCCGATCGCGCTCGCGCTCGACGGACAATGGTGGCTTCTGTCAAACCGATCTGATTCGGCAGGGTGATGCGTCAGGGCCGGCAGCGCTGACCGGATATTGACGACGCTGGCCACTTTGCCATAAGATGTTCGGCTTTCCGTTATCAGGCTAAAAAAGGACGGCGTTTCCGATGAAGACTTTTTCCGCCAAGGCGCACGAAGTAAAGCGCGAGTGGCTTGTGGTCGACGCCACGGACAAGGTGCTGGGTCGCCTCGCGGCCGAGATTGCCCGGCGCCTGCGCGGCAAGCACAAACCCGAGTTCACGCCGCATGTCGACACCGGCGACTATATCGTCGTCACCAACGTCGAGAAGCTACGGGTGACCGGGAACAAAGCTGAGGACAAGAAATACTATCGGCATTCCGGTTATCCAGGCGGTCTCTACGAGACGAACTTCCGGAAGATGCAGCAGCGTTTTCCCGCCCGCATCCTTGAGCAGGCGGTAAAGGGCATGCTCCCCAAGGGGCCACTCGGTTACGCAATGATCAAGAAGATGAAATGCTACGCCGGCGACCGCCACCCCCATGCCGCACAGCAACCAAGAGAGCTTGAACTTTAAGGAATTGGACGATGCCTGAGAACCAGTTTTACGGCACCGGTCGGCGCAAGAGCGCGGTTGCCCGCGTGTTCATGAAGCGCGGCAGCGGAAACTTTGCCGTCAACGGAAAGCCGGTTGACGAATTCTTTTCGCGCGTCACCGCGAGAATGATCGTGCGGCAGCCGCTGCAACTGATCGATCAATTGACTTCCTTCGACATCAAGGTCAACGTCGGTGGCGGAGGGGAATCCGGGCAAGCCGGCGCAGTGCGCCACGGGATCACCCGGGCGCTGATCGAATACGATAACACGCTGAAGCCGCTGCTCTCGAAAGCCGGCTTTGTCACGCGTGATGCGCGCGAAGTCGAGCGGAAGAAAGTCGGTTTCCACAAGGCACGCCGTCGCAAGCAGTTCTCCAAGCGTTAGTCGCCTGCATCGCGCCGCAACGGGCGAGCGCCGGCAACAGGTAGTCGCAACACTACGGCGAACGGAGAGGACTGCGCGTGTTTTCGCCCGAGTGGTGGCATTGGGCGGTCCTCGCTCTGGTATTGCTCGTCGCCGAGCTGGCGCTGCCCGCATTCTTCGTCATCTGGTTCGGCATCGGGGCCGCCTGTGTCGGTTTGGCCGTGTGGTTTTTTCCGGCGCTTTCGATCGCCGCCCAGATTCTGGTCTGGGCCATTGTCTCGGCGGCGCTGGTCGCGGTCTGGTTTCGCTTCCTCAAACCGCGCACGATCACCGCGGTCGGTACTTCCGCAGCCATGGCGATCGGTGAGGTCGGTGTCCTGGTAACCGACATTACACCGGAGACACGCGGACGCGTCCGCTTTCAAAAACCGGTACTCGGATCGGATGTCTGGGAATGCTATGCGGAGGCGGCAGCCCGCGCTGGCGAACGCGTGCGCATCGTTGCTGTCGAGGGCAGTTTCATTCGCGTGGAGAAAGCACGATGACTGGCATGACGGTCTTTTCCTTCGTCCTCCTCATCTTCGTCGCCGTTACCGTCGCCTACGGCGTCCGTATCGTTCCCCAGGGAGAGGAGTGGATTGTGCAGCGGCTCGGCAAGTATCGCGAAACGTTGCTGCCGGGATTGCGCTTCATCATTCCCTATGTGGATATCGTTTCCTACAAGGTGACCACCAAGGACATCATTCTCGATGT
>CAYQWK010000651.1:0-2947 GCA_964420805.1 uncultured Bifidobacteriaceae bacterium | reverse complement strand
CGTGTGGGAATACGACAGCATGATTGACACGCGCACGGTGGACACGCATATGCGCCGCCTGCGTAACAAACTGGGCAAGGCCGCCGATTACCTCGACACGCTGCGTGGCGTCGGATACCGCTTCGTCGAGAAGTAAAAGGCGTTGTTTCGCGATGATGTGGATCGCCCTGAGCATTATTCTTGCGATCGCTTTGGTTGTGGTGGTCCTGGTCGCGGCCCGTTCCAAGGAGAACCTGCGGGCGGAGATCGCCCGGTTGAGAATGGAGCGCGATGAGTTCACCGCCCATCAACGAGCGGCCGGAGATCAGGCCCGGGCGGAACGACAGACTCTTTTCAACAGCATGGTGGAGGGCGTGGCTTTGCTCGACCCTGCTGGCCGCGTTCAACTGGTCAATCGTTCGTTGGAAGAACAGTTGGAACTTAACGTCGATGTGCGCGGCTTGACCGTTGCCGAGGCGTTCCGACGTTCCGAACTGGCGAACCTGTTGCAACAACTCGAGGGCGACGCCCGCGTCATCAGTTGCGACCTCGACTTTGGCAGCAACAAACCGCGTTCCTTTGAGGTGACGGCGGCGCGCATTTTTGACCGCGAGGGGCGGGCGCAGGGAGCGATCCTGGTCTTTCACGACCAGACCCGTATCCGACAGATGGAGAACACGCGCCGTGAGTTCGTTGCCAACGTCAGTCATGAACTTAGAACGCCGCTTTCCTTGATCAAGGGTTACGTCGAGACGTTGCTCGACGGCGCAACGGCGGACCCCGAGTTGACGGCGAAGTTCCTCAAGACGATCGATCGGCACTCGAACCGGTTGACCAATTTGATCGAGGATCTGTTGACCATTTCGCGTCTGGAATCAGGCCAGATCACGCTGCAATTGCGGCCTGTTCCTCTCCGTGGATTCGTCGATGATTTGTTACAGGAGTTGCAAAAGCGCGCCGCCGAGCGCGGTACCACGATTCGAAATGTAATTCCCAACGGGCTGGAGGCGGCCGCCGATCCAGATCGGTTGGAGCAGGTTCTGGTGAACCTGATCGAGAATGCCATCAAATACGGCAAGGCGGGCGGACAAATTGAGATCGGTGGCGCGGCGCGCGAGGAGGGGGTCGAATTATGCGTCTCGGACGATGGTCCGGGTATTCCGCCCGAAGCCCGTGACCGGGTGTTCGAGCGGTTCTATCGCGTGGATCGCGCGCGTTCCCGGGAGACGGGCGGCACCGGCTTGGGGCTTTCGATTGTGAAACACATCGTGCAGTCGCACGGAGGAAAGGTCTGGTTGGAAAGCGAACCGGGCCGGGGCGCGACGTTTCGCTTCACTCTTCCGCGTTGAATAATCGGGGGGGCTCCCCGGTTTTCATTAACCAATTGCCGCCAAGTGCGCGGCAAAATTTGAGTTGGCGGCCTCGGCGCGCCTTTTGCAAAGTCGCCTTAAGTCGATATGCGCACAATCAAATCACTGATCAACGGCCTCACACTTGCATTGCTCTTCACACCATCGTTCCTCTTTGCCAGCGAAGCGGACATCAAGATTCCTGACCTGAGTCAGGTGAAGTTCGCGGGTTTGGGAGGTATGTCCGGTTCCACTCTGATGATGATTGGCATCGTCATCTGCGCCATTGGCGCGCTCTTCGGTATCGTGCAGTACCTTCAAACCAAGGGGCTGCCGGTGCATGACTGCATGGCCAAGGTTTCCGAGACCATTTACGGCACCTGCAAGACCTACCTGATCACGCAGGGCAAGTTCCTCGCCATCCTCTGGCTGCTGATCGCGGCGTGCATGTTTTATTATTTCCTCGTGCTCCAGCATAACTCGTTCGGGCACGTGCTGGTCATTCTGCTGGCCTCCGTGCTGGGCATTCTCGGCTCGTACGGCGTGGCGTGGTTCGGCATCCGCATCAACACGCTCTCAAATTCGCGGGCCGCGTTCTCCGCGCTCAAAGGTAATCCGCTGGCAACGCTCGGCATTCCGCTGCGCTCTGGAATGAGCATCGGCCTGCTGCTGGTGGCGGTGGAGTTGTTCTTCATGATTTGCATCCTGATGTTCTTGCCACGTGAACTCGTCGGCCCGTGCTTCATCGGGTTCGCCATCGGCGAGTCTCTCGGCGCTTCGGTGCTGCGCATCTGCGGCGGTATTTTCACCAAAATTGCCGACATTGGCTCCGACCTGATGAAGATCGTGTTCAAGCTGCCGGAAGACGATCCGAAGAATCCCGGTGTGATCGCCGACTGCACGGGCGACAACGCCGGTGACTCGGTCGGACCGACGGCGGACGGCTTTGAAACCTACGGTGTAACCGGCGTGGCGCTGATCGCGTTTCTCGCGCTCGCTCTGGCGGCCAGCCCCGGCATTTGCGCCACGCTCATCATCTGGCTGTTTGCGATGCGCGCTTTGATGATCGTGACCTCGCTCGTGTCCTACTTCGTGAATGAGGTCATCAGCAAGGCCAAGTTCGGCGGGCTGAAGGACTTCGATTTCGAGGCACCGCTCACCCACCTCGTCTGGATCACCTCGGCGGTTTCAATCATCATCACGTTCGCCGCCAGCAAGTTGCTGATCGGTGACTTCAAGGATGCGACCGGCACGGCGCAGCCGGATCTTTGGTGGGTGCTGTCGGTCATCATCAGTTGCGGAACGGTGGCTGGCGCGTTGATTCCCGAGTTCACCAAGGTCTTCACCAGCACTTCGTCCCGGCATGTCCGCGAGGTGACGAACTGCTCGAAGCACGGCGGCGCGTCGTTGAACATCCTTTCCGGCTTTGTTGCGGGCAACATGTCGGCGTTTTGGATGGGCCTTTGCATCATGGTGCTGATGTTCACCTCTTACTACTTCTCCCAGCATGTCTCGCTGCTTTCCATCATGCCCAAGGCGTTTCTGTTTGCCGCGCCGATCTTCGCGTTCGGCCTGGTGGCATTCGGCTTCCTCGGCATGGGTCCGGTGACCATCGCGGT
>CAYQWK010000650.1:0-2952 GCA_964420805.1 uncultured Bifidobacteriaceae bacterium | reverse complement strand
CTGAAGAGCGACTCGGCGGGCAGGAATAGCACGACGTAATCGAGCGCGTTCGGGAATTGCCGGGGGTAATCGCGGTCAGCCAGCGCCTTGATGGTGGACTTGAGCTTGGCTGCGTGTTGCGCCAGCGACTCGCCGCGCGACGCTGTGTCCGCCGCGTCCGCCGAGGCCAGGAAGTCCAGGTCTGGTACCTTGGAATCGACGATGATGACGCGGTCGCCGGGCAGGTGAACGACAAGGTCCGGCTTGCCGTCGCCGGCCATCGCCTGTTCTGAGAAGTCGCAATGCGCGCTCATGCCCGCCGATTCGACGACGCGTCGAAGTGTCTCCTCGCCCCAGCGTCCGCGCGCGGAATTGGAACTCAGCACCTTGCGAAGCTGGAAGGTCTCGGTTGAAAGCGTCGTGCTTTGTTGCGCGAGTGTCTCCAACTGTTTCTTTACCTCGCCCAGCGTGGTGTTCTGCGCGCTCTCGGATTGTTGCAACCGCCGCTGGTAATTTTCGAGTTGCTGCTTGAGCGGCTCCACGAGCGTCCTGATCGACTCCTGCCGTTGCGTCAGGTCGCCCTTCGCGGTTTCCTGGAATTTCGCCAATGTCTCGTTGGCCAGCTTGATGAACTCGGGGTGTGTCTGCTTGAGCGCCTCGGCGGCAAAGGCGCGGAAGGTGTCGCGCAGATCCCCCAGAGCCTTCTCCTGAGCCTGCGCGGCACCAGCCAGGGTGCGTTCGTGCAAGGCGCGTTGTTCCTCAACCGCCGCGCGCGCCGCGTCGTGCCCGGCGACCGCGGTGGCCTGCGCGGTTTGCGCGGCCGCCAGTTCACCGCGCAACCGGACCGTCTCATCCGCGCCCTGTTGAAGCTGGCGTCGCAGTTCATTGATCAGCGGCTCCTGGTCGGGCATTGGCGATTCGACCTTCCGCGCGCCGAGCAACCATCCGATCACGCCGCCCAACAGGAGAGCGATGGCACCGGTGATGAGATAAGGTAGCATGGTGAAGCGGGAATCCGCGCGTCAGGATTTCGGGGTGATGCCGGTGCGCTGCAAATCGCAAAGCGCTCCCCAAAGGTCGTGATACGCGGGGAGCTTCGCGCGTTGGTCCGGCGTGGCGGCGATTTGATTCTTAAAGTTGCCGTAGTCGATTGAATGCTGAAGCGCTGAGAACACGCGCGTGAGATCGGCCTCCGCCGCGAGCCGGACGCGCCACCGGTAATCGGCCTGGGGCCAGTTCTCGATGGATTCCTCAAGTCCGGCGGCGGCGCGGAGATTCTCCAAGTCGCGCTTCAACCGCGCGCGGAGGTGCCAGTGTCCTTCCTTGAACACGATCGAGAAGAAACCGAGTTTCGAGGCGATCCACATGGCGGCGTGTTTAGTAATGGGCGATGACTTCGATCTCGACGCTCGCGCCGCGTGGCAGAGCCGCCACTTGGATGGTGGAACGCGCTGGGTGCCCGCCCGTGAAGTAACGCGCATACACCTCGTTCATCGCCGCGAAATCCCCGAGATGGGTGAGGAATACCGTCGTCTTAACCACGTTGTCGAAGCCCAGCTTCTGATCGGCGAGGATGGCTTTCACATTCTCCAGCGCCTGTTCGGTTTGCGCGCGGATGTCGCCCGTGACGAGCGAGCCATCCGGCTTGAGCGGAATCTGTCCGGAACAGAACAGCAGGTCGCCGACGCGCACGGCGTGATTGTACGGGCCGACCGGGGCCGGGGAACCGACAGGTTTGATAATGGTCTTGGTGGGCATGGGATTGGTGATGTGTGATTCGTGAATGGGGGACGGCAATCCGTCAGTTCTTCTCCTCGTACCAGGCCATCTGGATGTTCTCCAAAATCTTCTCGTTCGAGGCTTCAGGCTTATCGCCGAACTCTGCCAACTCGGTGACCATCTTGTGCAACTTGGGGAAGCTCAGTTTGAGCGGGTCCTGGTCGGGGAACCTATCGATCAGTGCCCACGCGATTTCCTCGTGATCTTTCCACGTCAATTTCATGCGCGCATCGTTAGCGCCGCGCCAAGGGAGGTCAAGGCGCGGGACCGTTGCGTCTTCCGAAGGGTGCATTCCGAAGTTGTTGATGAAATTCGTCGCACTGCGACGAGTGGTGCCACATTCAGCAGCTCAACCGGATCTCAGAAATCCTTCGGCACGTCGGGCGCGACACGGATGGCCCGCTGAACGGTGGCTTGTTTTGTCGCAGTGCGATGAAACCCACCACCAACTTCTGGATGCACGGTTTCCGAAGCGCGCCGCTTCCGTTACCGCATGAACAATCTCCGCCGCTCGATCAAACGGCGATCGGGGCCTTGATTCCGGGATGCGGGTCGTAGCCGGTGAGTTGAAAGTCCTCGAACTGGAAGTCGTGGATGTTGGTCACGGCAGAATTGAGGTTCATCACCGGCAGGGGCTTGGGTTCACGGGTGAGTTGGAGTCGGGCCTGTTCGAGGTGATTCGCATAGAGGTGCAGGTCGCCAAAGGTATGAACGAACGTGCCGGGTTTGAGGCCGGTGACTTGCGCGACCATCAAGGTGAGGAGCGCATAGCTGGCGATGTTGAAGGGCACGCCGAGAAAGAGATCGGCGCTGCGCTGGTAAAGCTGGCAACTGAGTTCGCCTTCCTGGACGAAGAATTGAAACAGGGCATGGCAAGGTGGCAGGGCCATGCGCTCAATTTCGCCGACGTTCCAGGCGCTGACGATGAGGCGGCGGCTGTCGGGATTGCGGCGGATTTGTTCGATCACGGAGTCAATCTGGTGGATGGAACGGCCGTCGGCGGTGCGCCAGTCGCACCATTGGGCACCATAGACGCGGCCGAGGTTGCCGTCCTGGTCGGCCCATTCGTCCCAAGACAGGGCCGAAACGTAAGTATGAACGTCGAAATTGTTGCAGTTGCCCCAACTACCATCCTCGACCGCCATCACGCGATCGTTCTCCGCCAACATGAGAAAAAACTGATTGGGGGAGTAG
>CAYQWK010000649.1:0-2964 GCA_964420805.1 uncultured Bifidobacteriaceae bacterium | reverse complement strand
GGGTGAGGGCGTCAATGACCTCGTCACCATGGAGCCGGAGAAATCCGGCTCTTTTTTACCGCCCCCGGCATCAATGGCCACGGCGGGGCGGGGCGATGTTGGCGAGCGCAGCGCGAAATTCAGACATGGAGAACGGTTTGGGCAGGCAAAGTTTCTCGTGCCGGCGGAGAAATTCCTCGGCGCGGCTGTTGATCACGTCGCCGGTCATGAAGACGAAGCGGTCGGATACGGCGACATTCTCGGCGGCAATCCGCTCGTAGAGCTGCTGTCCGTTCAGGCCCGGCATCTTCCAGTCGCAAAGCGTCAGGTCGTACTTGCTGCGCCGGAGATGGCTCAAGGCCGCATCGCCGTTGGCGGCGGTGTCCACCGCGTAGCCTTCCGCCTGCAGCACCTCGGCGATGAACTCGAGGATGGACTCCTCGTCGTCGATGACGAGAACCCGGCGTCCGGAGCCGTTGGCCGCGGAGCCCGTGACCTCGGGCGGTTTCGTTGAGGCGGAATCATCGGCGCCACGGAAGGCGGGCAGGTCGATGGTGAACGTGGCGCCTTCGCCGAGCTTGCTGCGCACCGCGATCGTCCCGCCGTGCTCCTGGATGATCCCGTAGGAGAGGCTCAAACCGAGGCCAGTTCCCTTTCCCGCCTCCTTGGTGGTGAAAAACGGATCGAAGACCTTCTGAAGGCTTTCCTCGGAAATGCCCGGCCCGTTGTCCGAGAAGGTGATCCGCACGCGGTCGCCGTCCTGTTCGGTGCGCATCACGATGCGCCCGGATGTTTGACGCTCCTCGATGGCCTGGCGGGCGTTGTTCACAATGTTCAAGAAGACCTGTTGCAACTGGTGTCCGTCGCCCATGACCTTGGGAAGGCTGGGATCAAGCTGCTTCACCACCTCGATGTTGCTGGTGCGCAATTCGTAGGCCATGATTTCGAGGACGGCTTCCACCAGCTCGTTGGCGCTGGTGGGCTTGCGCTCCGGCTGATGCTGGCGCGCAAAGCTCAGGAGGCTCTGGACGATCTTCTGGCACCGCCGCGCGCTTTGGGTGATGCGTTCGGTGAACCGCCGCTGCCGTTCGTCGAGGGAGGTTTGCTGGAGCAGTTCGGCGAAGCCGAGCACAGAGGTCAGCGGGTTGTTCAACTCGTGCGTCACCCCCGCCACGAACTCACCAATGGCGGAGAGCTTCTCGCGCTGGATCAACTGCGCCTGGGTGTTCTTGAGCGTGTTGAACGTCTCATCCAATTGTTGCCGCGACTGCCGCAGGCTGTCGGTCATGCGGTTGAACACGGCCGCCAGTTCGCCGCATTCGTCGTCGGTCCGGACGTTTACATGCTGGCTGAAGTCTCCGCGCCCCACGGCCTCGGCGCTGTCACGCAAATCGCGCAACGGGCGGGTCAGCCCGCGGACGAGAAACCACAAGGCGATGGAACTGGCCAGAATGCCGAACACGCTCACAGCCACGATAGTTTGCTGGGTCACGCGCAAATCCTGGAGGGCCTTCTCATACGAGAACAGCAGCACGTATCCGAGTTTGGGATCGCCGCTCTTGCTGCGGAACGTCCCGACGAGCACGCGGAAGTGTTCCCGCGGAATGACGATCTCACGCATCACCTTGAAGCCCTCGGCCGTGCCCACCTGCGCGGTGCCAAACAGGGCGCGGCATTGTTGTGACAGGTCGGAGCGTTCGAGGGAGGAAGCCGCCACGTTGTCATTGGCCAGCAGAACGATTCCGGCGCCGGTGATCTGGCTCAACTCCTTGGCCTCGGTTTCCCCGAGCCGCACGCAGAATGTCAACGCGCCCATCACGTCTTCCCCGGTGGGCGTCCGGACCGGGACCGACACAATGTCGAAAACCCTGCCGCTTACGCGGATGGTGTCGGCGTTTGCGAAGCCCTCGATCGCCTGCTTGCTGGATAGATCGCTGTGGCGCGCAAATTCCTCCAGATCGAGGGTCGGGTCGCGCCAGACGATTGTGGGAACGCCCCCCTCCTGCGGCCGGTATTGAACCAGGTCGCCGCCGAGTTCCTCTCCGAGCAGTTCCTTCAGCAGCGGGCGCAGGGTCTTGGGATCATTCAACTGGCAGGCGGCCCGGTATCGCGGCTCGCTGGCGATGCTACGGAATCGTGATTGCAGACTCCGTGCGCGCACCTGCTGGAGGCTCCTGAAGACTGAATCGGCGGTGCGTAGCGCGTTCTCGGCTTCAGTCTGCAATTGACGGGTGATGCGCTGGTTCACGAGGTACATCGTCGCCGCCACCAGCAAGACCATCACCACCACGACCGCGGTGAGTACCTTGGTATGAAATCGCCCGCCTCGTATTCCCGGTCCGGACATGGCTCAGTACTTCGGCAGGTTCTTGATTCCCAGGGTGAAATCCACCTTCACCTCGCCGCTCTCGGGCACGACGAAGTCCCGCGTCTGCGCCGGCAGGCGCTCATGCCACGCGCGCAATTTGTAGGTGCCGGCTGGCACATCCTTGATCGTGTAACGGCCGCCTGCGTTCGCCACCGCGAAATACGAATTATCGAGCACGAGCACCACGCAGTGCATCTGCGAATGGATGGAACAGAAGACGTCCACGCGGCCGGCTTTGTCGAAGGTGATGGCCTTCTTCTCTATCGGATCGCCTTTCTTATACAGCCCCAGGTCGAACTGCTTCGGCTCGGACATGGAGAAGACATTGTGGAAGATCTCGTCCTCGTTCGGCCACTCGACCTTCGTGCCGGCCGCGACGGGAAGAACGTGCGGCGAGAACACTGCGCCCTTTTGCGTGAGCCGCTGCGTTGAGACGCGCCGGGTCGTGTCCACGGCTGGCTGGTTGGTCCGCTCCGGCATCGGTCCCATGAGGTGAATCACGAAATCCTTCAGCTCCGCGTAATTCACCTTCTCCGCAAACTTGAACTTGCGGCTGTCGTATTTCCCGCCGTTACCGCCTGGATCGGGATCGGTCACGCCTTCGGCGTTCACCGTGC
>CAYQWK010000648.1:0-2970 GCA_964420805.1 uncultured Bifidobacteriaceae bacterium | reverse complement strand
GTTTCCTTCTGTCCCCGCACCATCATGCCGGCGGCGCCGAGGGCGTGGCCGGCATCCAGGAATTCTAGGGTGGGCGACGCGGCGGCTCGCGGGCGATGGAAGCCGCCCCATTCGATCTCCCGATTGTAGCGCACCGCGGTGAAGGCTGGGGCGATCTCATCCACTTCGTCGTGGGTATAGAGCGGGTATTCGCGGACGCCAATTTCGTCGCGCTGGCGGGTCATCACGTTGACGGAATTGTGCAGCACGCGCTCGACGATGTAGTAGCTCAGGTCCGTCATGAGGATGTGCGCGTTCGGATGGTGGCGGACCGCGACGGGCAGCGCGCCCACATGATCGTGGTGACAATGGGAAATGGCGATGGCGTCCACTTCGGCGCCGGACGCGGGCTTGAAAAGGGGCAGACCGGCGCGGCCTTCAATCTTCGGGTGCAGGCCCGCGTCCATGAGCAGCCGGTGCCCGTCCATTTCGAGCAGCCAGGCGCTGGCGCCAATGTCGGTGTCTGGATTCAGATTCGTGATGCGCATGGCGCGAACTTTCAGCGCAACTATTCTGTCCGGCGAGCGTTGAATGAGACAAGATGCGGCAGCAGGTGAAGAAGTTTGGAAAATGTTTGAACATCGGCCGGGCAATCGCGTCTTACACACAACGCTTCTGAAGACAGGAGGGAGCAACGCAGCATTGATGCTCCACAGAAGAAGTGTTTCTTGCGCCGGAGACGGCGAAAAGGGGGTCCGTTTGGTTGTTTGGGTTGGCCGGGTGTTGCTCTAATCAGCAGCACCCGGTTCTTTTTCCACCGCGCTGGCTTCCGAAGGCGCTTAACGCGGCAATGACGGGCGCAGGACCAGCACGTCGTCGCGTTTCAGCCAGCCGGACCGGCCGGCGGGGTCGCGAATTTGCAGCCAGTCGCCGGTTTCGTCGGACACCGCCAATTCGGCGCCATCGTTCAATTGGAAGGCGACTTGGGAATCGGGCAGGGGACCGAACCGTACCGTGGCCTGACGCGCGGTCACTACCGCCTGCTTCTGAAGGAAGACGTCGCAATAACTCGCTGCCGCGCCGCCACCGCAAAGCGCCGTCCCCATCACAAGGGCCGCGATCAACCCGCGCGAACGTCGTGTGCCGCGCCATTCGCAGGCCGCCAAGGTGAGGAACAGCGCTGTCAGGAAGCAGGCGGTAGTTCCCGCCCATTCGTTGAGCGTGGCGAACCGAAGGGGAACAATCCACCACACGATCAGGGGAGCATCTCCGCCGGCAGCTTTGCGGCGGACGAATTCGAGATTCTTGCGCAGTGCGCGGTCACGGGGATTCAACTGTTCGGCCTGGCGGTAGGCGGCGATTGCCAGTCCGTGCTGTCCGGCCTTGAACCGTGCGTTGCCGAGATTGAACCACGCGTCCGCTGTGCGCGCCCCGCCATCGATCACCTGCTGGAAGGCTGTTGCGGCGTCGGAAAACTTGCCCTGCTCGTAGAGTCCATTGGCCGCCGCGAACGCGGCCTCCGCGTCCGCCGCGCGGGCGCTGGCGAGCAAGCCGAGTGATGCGGCCACAATTACCAGAAATCGCCGCATCAGGGTTTGCCTTTCCAATCCCGCAGCGCGCGCAAAACACCCTCGGCCTTGGCTAACAACGCCGAGAGTTCTTGAACCGATTGCACTGGAGCATAGCGGGCCAGGTTCGCGGCCTGGAAGAGTTCATGCAGCCCTCGGCGGGAATCTTCGTCCAACCCGGCGGGGCGCAGTTGCTCATCGATCAACGCTTCCGTGATCGAACTGGCCGGCACGTCCAGCCGTTCGCCGATTTGCTCCTGCAAGGCGCGGAAGAGTGTGGCGAAGAACTCGTCGCCCTGATTCGCGGCGGCGTGGGCGCGCAGGCGTTTTAGGGCTTCATTGACGTGCTTTTCGACCTCGCGGCGACGGCGCAGGCGGGGATTTCCGGCGTCGGACTCGGCGAGTTTGCGGCGGATCAGCAAGCCGAGCCAAATTGCCGGAGCAACGGCCTGCAAGGCGAGGAACCAGCCCTGGGTGATCAACGGCGCACTGGCGGTGACGGTGCCGAGGCGAAGCTTGATGTGCGCGAGATCCGGCGCGGCCTGACCCGTCTTGTTCGTGCCTCCCAACGCCAGCATTGGCATGGCGTTGGCCACGGTGGCCTGAACGTTTAGCGGAATGGCGGCTGATTTGAGCGTGCGGAACGACCGCGACTCCGGATCGAAAAACGTGAACTCAAAAGGCGGAAGGGCCTTGATGTCCGCGTTGCCGGGCACTACGGCGATCTCGAAGGTCTTAGTGCCGCTCACGTTGTTCTCACCGCCGCCATCGATGCGCGAATTGGGCGCGTAGCTTTTGAACTCGCGCCACGCGGGCTGCACCGGTAACGACACACTGTCCAGCCAGCCGCGCCCGGCAATTTGGACGCGCACCGTCACTGGATCGCCCACGGCCACACTGGTCGGTGATGCCGTGACCTGGAGGGAATATTGTCCTACCGCGCCGGCGAAGGTAGCTGGGGCGGAGTTCGTCGGCAGCGGAATGGCGGTGAGCGAAATTTTCTCTGAATTCAGCGGAACATTCTTAGTCGGCTGGCCGAAAAAGAAATCGGCCCTGCGTGAGCGATCCGGCACCTGGAGGGTTTCCGTCGCCGGCCCCAGCGTCAACTGGCCGGCCTTCACCGCTGTTACCGGAACCTTGAAGGACACCATCGAGTAAGCCTGGTTGTTCAACGCCACGCGGCTTTCGGAAGGCTTGAGCCACTTGCCGAGCGTCACGCCGGGGTCGACCGGAAACTGCTGATATTGGGTGATCCGGCCCTCGATGAAACAGACCTGCACATCCACTTCGATCACTTCGCCAACCACGACGTTTGTTTTCGGCACCATCACGCGCAGGAACGCAGCGGGTGGCGCTCCGCCGGGTTGGTTCTCGCCGGGCTTGAGAACCTTCACCCTGATAGGCTGCGTGGTCTGGACTTGTC
>CAYQWK010000647.1:0-2972 GCA_964420805.1 uncultured Bifidobacteriaceae bacterium | reverse complement strand
CTCTATGGCAAGCCCGAGGCGCAAGTCGAAGCCGAACTCGGCGACCTGATTTTCAAAGACCCCGAAACCGGCAAATGGGAAACCGCCGATGCGTATCTCTCCGGCAATGTCCGCGACAAACTTCGCGCCGCCGAAGCGGCGGCGTTGGTGGAGCCAAAGTTCGCCGCGAATGTCGCAGCACTCCGGGCCGTTCAGCCCGAAGACCTCACGCCGTCCGAGATTGATGCCCGGCTCGGCAGCGCCTGGATGCCGGAGGATGTGCTGGTTGCCTTCACGGAAGAATTGCTGGGCGAGAAAGGCGTCGCCGTCAGCCATGCCTCGATCATCGGGACCTGGATTGTGCGCGGCGACTGGAACGTGCGCAGTGCGGTGGCGAATACCACGGAATGGGGCACGGACCGGCGCAGTGCGCTCGATCTCATCGAGGACGCCCTCAATCTGCGCGTGCCCACCATCCATGATCCGGACCCGCAGGGTGATAAAGCCGTCGTCAATGCGCCCGCGACCGAGGCCGCGCGCGAAAAGCAGCATAAGCTCAAGGAACGCTTTCAATCCTGGGTCTGGGAAAATGACCAGCGGCGCGAACACCTGGGCCGCCTCTACAACGATCAGTTCAACAACGTGCGCTTGCGCACCTTCAACGGCGACCACCTCACGTTGCCGGGGGCCAGTCCAGCCATTGCGCTACACGCACACCAAAAAGCCGCGGTGTGGCGCGTGCTGCAAACGCCGAACACGTTGCTCGCTCACGTGGTCGGCGCCGGGAAAACCTATACGATGGTGGCGGCGGCGATGGAGTTGAAACGGCTGGGCTTGGCCAAAAAACCGCTGTTCGTGGTGCCGAACCACATGCTCGGGCAGTTTTCCTCGGAACTGCTGACGTTGTATCCTGCGGCCAACATTCTCGCCGCGGGAAAAGCCGATTTTGAGAGCGCAAAACGGCGCGAGCTGATGAGCCGAATCGCCACCAACAACTGGGACGCGGTCATTGTCACGCATTCGGGCTTTGAGCGCCTCGCCATGTCGGCCCGCGCGCAGAAACGATTCATCGAAGACCAACTCGTGGAACTCGAAGCCTGCATTCGCGAACAGAAGGGCAGCGATGCGGGCACACGTATCGTCAAGCAGCTGGAGGCTTCCAAGAAACGGTTGGAAGCGCGTTTGAAGTCGATGGCAGCCGTGCACCGGAAAGATGACACCCTGACCTTCGAGGAACTTGGTGTTGATCGACTCTTCGTCGATGAGGCGCACGCCTATAAAAATCTGTTCTACGTCACCAAAATGACCCGGGTCGCCGGTTTGCCTCAATCGGCTTCCGAGCGCGCCTTCGATATGTTCCTGAAGGTGCAGCACATTCAGCGCCTGAACGGCGGCGGCGGGGTGGTCTTTGCCACGGGCACCCCGGTAACCAATACGATGGCCGAGATGTTCACGCTGCAGCGGTTCCTGCAGATGGACGTTCTGACGCAACGCCGTTTGCGGCACTTCGACTCTTGGGCCGCCACCTTCGGTGAATCAGTCACCGCCCTCGAACTCGCCCCCGATGGAGCGGGCTATCGGGTCAACACGCGTTTCGCACGTTTCGTGAACGTTCCGGAGCTGATGCACTTGTTCCGGCAGGTCGCGGACATTCAGACGGCAGACATGCTGAAGCTACCCGTGCCCTCAATTGAGGGCGGTAAACCGCGCATCGTCCGTGCCCCAGCCACGCCGCAACTCAAAGCGTTGGTCGCCTCACTCGCGGTCCGTGCGGAAAAGCTCAAAACCAACCATGTGCCGCCTTGGGAGGACAACATGCTCAAAATCACCGGCGAGGGCCGGAAAGCTGCGCTCGATGTCCGCCTCGTCTTGGGGGACATGCCGGACAATGACGCGTTCAAGGTCAACCAAGCCGCCCGGGAAGTATTCAGCATCTGGGAGCGGACTCGTGACCAGCGCCTGACCCAATTGGTATTCTGCGATCTCTCTACGCCGAAAGCGGAGGGTCAGGGATTTTCCGTCTACGACGATTTGAAGGCGAAGCTCATCCGTCAGGGGGTGCCCGCCGCGGAAATCGCGTTCATCCAAGACTACGACAGCGACGCCTCGAAATTGACGGTCTTCAAAGATGTCCGTGCCGGCAAGGTGCGGATTCTCATGGGCTCCACCCAGAAAATGGGTGCAGGAACCAATGTGCAGGCCAAACTTGTCGCACTCCATCACCTGGATGCACCTTGGCGTCCCGCGGACATCGAGCAACGGGAGGGGCGCATTCTTCGGCAGGGAAATAGTAACCCAACGGTGCATATCGTCCGCTATGTCACCGAGGGCAGTTTCGACGCCTACATGTGGCAGACGCTCGAAACGAAGGCGAAGTTCATCGCCCAGATCATGACGGGGGAATGCTCGGCGCGCCGAATCGAAGACCTCGACTCCCCCGCACTGACCTACGCCGAGGTGAAGGCCATCGCTTCCGGCAATCCGCTCGTAATCGAAAAAGCCAAGGTGGATGCTGAGGTCATGCGCCTCGGCCGACTCCGCGGTCAGCACAGCGAGGATCAGTATCACACCCGTCGTCGCATTCGCATGTTGGAGGAGGACATCGTGCGCATCGAAAAAGCGATCCTGGGCCACGAATCCGATCTCGGGCGGCGCATGGATACGCACGGTGACAAGTTCAGCATCAAGCTCGTGGGCCGAACCTATGAGCAGCGCGCCGATGCAGGGGCCATCCTGATTGGGTTGGTCGATCGCCATCGGCAGGCGCGGGGTCCGGTAGAACTGGGACAGTTCGCCGGCTTCCGCTTGGAATTCAGGCCGATGGTAGGCGATAAACTAACCCTGCACGGGGCGATGTCCTACGACGCCAACGTCTCGGATAGTCCCGCCGGCATCATCGGCTCGCTGGAACACGCCACGCGCTCCATTGAGGAGCGGATCGGTCGGTGCCGCGAACAACTCGCCCAGTCACGCAAGGCTTTCGCGGACTACAC
>CAYQWK010000646.1:300-2973 GCA_964420805.1 uncultured Bifidobacteriaceae bacterium | reverse complement strand
GATGGCTTTTGCTAAAGTCCACTTATGGTCATTGGTGGCAAAATAAGGTAAAAACGCGTTTTGCAATTTCGAGTCAGGTGCCTTCAACCACTCAGCCACCCTTCCGTCCGCCTGCATCGCAGGACTTTCGCTGCCTTGGACCATGTCCGCGGGAACCGCGACCACATCCAAGCCAACGGCCGCGTATTTCGCACGGGCCAACCGGGTGCGGCAAGCGGATTCGCCGATTTGCGGCAGGCTCGCCCGCCTCGAAACATCACGGCGGGCCAGGCTTGAATTCGCAGTGACGGGCATCCCGTATCGGTTCGATTCGATAGAACCGCCGGGGCAGAATTGAAATTCCCGCACCGGGAATTCATCCGGGGTTTGATGTTTGAGGCCGGGCGTCTAGGCTGCCGTCGATGGCTCGTGATGATCTGTTCTCCGCCGCGCCCGATCCGGCCCTGCCGGCGAATTCCGCCCCGGCCGCCGCCGTGCCCGCCCCACTGGCCGCGCGGATGCGGCCGCTCACACTCGATGAGTATGCCGGGCAACAGCACATCCTCGCGCCGGGCCAGTTGCTCCGGCGGGCCATCGAGGCCGACCGCATTCAGTCGTTGATCTTTTACGGGCCGCCGGGCACCGGAAAGACATCGCTCGCGCAACTCATCGCCCGGCACACTCGCAACAAGTTCGAGCGGTTGAGCGGTGTGGAATCGAACGTAGCCGACATGCGGCGCGTGCTTGCCGCCGCCGCGAACCGTCTCGCCAACACCGGTCAGCCCACGATTCTCTTCATCGACGAGATCCACCGCTTCAACAAGGCGCAGCAGGACGTGCTGCTGCCGGACGTGGAGAGTGGCGTGGTGCGGCTCATCGGCGCCACCACGCACAACCCGTTTTTATTCGTCAACTCGCCCCTTGTCTCGCGTTCGCAGGTTTTTGAACTGCAACCACTGACCCAAAGCGACCTGCTCGGACTGTTGCGCCGGGCGCTGGCTGACCCGCAACGCGGACTGGGCCGACTGAAGATCCGCGCCGAGGACGGCGCGCTCGAACACCTGGCGCGTATTTCGGACGGCGACGCGCGCAAGGCTTTGAATTCGCTAGAGATCGCCGCGCTCACGACGACGCCGGACAGGGACGGTTTCGTTCACATCACGCTCGCTGTGGCCGAGCAGAGCATCCAGAGGAAGGCGATCGTTTACGACGGGGACGGCGATGCGCATTACGACACCATTTCCGCGTTCATCAAATCCGTGCGCGGCAGTGACCCCGACGCGGCGCTCTACTGGCTTGCGAAGATGATTCATGCGGGGGAAGACCCACGCTTCATCACGCGGCGCCTATTGATCCTAGCCGCGGAAGACATCGGCCTCGCGGACCCGATGGCGCTGGTGCTCACGGCGGCGGCGCACCAGGCGGCGGAGTTCGTCGGCTGGCCCGAGGCGCGCATTCCGGTGGCGGAGGCGACGATCTATCTCGCAACGGCGGTGAAGAGCAACAGCGCCATTTCCGCCATCGATGCCGCGCTGGCCGACGTGAAGACAGGACGCACACTGGCAGTACCGGGGCATTTGCGCGACGCGCACTACGAGGGCGCCAGGCAACTCGGCCACGGCGCGGGTTACCAGTATTCGCACGATGCGCCCGGTCATTTCACGCCGCAGGATTATCTCGGGGTGGCGAAGCGGTACTACGAACCAACCGAGCAGGGCGTGGAAAAGAAGATCAAGGAACGCCTCGATCGCTGGCGCGCGCAGACGGACCAGGCGCGGGCAGCGGGCCAGCTTTGAGCCAGCGGTCCGTGCGAACTGCTTCGGCAGAGCGACGCACGCGTGCGGATCACGGCGGCGTTTCGGGAGTCACCGCGTCCGGGTCCAGCGGCTGGCGGCGGTATTCCTCGACCAGCGCCCACATGTTGATGGGATTGAGCGATTCGCCGTAGCGCAGGGCGCGGACGCTGCCATCCACGAAAGCGAATTCCGAGACCCCGCCCTTCTTGCCCGGACCGTAGGCATGCCGCGCGTGATCCACCTCATCCAGGTCGTTGCCGGCACCCTGAGAGAAATCCATGTGCACATGGTGCGAACTCGCGAGTTTCTCCCCGAAGATGATGGTGTCCGAGGTTTCAGGGATCGCGCCCATCTTCATGCCGTACGGCCAGAGCCAGTTCATATAGATGTTCTGAAACTCGTTGGGAGTGAGTGTGGACTCAAAGTAGTCGTTGAAGCCGTTCATCAAATAGCTGTGCGGAGTAGTTTCACTCGCATGGCCTTTGGGGCAAATGACGATCTTCTCGGAGACGTAGTAATCCTTGAGTCGATAGACCCAGTGATTGGGCGTCATACGGCGTGGCGGAAGCTGATCCTCATTCTCGTCGGCATACATTTGGGCCGCGAGGTTGAGCTGCTTGAGGTTGTTGAGGCAGGTGACCTTGTGCGCCTGGTCCTTGGCGCGGGCCAGGGACGGCAACAGCATGGCGGCGAGAATCATGATGATCGCCACAACAACCATCATCTCCACCAGCGTGAAGCCACGCTGCTCCGCGCCCGATCGGTAACTCGTGTTCATATACCTCGTTCTGTTCTGAAACACAGACTTGGTGAACCGCCCGGATGTTACAAGCCGCATTCCGCGGCAAATCGCGGCCCAGAAGAGAAAACGACGCGAACCTTGCGGCCCGCGTCGTTT
>CAYQWK010000646.1:0-290 GCA_964420805.1 uncultured Bifidobacteriaceae bacterium | reverse complement strand
AAGCGGCGGCCAGTCACCGCCGCTTGAAATCACTACTTCTTGCCCTTCTTCGACGCCGCGCCGGGAGTCGGCACGGTGGCAATGGTCTGCAGGATGCGGCCAGCGATCTTGTAGGGATCGCCTTGGGAATTCGGACGACGGTCTTCGAGATAGCCGCGATAATTGTTATCCACAAAGCTGTGGGGAACGCGGACGGAGGCGCCGCGGTTGGCCACGCCGTAGTTGAACTTGTCGATGCTCTGCGTCTCATGCAGGCCCGTCAGGCGCAGGTGGTTGTCCGGGCCATACAC
>CAYQWK010000645.1:0-2974 GCA_964420805.1 uncultured Bifidobacteriaceae bacterium | reverse complement strand
CGCCGGCTCGATCAGGTTCGTCATCACGCGCAAGGCAAGGGTCAGCTCGTTTTCGTAGGTGTCCGCCACGTTCTTCAACGCGCCGGGCACGTCGCCGGTTTCCTCGCCGATTTTCAACAGGTCGATCATCAATTGCGGGAAGATCTTCGACTGCGCCAGCGGCTGCGCGATGGTCTTGCCATCCGTCACCGCGTCACGCGTCCTGGCGATGGCTTCCTTGATGATGACGTTTGGCATGATCTCCTCGGTGATCTTCAACGCCGTCAGCACCGGCACGCCGTTGATGAGCAGCGTCGAAAGCGTGCGCGCAAACTGGCCGAACAGGTTGAGCTTCACCACCTTGCCGACGACCGGCGCCCGCATCTTCCACTGGTCGATCTTTCGCCGGCCCTCCGGCGTGTTCTTGAACCGGCGGAACAACAACACCGCCGTGACGATCATCAGAATTCCCAGCCACCAATAACCGGTGAAGGCATTGCTGATGCCCACCAGAATCCGCGTCGCCAGCGGCAACGGCACCTTGAGTCCGTCGAAGATTTGCAGGAACCGCGGCAGCATGAAGGTCATGAAAAAGATGACGATGCCCACGCCCACGCTCGCGACCACCGCGGGATATATCAGCGCCGACTTGAACTTTGACTGCACCTCCGCGAACCGGTTGAAATGATCCGCCAACCGCCGCAGCACGTCCACCAGCGCACCCGACTGCTCGCCAGCGCGCACCATGTTCACGTAAAGATCGGAGAAGATGATGGTCTGCTTCGCCATCGAGTCCGAGAGGCTGCGCCCCTCCATCACGTCCTGCTTTAGCGCCTTGCTTACCTCCGCGGGAATGCCCTTCGACTCCAGATGCGTCATCGAGTTCAATGCCACCGTGAGCGGCATGCCGGAGTTCAAGAGATTCGCCAGTTGCTGAGTGAAGGTGGCCATCTCCTGAAGTTTTGGCCTTCGCTGGCGTTTCCGCTGGAACGAAGCCGGCATGAGCGAACGCGCCGGTTTGTCCGCCGCCGCCGCAACACCGCCCGCCCCCTTCGCGCCCTCGACCATCACCGGCACCAACCCCAGCCGGTCGATCTGCACCAAAGCAGCCGCGCGGTCCGCAACGTCAATGACGCCCTGCACGACCTCGCCGCTGCGCTTGCGCGCCTTGTATGAAAACTGAGGCATAAACTGTTCTTCGCTGTTTAACCCGGAAAACCCGGCAAAGTTGCAGGACAACCAACTCTCCGTCCAGTGCGGACAAGGAGCCGCGTGCCATGAATGAAGCCACCGATCGAACCCCGCCTCTCATCCCGCGCACCGCGCACACCCCTTGCCATCCCCGGCACACCGCTCCGCCTCCGGATCCCCCTTCCGCGCCAGTTCCGCCGCCTTCCCCCGCGCCGTCGCGTCATGATCCGCATGCGCGTAAGCCCCGAAATCCGTGAACCAGTATTTCTTGGCCAGCCGATACATCCAGTGCTTCTCCGGGATTTCCTGCCCCGGCAGCCATTGGCTGAACCGCGGCGTCATGGCCTCGAGTTCCGCCACGGCGCTGGCCCTGACGGTGGTGTCGCGCGCGCCGTGTTTGACGACGAGTTCCTTCACCAGGTCCGGCCGCTCCAAAACCACGCAACCCCGCGTGGCCCGCGCCGAGAGTTCGCGGAAATCCTTCAAGAACGCCGAACCGCGAATGGTCTCGTACACCCCGCGCGCGTCCCGGATGTTCTCTCTGGCGAACTGCAAAATCGGGCACGGCTCGATGTCGCCGGTGGGGCTGATGTGATGGCTGATGCCGGTGGACATCGGACAAAGCGCGCGCCCGTCGTGGCCGTAATAGGCGTCAACCATCGCGATGGGCATCTTCGCACGCATCTCGACGATGAACCGCCGCACCCGCACCAGTTGCTCCGGCGTCAGCGCGAGGTCGAAGTTCGGCTTCGGCCCCACCGGGCGGTAGCTGTGATACCACACGTAATGAACACCGCGCTCGATCAACTCGCGCAGCCACGCCTCGGTCAGCAACTCGTCGATGTTCGACCGGCAGACGCTCGTGGCCACGCCCGTGAGCAGCCGCGCCTCCAGGCAGTTCTGCAACCCGCGCAACGTCTTGTTGAAAACATCCTTCTTCCCGCGCCGCTCGTCGCTGGTGATCTCGCGGCCCTCGATGCTCACCAGCGGCGTGGCGTTCCCCAACTCGCGCAACCGCGCCGCGACCTTCTCCGTGATGAACTGCCCGTTCGTGAAAAGCTGGAAGTAACAATCCGGATGCGCCGCCAGCACGTCCAGCAACTGCGGGTGCATGAACGGCTCGCCGCCAAGTATGCCGAAGAACGAGTTTCCGTGCCGCTTTGCGTCCGTAATCGTGCGGTTGAGCGTTTCGGCGTCGATCATGTTCCGCTCCGCCTCCACATCCACCCAGCAGCCCTGGCAGCGCAGGTTGCACGAATTGATGATCGAGATGTAAAGGAACGGCGGGAAGTAATCCCCGCGCTTTATCCGCCGTTTGAACTTCTCGACCGATAACATCCCCTTGAACCCGAAGTTCCAGGCAAACTTCCAGATGCACCGCGAATCGGCGGAGCGCAACGTGCGGAATGCAAGGGCGGGTAGCATGATTCGAGATTCTCGTCCTATTTCCCCAGCCTCGCCTTCGCCTCGTTCACCCACTCCGCTCCCGGCAATGCGTAGGGCCGGAACGTCTCCAGATGTCCCTCCTGCTCGTTGTAGAGCAGCGCACGGTGCAGACCGAGCCCGCTGGCCTTCGGGTCGTCGCACAGGCTCGCCGAATCGTTCGCGCTCATCTGGAACAGCACGCGCATCTCGAACTCGCTCATCAGTTTGCGGCCGAGGAAGCGGTTCACGTTGTTGAAGGTGTCGAGCGCGGTGATGACGTGAATGCCGTGGCTCGGCCCCTCGGCGATCAACTTCTGCAACTGCGCCGCCGTGTTCGGGCCGCTGCTCGCGCCTTCGGGCTGGCGCCCCACGCCGTGGA
>CAYQWK010000644.1:0-2974 GCA_964420805.1 uncultured Bifidobacteriaceae bacterium | reverse complement strand
ACTCCACGGTGACCTGCATCGCTTCGGCCACGGAATGGAAGAAGATCAGGCCGAGTCCCTTTTCCCGGGGCAGGGGAACCAGCCGCAGTTCCGCCGCGGTGATGGCGGCCAGCGTGCCCTCGCTGCCGGCGAGAAGGTTCGGAATCGACGGCTCGCGCAAACAGCGGTCCAGCGCGTAGCCCGGCCAGCGTTTCAACAGCCCGGCGGGCATCCGGTCGTTGATGGCGCTGGCGTGTCGCTGCGTCAGTTGGGCGATGAGTTTCTCGAATTGATGCGACGGGCACGCGGCATCCGATGGGCGCCGTGCTTCGTGGATGGTTCCGTCGGCGAGGACGAATTCCACCGCGTTCACATGATCCGCCGTGGTGCCGTGAACAGGTGTGCGGGCGCCGGACGAGTTGTTGGCGATCATTCCGCCCAGGGTGGCGCGGGAACTGGTGGCGACATCGGGACCGAAACACAGTCCGTGCGGAGCGAGGAAGGCGTTGAGTTGATCCAGCACCACGCCGGGGCCAACGCGGACCGTTCGCTGTTCCGGGTTGAAGCAACGGATCGCCTGATTGTGCCGCGCGAAGTCGATGACCAGGCCGTCGCCCAACGCGCCGCCCACGAGTCCGCTGCCCGCGCCGCGCGGGGTGATGGCAAGGCCCGCATCCGCCGCCGTTTTGATAATGGCCGCGGCCTGCACGGTGCCGCGCGGAAAAGCCACGGCCTGCGGTTCGACGCGGTAAAGCGAGGCGTCGGTGGCGTAAAGCTGCCGCGTCAGATTGTCGAAACGCACGTCGCAATCCGCCGCCGCGAGCGCCGCGCGCTGGGCTGAGGTCATCACGCGGGGGAGGCTAACGAGACGCGCGCCACGGGGCAAACGCGGGCATGTACCGCGGATTGGGAAATCCCGGGCTTCGTTTGCATTCCTCACTTCGAGATTGAAGTCAGGACGCGGTGTCGAACCGTAGCCGCGCCTGTGAAGGCGCGGCCATCCTGGCGACAAACGGGGAAATGGCCGCCGCTTCACAGCGGCGGCTACAAGGCTGGTTGGAAACCCTTGGCCTAGTTTGCCGCGCCGCTGATGGACGCCATCACTTCCGGCGGGCAGCGGCCGGTGTTTTCCCAGGCTTCCGAGAGGTCGGCGCCCCATTGGTCCGTGCGGTTCTCCTCGTGCAGGAACTTGAGGTATTCCCAGGACACGGACTGATACATGAGCCGCGCCTCGACACGGCGGGTGCCGGCGGGCACGGGGAACTCGGCGGCGTCCCAGTGCTGGCCGTCCGCGTAGTCCGCGCCGACCGGCGCGCAAAGATGTTCGGCAAAGGCGGCGCGCTTGAAGCCGCGCGGCGGGATGCGGTTGTCCTTCACGGTGATGTCGTTCAACACGAAGTGGAAGGACGGTCCCTCGGCCTTCTTGAATTTCTCCGCCTGCGCCTTGCTGAGGCCGGGTTTGCATTCATAAACGCGCGTGCGTTCCGGATCGAGCAGGGTGGGCACCTTGACCTTCGTCCCGCCGAGAAGCGCGTTCGTCTCGCCGTACCGGCCAATTTCGCCGAGGAGTTTCCCCGCGTCGTCGAGGAAGCGCAGGTTGATCCACATGCGGCGGCCTTCGGGATAGCCGGTGGGAAGTTTGTGCCCGGTCAGATTCGTGATGGTGAGACGGGCCTTGCCCTCGGCGACATCGAGGCGCAACGCGGCGGCGGTCTTCAGGAATTCTCGCGCATGCTCCTGCGCCGCCTTGAGCGCGTCGCGGTCGAGATCGCGGCCCGCCTTCGTCCCCCAGATTCTCAGGATGGCGTCTTGAACCCAGGTCGAGCCGCCCACGGCGCTGTGGCTGACAAAGTAATCGCGATGCAGGTCGCCGTACTTCGAGGCCTGACCGCCGCCGGGAACGCGGGCGAAATGGCAGGACTGGCAGGTTTGCCGGCTCTCCTTCTTCGCGAAGTCGCTCAACGCCCATTCGCTGTAGGTGCGCTCGATGTGGCCGTAGGCGTGGGGAGGTTGGGTGTTCACGTCCTGCGCCTGAAATGGGTTCGAGACGTTGTGGCAGTTCGCGCACAACTCGCTCGATGCCTGGTAATCCGACTTCATCGTCTGGTGCGGCATGGCGCCCTTGGCGTCGGCGTACGGGCCGCGCGCGACGTTCTCGGGATCGACGACCATCATGGCGTTGCCGTAGCCGGGGGGGATCGCTTTCGCCAGCGCCTTCGCCTCGGCGGAAAGCGGATCGACGAGATGGTGGCAGACGTCGCAACTGACGCCGTGCAAATCTTCGCGGTTGAGAAGCGAACCGTCCGTCTTGGCGGAACGACCGGCCAGCCAGCCGCGCGGCGCGTGGCAACGGATGCAATACTCGCCGCTGCCTGGAATGTCCTGGTTGGCCACGGCCAGCGCGGCGCGGAACACCGGATCCCGCGCGGCCTGGCCCATCATGCTGCCGTGCCACGAGGCGTAAGGATCGGCGGCGCCGTTCTTCGTGTTGGCGTGGCAGAGAATGCACTGCGCGACACGGCCGAGTTCCACGCCGCCTTCATTCGGCTGTGTTCCGGGCAGGATGATTCCGGCCGCGCATGCGACGGCCAGTCCCGCGAGCAACGCAGCGACGGCCGCGAGGCGGCGAGAAAACAGGCGATGGATCGAAGGGCGCGGTGGCACCGCGCCGAAGTGTTGTCCCATGCGAGGATTTTGCCGGAAGCACCGGACAATTCAACCCGAACTCCGAACTCAGAACTCTGAAATAGGAACCGCGGAGGGCGCATCGTGCTTTCCTGCATGATGCACACTTCTGAGTGGTGGGACTGGTCGCGCTGCGTTGAGCCGGAACGATGGGGTGAGACTCCGGGTGGAACGGGCCACTGGCCCGTTCTGCCGGGCGACTCGCCCGGCAGTCGTGCGCACCTTTACGCCACATGGCACCTGACCTATGCCACCCGGCCGGCCCCTGTGTCCGCTCCGCGCCTGGCGGCAGGCTGGCGCGACGCGGCCC
>CAYQWK010000643.1:0-2992 GCA_964420805.1 uncultured Bifidobacteriaceae bacterium | reverse complement strand
GACGTGCGCGAGAGCAGGTTGAAGCCCTGGAACACGAATCCGATCTTCTCATTCCGGATTTCGGCGAGCTGGTTGCGGCTCAGGCCCGAGACGTCCACGCCGTCGAGCAGATAACGTCCGCGCGTGGGCCGGTCGAGGCACCCGAGCATGTTCATCAATGTGGATTTGCCGGAACCGCTTGAACCCATGACCGCCACAAACTCGCCGCGCTGAATCTCCAGCGACACATCGCGCACCGCGTGAACCGACACCGCTCCCGTGTCGTACACCTTGTTGATCGCCTCCAGCCGGATGACCGTGCTCATTTCAGAACCTTCTCGGCCCGCCGCCCAAAGGATTCGATGTTGCACCCGGCACTCCCGAGCGCGCCGCATCACCAGAACTCGCGCCAGTCACCACCACCGCGCCTTCTTCGAGACCCTCCAGCACTTCGATGAACGCGCCATCGCTAATGCCGACTTTGACCTGTTTCGGCTCGGGCTTGAGGATCACGCCCTCCGGCGGCGGGTTGGTGGAGGGCAGGGTGTACACCGTTCGCGTCACGGCGCGGTCGCCGCGTGGTCTCACACCGCTATTGCCACCGCCACCGCGTCCCTGTCCGCCCCCGCCTTCGCGGGGCCGCATGTTGCCGCCAGCGGCCCGGGCGTCCGTCGCGTCGGCCGGCCGGTAGCGCAAAGCCGCGCTGGGAATTTTCACCACGTCTGGATGCTCGGCGAGAATGATCGAGACATTCGCCGTCATGCCCGGCTTGAGCTTCAAATCACGGTTCTCGACCTCCACCACCGTGTCGTAGGTCACGACGTTCTGGTTTGTCGTTGGCGCATTGCGAATCTGCATCACCTTCCCTGAGAACGTGCGCGTGGGAAAGGCGTCCACCGTGAAATTGACCGCCTGGCCCACTTCCACGCCGCCGATGTCCGCCTCGGAAACCATCGCGTCGATCTGCATCCGGGCGAGGTCATTGGCGATAAGGAAAAGTGTCGGTGCTTGCAGGCTGGCGGCCACCGTCTGGCCGACATCGACATTGCGCGAGATCACGATGCCGTTGGTGGGGGCGAGAATGGTGCAGCGGCCCAGATCAACCCGCGCCCGCTCCAATGCCGCCTGGCGGATCAGCACTTGTGCCTCGGCTTGATGCAGGTCGGCCTGCGCCTTGTCGTGTTCGGCTTCGGGGATCAGCTTGCTTTGCTTCAACTCGCCGGCCCGTCGCGCCTCGATCTGCGCCAGTTCCAGCGCCGCGCGAGCATTGGCCAGCTCGCCCTCGGCCTGGAGCACGGCCGCGCGGTAGGTGGCGGAATCAAGCTCCGCGATCACCTGGCCCTGCGTGACCGAAGAATTGAAGTCCACATGCAACCGCAGGATCATTCCGGAAATCTGGCTGCCCACCTGCACGTTGGCGATGGGGTTGAGTGGGCCGGTGGCGGTCACGCTTTGGGTGATGTCTCCGCGCGCTGCGATGGCAGTGCGGAACTCAGTCGCAGTCACTACGGGGCGGGTCCACCGTTGCCAGCCGTACCAGCCACCTGCCGCAAAAGCCGCCACCACCAAAATCCATGTCAACCACTTCACTCGTTCACCTTTCTGTTCAACATCCGTGCAAGGACGCGGCGAACATGGCACTGGTTGCAATGGCGAGGCGACAGGAAACCGCGCGATGGATCGAGACCCGTGCGGAAATTGAAGCCGGCAACTGAAATCGTGCGATGGGCGTTGTTCAGGCCCCGCCCGTCATGGGCCTCAAGCGGACGACCAGCGTGTCGTATCCCACGGCGCGTTCGTAGCGTTCCTCCTTCTCCACGCGTGCTTTCGCTTCGATCACCGTGACGGCGGCGACGCGGTCGATGCACTTTTGGAGCAGCGTGCGCATGATGAGTCGCGCGTGCGGCGCGCCCAGGCAGAGGTGTTCGCCAAAACCAAAGGACAGGTGCGGGTTGGGTTTGCGGTCGAGACGGACTTCCCCGGGTTGGTCGAAGACGGTTTCGTCGAGGTTGGCCGAGGACCAGCAGAGGGAGACTCGGCTTCCCGCCTTGACCGGCATGCCGTGGACGTCCGTGTCCACCGGGCAGACGCGGCCGATGTGCGTGAGTGGCATGAAGGCCCGGAAGAATTCCTCGCTGGCGTGGACGATGCGGCGCGGGTCGGCGCGCAGGTATTCGAGCGCCTCGGGATGGCGGCCGAGGTAGGCGAGGATCGAGGAGATGCTGTGGATGATGGTGTCGCGTCCACCGGCAAAAGTGAGATTGCCGAAACCCATCATCTCCTCGCGGGTCAGGGCACGTCCGCGGAAGGTGGCGCGGGTCAGCGCGCTGAAGAAATCGTCGCCGGGACTGGCGGCGGCCCTATCGAGTTGTTCGGCGAGGTAGGCTTCGAGGACGTTGCCTTTCTTGAACGCGCCGCCGGTGACCTTGAAGACGTGGATGCCCCAACTGATGTAAGTTGCGGCCTCGGTTTCCGGCACGTTGAGGAGGTACGTAAGGGCGTGGGATTGGATGGGCAGGGCAAAGTCGTTCACGACCTCAATCGAATCACGGCCCACGGCTTCGGCGAGCCGTGCGTCGATGAGGGCCTCGACTTGGGCGATCATCCCGGGTTGCTTCGCCCGCGCGAAGAACGGTTCGACGATGGCGCGATATTCGGTGTGCTCGGGTGGGTTGGTCTCGATGGGCAACTGCCGCATGGTGCGCACCGCTTCCTCGGAGGGGATGGGCACGCGAAAGGGCGCGTCGGAGCTGAAGGTCTTCCAATCGCGCGCGGCCCGGCGGACATCCTCGTGGCGGAGAATCATCGGCACCTTCTCGCCCTGGAACTCGCAGGGGAGGATGCCATCGCGTTGGCGGGCCTCACGGAATGGATCGGAGATTTCGCTCATAGGTGTTGGCGAGACGAATGGAAAGCCGACGAGTGGCCATGGTCAAGGCGGCGAATGGGCCAGGGAAACCAAAAGGCGCATCTGACCTTCTTGCCGGTAGTGGTTGTCGCGCTGCGACAACCC
>CAYQWK010000642.1:0-3011 GCA_964420805.1 uncultured Bifidobacteriaceae bacterium | reverse complement strand
AAGCTGGCCCTGCGCCGCGCGCTCCAGTCTTGCGCCGCCTCCGATTCGCCCACGCGCATGACCGAGGCGCTCAACACCGCCGCCGCCTTCACCCACGAGAAACAGGGCGAGGCCGAGGTCACCTCCGGCGAAATCCATCTCTTCAGCGACGGCGCGATTCCCAACCTTGGCGACTTCGCGAACAAGAACCTGCCCCTCGTCTTCCATCGCATCGGCGCGGGCGGCAACAACGTCGGCATCGTGTCCTTCGACGTGAAGGCCAATCCCGAGAACGCCGCCCAGCGCGCGCTCTTCGTCGGCATTGCCAACAGTTCGACCAACGAACTCGTCACCGACCTGCAACTGCGCTTTGAGGAGGATCTGCTCGAAGTCCGCACCGTCACCCTCGCGCCCACGAACACCACGCCGCTCATTTTCATCGCCAGCCAGGCGCGAGACGGTGTGTTCACCGCAAAGCTGACGGTTCAGGACGACCTGGCCGCCGACAATCAGGCTTCCGTCGTCAGCCTGCTGCCGAAACCCGTGCGCATCCTCCTGCTCACGCGGGGCAATCGTTTCCTCGAGAAAGCCCTGCGCTCCACGCCCAGTTCCACCGTCATCACTGCCGCCGTCCCGCCTGCGGACATGAGCATCTTCGACATCGTGGTGCTGGACGATGTCACGCCTTCCACCTGGCCCGGGGCCAATGTGCTGGCCTTCCACGTCACGGCCACGAACCTGTTCCCATCGGTGTCGAAGATCGAAGGCCCGGCCATCGTGGACTGGCGCAATTCGCATCCGCTGCTGCGCTTCGTGAACTTCGACAACGTGCAGATCAGCGAAACGCTCGGCGTGAAAGCTCCCGCGTGGGGCGACGCGCTGGTGGACTCGCCGCAAACGCCGCTCATTGTGGCGGGAGAAGTCAGCCATCGCCGCACCGTTTGGGTCGGCTTCGATTCACTTCAAAGCACCTGGCCGCTGCGCATCTCGTTCCCGATCTTCATCGCCAACGCCATGGACTGGCTGAACCCCGCCGCGTCGAGCGCCAGCCAGTTCATGGTGCGTGCCGGCGACCCGCTGCGTCTCACCCTCGCCACGCCCGCGCCCTCGGCCAAAGTCACCCGGCCCGATGGCACCGTTCGCGAACTCCCTCTCGACGGCACGGCCCGTGAAGTGGTCTTCGGCGAGACCACCCGGCAAGGCATCTACAAGCTCCAGGCTGGCACGAACAACCTGACCTTCTGCGTGAACCTGATGGATTCGTTCGAGAGCAACATCACGCCCAAGGATGAACTGCCGATTGGCAAGTACGGCACCAGCGTGAAAACCGCCGGCACCGTGAAGGCCAACAAAGAAATCTGGCGCTGGCTCGCCGGCCTCGGGTTGTTCGTGCTGCTCTTCGAGTGGTGGTATTTCCATCGGAGGACGGCGTGAGCGGTGAAAACAGGGAGGCGGGGCGGCGAAAAGGTTGGTGGGTCGATCCCTTTGCATCGCGGGAAGTCAGCAGCCATTTGGTGTTGGTCCTGGTTCCCTTCGTTGCGATTTTAGCGGCTGGGATCTTCATGGCGATGCGGAGCTGCCGCTCCGGCCCGCAACGCACCGTCACTCTCTACACCTCGCAGGACCAGAACTTCGCCGAGCCAATCCTCCATCGCTTTACGAAGCGCCACGGCATCCGCGTGCAGACTGTGTTCGACAGCGAGGCGGTGAAGACCGTCGGCCTGGCCAACCGGCTGCTCGCCGAGACGAATCATCCGCAGTGCGACGTCTGGTGGAGCAACGAGGGATTGCGCACCCGGCAGCTTGCCGCGCGTGGTGTTTTCCGCGACACGAACAGCGTGGCCGCCTTCGGCTTCCGCAGCCGGCGCATGGTGGTGAACACCAACCTGCTCGCACTGGCGCAGCTCCCCGCGTCGCTCCTCGAACTCACCAACGCGCGCTGGCGCGGCAAAGTCGCGCTGGCCTATCCGATGTTCGGCACCACATCCGCTCACTTCCTCGCGTTGCGCCAGCGTTGGGGCGAGGAAGGCTGGCTCGCCTGGTGCCGCGCCCTCGCCGCGAACAAGCCGTTCCTCGTCGATGGCAACTCCGTGGTGGTGAAGCTCGTCGGGCGCGGCGAGGCGGTCCTCGGCCTGACCGACTCCGACGACATCCTGGCCGGAGAACTCCAGCGGCTGCCCATCGCCAGCGGGCCGATCACGGAGGAATCGCTGTTGATTCCCAACAGCGTCGCCATTGTGCGCGGTGCGCCGCACGTGAAAGAGGCCGAGGAACTTCTCAGTTACCTGCGCAGCGACGAGGTCATCAACGATCTCATCGAAGCCGGCGCTTTGGAATCAGCGCAGCCTGGCGCGCGTCCGCGTCTGAAGGTCGATTGGGAAGAAGTGCTGACCAGCCTCGAACGCGCCAACGCGCAGATGAAGGAGATCTTCCTGCGATGAAACAGGGGCTCCGTCTCACGCCATTTGCGCCGCGCACCACTGGAGCGCGGACAGGATGTTCACGCCCAACTGTGTTTGCATGAACTGGCCGCTGCTCCAGAACAGCCTGCTCGTCGCCTCGGCCACGGCGTTGATCACAAGCGCCGTCGGTTTTGCGGCCGCGCTGTTCGTCTCGACGCTGCCCGCGCGGGCGCAACGCGCGTCGCTCGTGCTCGCCGTGGTGGCGCTGGCGCTTCCGCCGTTCCTGGTCACGAACGCGTGGCTCGATTTGCTGGGCGCGAACGGATTGCTCCGCCGCTGGCTGCCGCTGAACCTCTTCTCGCTCCCCGGCGCGGTGTGGATTCTCTGCCTGCTTTTCTGGCCGGTGCCGTTCGTTTTGGCGTGGAGCGCGTGGCGCAAGCTCGACGCTTCCCAACTGGAGTCGGAGCCGTCGATGCGCGGCTTCCGGCTGCTTCGGTGGCTGCTCTGGCCGGCGGCGCGGCCGTCTCTTGCTCTGGCCGCGGCGCTGGTGTTCGTGCTCGCGCTGAACAACTTCGCCGTGCCGGCCATTCTCCAGGTGAAGGTCTTTCCGGCGGAAGTGTGGGTGGCGTT
>CAYQWK010000641.1:0-3016 GCA_964420805.1 uncultured Bifidobacteriaceae bacterium | reverse complement strand
TTCTCTACGAACTGCTCACGGGCCGTCCGCCGTTCCGCGCGGCGACGCCGCTGGACACGATGCGGCTGGTGGTCGAGATGGAAACCGCCGCCCCCAAGTGGGTGAACCCCGCCGTGCCCACCGATCTGGAAACGATTTGCCTTAAGTGCTTGGAGAAAGATCCGCGGCGGCGCTACGCCAGCGCAAAGGAACTGGCCGACGACCTGGGCCGCTTTCTCCGCCATGAGCCGCTCCGCGCCCGGCCCGCCACGCGCATTTACCGCGCGCAAAAGTGGATCAAGCGCAAGCCCGCCCAAGCCGCCCTCCTCGGGGTGTGCGCGCTCGCGCTGCTGGTGTTGCTCGGCAGTGGCGCGTGGTTCTACGCCAATTTACAGGACCGCTATTGGCAATCGCTCCTGAACCTCGCCCGCGCCGAGCGGCTCACGCAGAACCGCGCGCGTTCGCTCGACGCCATCGCCGAAGCCGCGCGCATCCGCACGGACATGCGATTGCGCGACGAGGCCATCCAGACGCTCGCGCAGGCCGGCGTGCGGCTGGAGCGGGGCGTGCCCTACGGCAAGGAAGCGTGGTTCACTTTGAGCAGCGACGGCCATCTACTGCTGGCGGCGGGAATGGTCCACAGTTATCCGGGCTGCAAGGAAACCAAGACGCCGAAGGTGCGCGTCTATGAAACGGCCTCGGGCACGTTGCTGAATGAAATTGCGTGGGAACCAATGGGGCCGCTGCCGGCGTTCAGTCCTGACGCGCGCCGGGTCGCGCTGCCGCAGGAGGCGGAGGCGATTGTGATTTGGGAGCCGCACACTGGCAAAGAAATCAGCCGCGTGACCGGCCACGGCGCGCTGATGTTCAGTCCCGATGGCCAATGGCTCGCCATCGCGGAGAAGAACGGCGCGAAGGTCGTGCGCTGGGCAAATCCGAAAGAGGAGAAGCTGCGTGCGCGCGGCGCGTTCCTCACGTTCACGCCGGACGGGGCGGCGCTCCTGCGCGACGAGCAGCGGGTGGTGAACTGGAATTTCCGCGACGGCACGGAGAGTTTTCTCACACCGGCGGAGTTAAGCGTCATTGCCGTCAATCAGCGCGGCATGATGGCGGCGTTGTGGGAAAAGGGTCTGCCGGGCGCGGCCCGCGCGCCGCGCCCAACGGAGGACGTCAGCGATCCGCCCGGCTCGATCATCGTCTTCGATCTAGCCGCGCAAAAGAGGCTGGCGGTATTGCCGACCATGCGCTCCACACCGACTGCGGTGCGCTTCAGCGCGGACGGCCGGTTGGTCGCGTTCAGCGACATGACGGGACTTGAATACGCCACCGGCCAGCAGGCCGTGCGCATTTACGACGTGGCGGCGGGGCGCTATCGGCGCAGCCTCACGGGCGTTTCGCCCAATCCGGGGCCGTTCAAGGTTTGGCGCGCGTGGTGGAGCACGAACAAGTGGAACCTCGACTTCGACCCCGCGTCGCCGGCGGCGATCCACAGCGGACAATTCCTTGGCGACGGCTCTCACTTCGCCGCCGCCACGGGCCTCAACGAACTTTATGCGACCGTGTGGAACACCGAAACCGGCGAACCGATCGCGACGCTGCCCAAGGCCGCCGAGTTTGCGGCGAGCGCCGACGGCCGCTGGCTCGCATCCAAGAGCGAGGGCATCTTCATGCACTACGCCAACGGTGACACCTACGCCATCAACAAGGACGACTCCATTATTGCACAAACGGCGGGCCGGCCGACGGGCGCGCGAGAATTGCCGCGCGGATCCGGCGGTTTGGGCGGGGCTGTGATGGGCACGGGCGGGCTGGCAGTGCAACTTTGGTCCGTCACCCCCGGCGTGGCGACGCATCAAGTGGGCACGGAAATCCACACGCTGGCGTTCAGCCGGAACGGGAAGATGCTCACCGCCGGAGGACGTTGGAACCACACGGGGCCAAGCCGGTTGTGGAACGTGGTTTCACACCGCGGAAGCATCGCCCTCCAACCCGTGAAGGACCTGTCCATCCAAAGGCGCGTCTATTTCGCCGGCGAAAACCAGATTTGGGAAGCCGGCGAGTTTTCCGGCGCGAACCCGGCGGAGTTCAAAACCCTCGTGCGCCAGCTGGCGCCGGAGCAGCGGGAGTTTCCGGTGCAGCTCGGCTTCTTCAACGGTGGGCCGGCCTTCAGCCCGGATGGACGGCGGATGCTCGTGGCCTCCTACGGCTACGGCACCAGCAACAGCTTCACCGTGATGACCAACCAGACGCTGCTGCTGTGGGACGTGCCCGCGAAGCAACTCCTGAAGACCTATTCGGTCAACAGCATTGACTGGTCGGTTGGCGTGAGCGTGTTCAGCCCCGACGGCAAACGCATCGCCACGTCCGCCTTTGTTCACCAGGGCCTGGACCTTTTCGACGCCGCGACACTCACGCGGCAATGGCACGCGCAGCGTCCACAATTGACCAAAGGCGAAATCGCCCGCATCCGAATCGGCAGACTGCTTGGCAAAGCCGATGACCGCATCTACGACGAATACAGCGTCTCGCACATCGCCTTCACTCCGGACGGAAGACGCATCGTCTCGGTCTGTGCGAATTATCTGATGCTCCGTGACGCGGACAACGGCGCGGAACTCGGCGTGGGCTACGGACACGAGGGCTACGTTCAATCGCTCGCGGTGAGTCCGGATGGGAAGTTCGCCGTGACGGGCGGTCTGGATCGCACGATCCGCGTCTGGGAAATTCCCACCGCCCGCGAACTCGTCCGCTGGGAGGCGCACGACGCCCCCGTGACCGCACTGGCCTTCAGTCCCGACGGCGCGACCCTTGCCTCCGGCAGCAACCAGGGCGCGCTCAAGCTGTGGAATCTGGGCTTCTTGCGCGAGGAGTTGAAGAAGCTGGGGCTTGATTGGTGACGAGGCGCAGGTTCGTGGGTAACATTTTCGCACCGTTTCCTCTGCAAGCAGTGGAATGAACATGAAGACCACGAAGCTCTGTCCGGCGTGCGGCCAAGTGCTGGCACCGGACTCACCGCTGGGCCTGTGCCCGGCGTGCC
>CAYQWK010000640.1:0-3017 GCA_964420805.1 uncultured Bifidobacteriaceae bacterium | reverse complement strand
ACGTGATTCTGCTGGCCGGCGGCACCGGTGCCCGCAGCCTTTGGAACGACGCCAATGCGCTTCGTTTGGTGAAGGAGGCGGACGCCGCGAAGAAGGTCATCGCCGCCGTCGGACCGTCTTCGGTCCTGGTGGCCAGCGCCGTGCCCGGCATTGAGGGCAAAAAACTCACCACCACCAAGGCGGACTCCGCTGAGATCATTCAGCGCAAGGCCAACTACACCGGGAAATCCGTCGAGACGGACGGCAAGCTGGTGTCCACGACGGGCTTCGATCGCGCGACCGTGCGCGAGTTTCTCAAGACGCTTTACCGTGTTGCCCGTGGCGGGGCCTGACCGCCGTTACGAAGGGGCACGAAGGTGGCTATGCAGAGAGAAATCCCGTGGCCGTCCCGGTTTGTTGTGTTCAGCCGGGACGGTAGAAGGGGAAGGTCGGCGGGGACGCCCGATCCACCATGCCCGCCTTATGCGCTTAACGCTTCGCGGTTCTAAAAGTTTTTCCGAACCAAATCCGCTTCTAGAACGTATCATCCTGTGAACGGCGTGCCGGACCGGTGGTCCAACACGCTGCCGCGGGCGCAAGATGGCGCCGCCGATTTCATGGGAATACTGAAGATCAACTTCTCCGCGCCTGCCGCCGTGACCGATGAGCAGGCGATGTGGCGCGTGCAAGAGCACGACGACCATGCCGCCTTTGCCGGCCTGGTGCGGCGCTGGGAGGAGCCGATACGCCGGTTGTGCGTCCGAATGACTGGTGGCGCGCATCGCGGCGAGGATCTGGCCCAGGAAGTCTTTGTGCGCGTCTTCGCGCGGCGGCGCGACTTCGAGCGGGGCCGGAAATTCTCGACCTGGCTCTGGCGCATTGCGCTTAACCTCTGCCACGACGAACTGCGTCGCGTGAACCGCCGCGGGGAATCGCCGCTCGACGAGCACGATGGGGACAGCACGTGGTTCGAAGCGCCGGGGCCGGGGCCGGACGGCCGGTTGATCGAGAACGAATGCGCCGGTCTGGTGCGCGACGCGTTGATGGAACTGCCCGAGACCCACCGCGCCGTAGTCGTGCTGCGGGAATATGAGGGCCTCAAGGTGCGCGAGATTGCCGACGCGCTGGACATCCCGGAAGGCACGGTGAAATCGCGTATGGCGGACGCGCTCGACCGCCTTGGCCGTCGCCTGCGGCCGGTGCTGCGACATGAATTTCCAGGGGCGGTGAATCATCCCGCCTACCAAGAACGAAAGGCAATGCCATGAACCACCCATCACGCGAAGAATGGACCGACTTCCTTTACGGCGACCTAGCGCCGGATCGCGAGCGCGAGCTGCACACGCACCTCGGCGACTGCGCCGAATGCCGCGGCCAGATCGACGCATGGCGCGCCGTGCGCCGCGAACTGGGCGGTTGGGAATTTCCCCAAACCCGCGCTCACGCCGCGCCCGGGCATTCCTGGCCGTTCCTGAAACTTGCCGCGGCCGCTGTCATGATGATCACCGCGGGTTATGGGCTGGCGCGCTGGACCGCGCCGGCCGCGGACTCTAGTGCCGTCCGCGCCGCGTTGGCCGCGGAGTTGCGCGACGAATTGCGTTCGGAGTTCGCCCGTTTCGCCTCCGATCAAACGGCCCGCCAGCAGGAATATCAGTCTGCATTTACCAAGGCGTTGGGCCGGCTGGAGGCGCAACGCCTCATGGACTACGCGAGCCTCCGCAAGGACGTTGAGACCGTGGCCGTGCATGCTGAGGATGAGTTGGAAACCGCGCGCCAGAACATGATCCGCCTCGCAAACTTCGAACGCTGAAAATTCTCCGGAACCCAATCTTTGTAGAACAACAATCAATCCTCTCCGTTTATGAAAATGCACAAACTACTCTCAATCGTCTCCGCCGCGATTTTGCTCGCGGCCATCCACGCCTTCGCACAAGGCGATGTCGTCATCCAGGGCAGCAAGATCACCAGGAATCCCAATGGAACCATCACCATCGGTACAAACAGCGCCTCGGCGTCCGTGACCATCGTCACCAACGGTCATGCCGCCGCCATTTCCGTGGCCGGCGACCCCGTGGTGATCACCTCCTCGGGCTCCGGGTTGAACGTGGACGACATCATGAAACAGGTTGAAGAGGCGATGCGCCAGGCGATGGGCGGTTCTGGCGCGGCCAAGGACGCGATGAAACAGGCGGCCCAGCAATTGCAATCCGCCCTTGCCGGCGCGCAAGGCCAGCGGCCCACCCGCGCGCCCGGTGGCGGCGGCAGCGCCCGCGCGACGAGCGGCGGAAGGTTCTGGGGCGCGTCCGCGCCGGAGCCCGCCATCATCACTACCGCGCCGATCGACTCCACCGCTCGGACGGAATGGATCGAGGATCTCAAGGTCATGAACAAGCTGTTGCGCGACGAGGTTGAGCGCGTGGAGGGTGGATCGCCCCGGCACGCCATGGGCATCCGCGTGCTGCTTTCTGGCGACGATGCCGGGCAGCCCATGTATCTCGACGGCCACGGCGCGTTGTTCAACCTTGGCACCGATGTTGCACTGGCCGCTTCCGGCAAGAAGTCCGAGCCAAAGGAGGAACGCAAGACCAGTTCGGCTTGGGACAACGCGCGCAAGCAGGTGAACTCGACCTCCTATTCCAATGATAACGTCCGCATCTGGATACAAAGCGCGCAGAACGCCTTCTCCAATTTCGACAAGCCCGCTCGCGAATTCGACGCCGCCCGGCTCGATGAACTCACCGACGCCGTGACCGCCATCCTTGGCGAGGCGAAGAACATCCGGCAGCTCAAGAAGGGCGAGAGCGTGACGGTGTCCCTGTCTGGCCACAACGATGCCGGCGACCCGGTCCGCTATACGTTCAAGGTGAAAAAGGAGGACATCGACGCGTTGGCCGCAGGCAAACTGAACTCAGCCGAGTTTAAGAAGAAGATCGCGAAGCATGTGAACTAGGCTGCATTTCTCACCAGAGGGATGAACTGAAATTGGAGTGTTGCGAGCACCGGCGCGCCTGAGAGCGCGGGGCTGAGACGTTCAGCGC
>CAYQWK010000639.1:0-3017 GCA_964420805.1 uncultured Bifidobacteriaceae bacterium | reverse complement strand
CAGCAAAGCTGCGCGCATGGAAGAATCGGACTTCAGCGCCACGGCTTACGACCGTGTCTATGAAGCGGCCCGGCCGGAACTGTTCTTCAAGTCAATGCCCGAGAAAGTCGTCGGCCCAGGCGAATCGGTCGGAATCCGGCGCGACGCGAAGTGGAATGTGCCGGAACCTGAGTTGGTGCTCGTACTCAACTCGCGCGGGCAAATTGCAGGATACACGATTGGCAACGACATGAGTTCGCGGGACATCGAGGGCGAGAACCTGCTCTACCTGCCACAGGCGAAGATCTACGATCGCTCGTGCGCGGTCGGCCCGTTCATCCACGTTGGCGTGACGGAGGCGGCGGCACGGGAATGGACCATCGAGATTGAGATTCTGCGCGGCGAACGCCCGGTGTTCCGCGGCGACACGAGCGTGGGCCGGATCAAGCGCACCTTCGCGGAACTGGCTGAATACCTGTTTCGCAGCCAGACGTTTCCCCATGGCGCGATGTTGCTGACCGGGACAGGCGTGGTGCCAGGCAACGATTTCACGCTGCAGGCCGGGGACGTAGTGCGAATCGACATCTCCGGGATCGGGAGCCTGGAGAACACGGTGGCCGTGGTTTGATCGCGCACGATCCGCGAGCGGAACGGAGCCGACAACCAACAGGCTGATCAGTCCGTCTCCGGAATCTTGAGCAACTCGTCCGACGTGAAGGGATCGGTGCGACCGCCCAAGGCTCCGCGCACGGCCTTGACCTGCTCGGGAGTGACTTTGGAGGCATTGTTGCCCCATGAAGAACGGATGAAAGTCAGCACGGCGGCCAGTTCCTTGTCGTCCATCGATGCACCCATCGGAGGCATGGTCAGACTCCAATCAACACCCTTGATCTTGATCGGCCCGGTTACACCATTTTGGGCGATTCGAATGATACGGCCAGACCCCGGAGCCAGAACCCACTCGGAACCGGCCAGCGGTGGGAACTGATTGGGCACACCCATGCCGCTCTCCTGATGGCATGGCAGGCAAACCTGCTGGTACTTCATCCTGCCCAAGGCGATGGCGGGATCCTCTCCGCCCGGTTTCACCGAGCTTAACTCATTGGTGCTGCGATAGGGTGCGTGAACGAGTGGGTCAAACCCGCCGCTGTGCGAATCGAGGAACATGGCGGCGGCGTACATTAAAACTCCGAGCAGGCCGGTAAGCCACATCGGCAAGCTGGTGTCACCGGTTGGAGCGCCAGCGGCGGAAAGTGATTTCGCGTCGTCGTTCATTTGCTGGGCGCGCCGGCCGTCGGAGCATTGGTGTCAGTGGTGGTGGCGCTCTGCGGGATCTGCGCCATCGGGGCCTCGAAGAGCGCGGTTTGCACGCGCAGGCTCTGCAAATAGGCCACCAGTTGAAGAGCTTCCGGCTTCGGAACAATTTCATGGCCGGCCGGAATCACGCCTTCCGGCAACTTGAGCGCGTCAGGCGACGGCACCTTTCCCACCTTGCGTTTCTCAAACAAGAACGGATAGGCAGGCATCAGGGATCCCTTCTCGTCAATGCGCGGATTGTAGAGATGGCGCAACTGCCACGCCGCGTCCGAACGGCGCAAGCCAACATTCGCGAGGTCGGGACCAAGCCGCGAATTACCAATCTGCACCGGGACCTCGTAGAGGTAATCGCGCACCACGCTCTGGCGCATCCCCCAGCCGCGAGTGATGTCAGCGCCCGTTGCCAGAAACATCACTGAAGCCGTCGCGCCAGCCTCTTGCAAAGCGGACTGGGCGGCGGCCGAAACCTTCTGCGACACGTTCTTCAAAACCGTCTGCGGCGCCTTGTCGGTCGCGGAGGAAAGCAGTTTTGCCGCCTCGGCAGAATTGACGCCCACTTTCGCCAACGCAGCGATGGTGGCCGGTTGATTGGTCGTGCCACCCACCAGCACGTCAAATGTATAACCCTCTTGACGCACCTGCTGGCTGTGGCAGTAAGCACAGCCATTGGCGACATAGACCTGATGCCCCTGCTCTGCCAAGCCTGGACGGCGGGTTGGATACGCCAACGTGGCGCCTTCGGGCGTGACCGGGCCTTGCGCGCCGATCTGAATCTGCGGCGTGAAGACCATTCCCCACCATGAGGCGACAAATGCGGCGAACACACCAAGGAAGATGAGCGGCCCGTGGTTCATGGTGCGGACCTCGCGGGTTTGAGCTTGCCCTCGCCGGCTTTCTTTCCGGCGCAGCAGCAGTTACGGCAGCATTCACGGAGCATTTTGAAGACATTCCCGAAGGTCGCGAGGCTCGCGATCACGAGGAGCACCAATCCCAGCGTACTGACGCGAATGAAAGGTTTGGTCGCGTTCATCACCTCGGCGAACGGAACCGAACCGTCCATGAGCTTGCGCCCCTGCGCCAGCCCGCCGACAAGCATTGGCACCGCAAAAATGAGCACGCCGAGCATCAAGCACCACCAAGTGAGCTTGCCACGCGAGCCGCAGGACAATTCCCCGCCAAGAACACGCGGCAGGATGTGGAGAATCGCACCAACGAGCGCGAAGCCCACGAAACCGAAGCAAGCGAACATCTGCACGGCCTCGCTAACCAGGGTCAGCCTCGAAACCGGGCAAAGCGCTACCATGATGTTGAGCAGCGCAGACACGGTGTAGAAAGCCAGGGCGACAGTAAACCAGATGCGCGAGCATTCCGAGGCAGGCGCGCGGCTGGTGCGCCAAAGTACGAGTGTGTTCGCAACAACCGCCGTCAGCGTGACGATGGTGCCGCCGATGCTGAGGCCGATGATCCAGGAGGGAAGCGGCACACTGGCATACAGCCCGCCGACCGGACCGAACACCGCAATGGTCCAGAAGCCCAGCGCGGCCATCGCGCGGCTGTGCAACCGTCCGCCGCTCATTTCGGTCAGGAAATGAAACACGACCGCAAGGCCAACCGCCCCGAGCCAGAGGGTGAACAACCCGTTGGAAAACCAGTTGTTAACCAGGAACTGCATCGCGCCGCGCACGGGAAACCAGACCAGCAACAGGCGCGCGGTGGTGTAG
>CAYQWK010000638.1:0-3026 GCA_964420805.1 uncultured Bifidobacteriaceae bacterium | reverse complement strand
GAAGGTCATCGCCCACAGTTCCTCCGGCGAGGGGAACGACGGCACCTCCCACTCGTGCTCGCGATAGTCGCTGGTTCCGGGAACCTTGAAGCGCACGCGCACCGTGGCCACGGGGCCGGAACCGCGCGGATTGGTCTCGATGATGTAAAGCCCGTTACCCGCCTCGGACGCGCCGATCTCGGCGGCATCCACCTTGTTGTCCCGGAACTGTTCCTTGGTGAGCTGGTGCTTCGCGTAGCCGACCTGGCGGTAGGCAGTGACGCGCTTGGGGTTGAACTCGACCTGCACCTTCACGTCCTGCGCGGCGACATGCAGCGCGCCTGCGAGCTTCCCAGCGAACTCCGTGCCCGCCTCCTCCGGCGCATTGATGAATCCGTAGCGGCCGTCGCCGTTGCGGGACAGTTGTTCGAGCAGATCGTCGTTGTAACCCTCCCAACCAATGCCGAAGCAGTCGGTGGCCACGCCCTGTTTGCGGAAACTCTCGACCTTCGCCTTCAATTGCGCGGGATCGACGTTGCCAAGATTCGCCGCGCCGTCAGTAAGCACGACCACGCGGTTGATCGCATTCGGCGCGTAATGCCGGAGCGCGGTGCGGTAGGCGAGATCAAGCGCGTCGCCCAGATTGGTGCCGCCCTCGGGGTTGATGTCGCTGACGTGCCGCGCGGCGTCAGCGGCCTGAGCGCCGGTCGCGCCATCAACCCAAAGCCGCGGGGTGCGGGCGAAGGTCACAACGCTGAGTTTGTCCTGTGGCTTGAATTCGCGCGCCAGTGTTCCCAGTGCCTCGCGCACGATTTGCACGCGGTCGGCGCGCTCCATCGAGCCGGAGCTGTCGAGCAGCACCACGACATTGAGCGGGCGTCCGCCGTCGCGGCCCTGGGCGGCGGTCTTGACGGAGATGCGCAGCGCATCGCGGTTCTGCGCAAAGGGATACTGCGCGCGTTCCCACGCGAATGCGACCGGCGCACCAAGAGCCGGCAACGGATCGCGGTAGTCGAAGGCGTTGAGGAATTCCTCGCTGCGAATCGAGGCAAGGTCGGGCATCGCGCCGCGTTCGAGCGTGGCTGCGGCGAGCTTGAACGACACGTCAGCGACGTTGAGCGAGAAGGTCGAGAAGGCGTTGTCGCACGTGAGCACCTCGGGCTGCGGAGTCGGCGGCGGCGTGGCCGGGCGCGCGGGCGCGACGGGTTCGCTGGGTGCAACAACCTTGTTCGTGCTGGCCATGGCGAGCGGGGCGGCGAGTTTCTTCGTGACCCGGGACTCCACGGTGGGGTTGCCGGCTATTTTGAGATCATTCGCGCCAGTATCGCCAAACGTGGCGTTCGTGATCGCGCCGAACCAGCGGCCACGCGCAGGAGTGGGTGTCTTCCCTTCCACCGATCTTCGGCTCTCGATCCGGCTTTCCGCCTCCTCACGCGCCAACAACTGCTTCTCCTTGGCGCGACCGAAGCCGCGTGCGCCGAGTTGTTCGGTGATTTCTTTTTCGGGCAACGCATTGATTACAGAGAGCTTGCTGAGTTCGGCAACTCCCTTGGCTGATTCTGACTTCTGATCCAATGCGAACCGGACCGAGCCAAAGTCATCGCTTCTGACGCGTTCCGCCCAAGCCCCTGCCGCATTGCGCGCGCCGGCTTCGGTCTGCTTTCGCAGGCGTTCGGACGGTTCATCGAGCCGTTTAGAAAGCTGGGGCAGCGCGCCGCCGACGTCCTCCTTTGCAAAAAGCGCGAACTCTTCCACAGGCTCCCCGCTCGCCTTCGCCTTCTGCTCTGTGTCTGAATACCACACCTTCGCACCGTCCGTGCCGTTGTTCCGCACCACTTCCCGGCCGTTGGAGTGTATCACTGCGCCGTCATCCAATTGCGCCAGGTCGCTGAGGTTGAGCTCTACATTGCGCTGGAGGTCGGAAACCGGCTTGCCCGCAACCGGAGCAGCGGGTGCTGGAGCGGCAACAGGTCCAGTGACGGCGTTAACGCCCCATTGGTTGGCCGCGCCGGGGCCCGGGGTTGGACCTCGCGCACCACTTCTCCTTCCTCCTCCGCCGCCACCCACGGTTTGGCCAAGACTACGTTCGCTTCCGTTACCACGAGCGATCGGGACGCCTGCATATTCCGCGAGCCCTACAGCTACTGGAGCGTCCGCGACCATTCGTCCTAAAGCAACCTCCCCCAAGGCCGGCTCCCGTCCGACAACGTCTCGTGACACGGCGCCGTTCACGTTCAGATCAGTTCCAGCGGCGTGGAAGCCCCAGGCTTTCGCGACTGCGAAACGATCCACACCTTCAGAACGCTCTCCAGATGACTCCTGACTGGCGCCGGTCGGGGACGCGTCACGGGAACTGTCGCGCAAGCCGGACGTGAGGACGCCATCGACAACGGGTGGGGAAACCAACGGCGTCGCTACCCCGCCCATGCCACCCACGGATTGCCCGGATTGAATCCCATTCTTGAAGCCGCCGGCAAACCCGTCACCCGCAACGACTGTCGGCGAATCGCCGGACGCTTTTTGCGGAACGGCGTTGCCCTGATTCCACGCGAAACCAAGCTCGGAGCTTTTCGCCTCCGCGTCCATGAATTGCGCGCGAATCGAAAGACGTCCATCCGCCTGGCCGGCCGCGGGCTTTTCGCCGGCACTTGTCGGGAGCGAAAGAAGCAGCGGCTCCTTGTCCAAGGTGCTGAACGCGCCTCCAACGATAGTTTTTGATGGGTCTCCTACGGACGGGTTTGGCGCCGTGGTGACAAAGTCAACGGCAAGACTGTCAGTTGTGATCGTCGGACGGTTCTGCCCGCCGCCCGATGGCGCAACGGCCGGCCCGGGCATCGCGAACCGCTTTTCTCCACTTCCAGCGCCGAGGGCAGTTCCAACAACATGCGTCCCGTGCGAAGTCGGCTTGGCTGGCTGAGATGGAGGCGGTGGCGGCGGAGTCTGCGGAGCGATGTAGGCGTAGTATTTGGCGCTGGTGTTCAGGTCATACGAATCGAAGTGATTTTCCTTTTTCGCGGAGGCGAGGCCGTCGCCATCGAAGTCATAGC
>CAYQWK010000637.1:1970-3030 GCA_964420805.1 uncultured Bifidobacteriaceae bacterium | reverse complement strand
CGGTGGTCGGGTTGCCTCAAGTTTTTGTGTCAAATGGGCTCCTCGCCGCGGGGGAGTTTCCACTTCCAATGCCGGAGAACGCTTCGATAGGCTCCAGAAAACTTTCCGTTCAGTCGATTAGATTGACGTTTCGTATTGATGGAAGCCAATCAACCAAAGCCTGCCGAGCCGCTCCCGGTCAACACCCGTGAGATGGTGGAGAAGTCTTTGGCCCACCCGAATACCATCGTGCGGGCCAAGGCGGTCGAGGCCGCGGGCCGCCTGAACACCGCTGCCGTCGTTCCCCTGCTCCTTCCCCTGCTCGCGGACAAAGATGCTCGCGTCAGGGCTGCGGTAATCGACGCCGTTGCGCGCAATGTTGCCGCGGATTCCAACGCGGCCGTGGAAACCGCCGTTGCCGCCGCCAGCGCCTCTGAGAGGGTTGCATTCGCGCAGGCATTGGGGCGGCGCACGGAAGTCGTGGCGGAGGACTTCCTGGTAAGAATGCTGGTTTTCGACAATGCACCGCCCGTGCGCGCCGCGGCGGTGCGGGGCCTTGGCCACACTGCCAGGCCGGGAACGATTCGCGCCGTGATTGAAGCCGCGGTCGATTCCGAGGAGGAGGTTCGTCACGCGGTGGACGCCGTCATTCAGGAGAACGTGGCCCGATGGCTCCAGTCCGCGGCTGCGGCCGAAGCCCTCCCCAAACTTGATGCCGCCCGCGCCTATCCAAACGCTGGAGTGCAGCGTGCCGCCGCGCGCTGGTGTGACCGCATCCGCACAGCGCAGGTCCGGCGCACGATGATCGAGAGCGGCATTGCCCCCGTCATGGCGCTCACCACCGCGCTGCGAAGCGAACACCCCGTGCTGCGTCGAGCCGCCGCCGAGGCATGCGCGCGACTTGGGGACAAACGCGCCATGCCGGCCTTGGTCGATGCGCTTCGTGATCCGGACGCGGATTCGCGCCGTTCGGCGGCAGTGGCGCTTTCTGAGCTTAAATGGGAGGCGGAGTCCGAGGATCAATACGCCGCCTGCCTCCTCGCGCTTGGGCGATGGAAACAGGCCGCCGCCCTTGGCGGTG
>CAYQWK010000637.1:0-1960 GCA_964420805.1 uncultured Bifidobacteriaceae bacterium | reverse complement strand
GCACGGCCGATTTCAACGCGAATGTCACCCAGGGCGCCGCGCCCTTGGCGGTGCCGCCGTGGACGCGCTGTCCCATGCCGCCGCAGATGATGACCCCGCCCAGCAAGTTCTTGCCACCGAAGCGCTCGGTGCGACCCAAAGCACCCGCGCCATGAAACCACTGGCGGAAATGCTCGAATCCCCCCATCCGCAAGTTCGTGCGGCCGCCGCGCGAACCTTAAAGGCGATGGAATGGGTGCCGCCCACGGAAGGCCATGCCGTTTCACTGGCCATCGCCCAGGAAGATTGGGCGGGGGCGGGCGTGCATGGAGCCATAGCGATTCCGCGCCTTCTCACCGCATTAAAATCTTCCCGCGGCAAACAGGAACATGCCGACGCCATCACGGACGCGCTGCTCGCCCTTCAGGACGCGAATGCCGCGGAACTTCTGACCACGGCCTGTCGCGATGGCGAGATCGCGGCGGTCGCCGTGTCCGCGCTGGAGCAACTGGTGCTTCGCCGCGCGCCTGATATCGCGGCCGGAACTTTGGCCGCGCTCGCCGGCTTGCACGATGTGATGCAGTTCAGATTCGTTTTCGATCCCGCCTATGGCATGCACGTTCGCGCCGGTTTTGATCTCGTCAACGTGTCGAGATTGCGCGCCCTGGCGGCGGAGGAAGTCGCCCGCCGCGTGGCGCCGCCCGAACCCTTACCCGCCAGGGAGGTGAGCAATGAGTGACGGACGAAAAGTGATCCTGTTCGTCGATGACGAATTGCCGCTCCTGCAACTGATGTCCGCCCTGCTCGCGCAGCGCAGCGGAGACAAATGGGAAGTCCTTCAGGCCGAGTCCGCGGCCAGGGCATTGGGTATTCTCAAGGAACGCGCCGTGAACTTGATGGTGGTCGATGCCCGCATGCCGGTGATGAACGGCCTTCAGTTCATCCGCCTCGCGCGGCCCAAACACCCACACGTGCCCATCGTTCTGCTGACCGGATACGTCGAAGAACAGAACAAGGAAGTTTACGCGCGCGAGGGAGTGGACGCGATCCTCGACAAACCCCACAGCAGCGAGGGCTACGAAACCCTCTTTTTAACCCTCAACGAACTGCTGGGCATGGAGCGCCGCCAGGGATTCCGCGGCCTGCTGGACCGGGTGGAACTTCAAGACATCATTCAGTTGGAATGCCTCCGTCGGAATTCCTCCGTCCTCGACGTATTTACCACATCCGAGTCGGGTGAAATCGTCATTCGCAACGGTATCGTCGTCCACGCCGCCGTGGGCAGCCTGCAGGGCGAACGCGCCTTCAACCATCTGCTCACCCTCAAGGGCGGTGAATTCCGGCTAAAGCCCTACCACGAACCTCCTGAGACGACGATTGGCGTGAACTGGGAGGTGCTGCTCATGGAGGCCGCCCGCCACCGCGACGAGGCCGCCCACCGCAGCAGCGTTCCCGCCGACGCCGCCCCCGAGGTCGCGGCGCGGAAGACCTTCCCGCCGGTCGAACTATCGGAGGCTGAGAAGACGTTCCCGCGAAAGACCCGAAAGTTCCTGGCGATTTCCCGCGACGGCGATGTGCTGATTGCCTCTGGTCCATACGACAACGCCAAAACCCTGGCGGCGCTCACTGACGATCAGAGCTGGTTCGATCGCGAGCTGAACCTCGGCCATCTGCATGCCTTTGAGGCGCTGACCGCGCGCAGCCAGGTGGCAGCCCATTTCCAAGCCGACGCTATTGTCCTCGCGGTTCAGGAAAGGAGCGCCCATGAATGAGTTGATGGCACGCTGGTTCAGCCGGTTGGGTCGCGTCAGCGGCGTGGTGGCTTGCGGGCTTTACCACATGGACAAGGCGATTTCGCTGCCGTGGGATGCGAACCTGACCGAACCGCTGCTGAACGACCTTTGGCACCGGCTCGCGCTCGTCGCCCGCGCAGCCACCCCTGCCGACGAGGTGGCGGAGTCGATGAAATGGACTTTCGACC
>CAYQWK010000636.1:0-3048 GCA_964420805.1 uncultured Bifidobacteriaceae bacterium | reverse complement strand
CGACGAGAGGCACCGCGTTCAGCGGCGCAACTCCCTCCTTTCCGTCCGCTCCGCGCGGAAGGGGTTGTCGCAGTGCGACAACCACCACGGGCAAGAAAACGAGACGCGCTCACCCACGGCTTGATCCATTCACCGCCCCGCCTCACGCGGCGATCACGGATCGCGGATTGCCGTGAAGGTGCCGATCAAATCCGGGCCGCTGAATCCGCTCAGATAGACATCGCCTGACATGCCGCTGTAAACCGCCCGCCCGTTCACGGTCGTGGTCTGCATGGTGCCAGTGAGATAAACGCGTTCCGAACCGGCGGTGAAATTGAGCATCACCGTGTGCGTCGCACCCGACCAGTCGATGTATCCGCCGGCAAAGTTCGCATTCCCGAGCGGATGCAGGCAGTCAATGCAGAGCAGACCTTCCTCAAACGACCACGAACCGATGTTTGTTCCGCCAAGGGCTGCGGAGGAATTAAGAGTGACCGTTCCCACCACGGCAGGAAAGCCGTAGCCCTCCTCGAAGCTATAGGTGAAGTTCATCGGCGAGTCGCTGGCGAACGCCCACTCGGTCTTGTAAAAGGCAACTTCCGGCGCGGTCGGCAAGTTGGTGAGCGTCACCGAGGACTCATTCGTTATCCACAACGCCGCCTGCCACGGGCCGGTGACCGAACCAGACTGCATCAAACGGTAAACCGGTGTGGGAACGCCGGTGCAGTTCGTCCAGGAAAGAACATTTTCACGGATGCCGGTGATACGGACGGGAGAATTGGAAACCTGAGCCCGTGCGGTCACCGCAACCAAAACCACCAGAACCTGCAACACCTTCGTCATGGCGAAACTCAACCCACGCCGGGCAACCGATGCAACGGGAAGTTATGCACCGTGGCGCGGTGACGCGCATCCGCAACCGCAGAACATCTTCTTCTTGCCTCGTCTTCGTTCAGCCCTAATTTCTCCGCCTCTATGGTTGAGACGACTTTGCCTCCTGACACGAAATCCTCCACCGGCAACGACGGCGCGACGCCCGCGCGGCCGTTCGCCTGGACCGACCGGTTTGTCCACCGGCACATCGGACCGAACGCCGCCGAACAGCAGGCGATGCTCAAGGTCTGCGGCTTTGCCACTCTCGATGAACTGATCGACAAGACCGTGCCCGCCGCCATCCGCCGGGTCGAACCGCTCAACCTTCCCGCCTCCCGCAGCGAATACGGCCTGCTTAACGAACTACGCGAACTCGCCGGGCAAAACCAGATTTTCAAAAGTTACATCGGCCTCGGCTACCACGACACCATCACGCCTCCGGTCATCCAGCGCAGCGTGATTGAAAACCCGGATTGGTACACGCCCTACACGCCGTATCAGGCGGAGATTTCGCAAGGCCGGCTCGAAGCATTGCTGAACTTCCAGACCATCGTGACAGACCTCACCGGCATGGAAATCGCCAACGCCTCGTTGCTCGACGAGGGAACCGCCGCCGCCGAAGCCATGACCATGGCTCATTCGCTCAAGGGCAAGGAGGACAACAACCGCATCTTCGTCAGCGATTCCTGCCATCCGCAAACCATCGACGTGCTCCAGACGCGCGCCAAAGCCCTCGGCATCGAGGTGGTGGTGGGCAATCACAACGCGTTTGATTTCTCGCAGAAGGTGTTCGCCACGCTCGTGCAGTATCCCAACACCTACGGCACCGCGCACGACTACCGCGCGTTCGTGGAGAAATCCCACGCCGCCGACGCGCTCGTCGTCGTCGCCACGGATTTGCTCGCGCTGACCTTGCTCACGCCGCCCGGCGAATGGGGCGCGGACATCGTCATCGGTAGCGCGCAGCGCTTCGGTGTGCCCCTCGGTTACGGCGGACCGCACGCCGCCTTCTTCGCCACGCGAGACGCCTTCAAGCGTGACATGCCCGGCCGGCTCGTGGGTGTGTCGAAGGATTCACGCGGGCTTCCCGCCCTGCGCCTCACGCTTCAGACGCGCGAGCAACACATCCGCCGTGAGAAGGCCACCAGCAACATCTGCACGGCCCAGGCGCTCCTCGCCAACGTCGCCTCGCTCTACGCCTGCTATCACGGGCCCGAAGGACTTACGGCCATTGCCAAGCGCGTCCACTTGATGGCGGTCGTCCTCAGCACGGCTTTGAAGAATCTTGGCTTCAGCATCACGGACGACGTGTTCTTCGATACCCTGCACGTTGGTCTCGGCAACAAGAGCGCGAAGGATCTGCTCAAGTTCGCCGAGAAGCACCGCGTCAACCTGCGTTTCATCGACGCGCACTCCGTCGGCGTGGCTCTCGATGAAACCACTTCGCAGGAAGACCTCGAGATGCTGCTCATGGTCTTCAACAACGACCGCGACACTGCCTTCAACCTGGACCACCTCGCCGCCGCGGCTGCCGTGGACATTCCCGCGCCATTCGCCCGCACCTCGAAGTTCCTCACGCACCCAGTCTTCAACCGGCACCACTCCGAGACGGAGATGCTGCGTTACATCAAGAAGCTGGAGGCAAAGGATTTTGGCCTGGGGCACGGAATGATTCCGCTCGGCTCCTGCACGATGAAACTCAACGCCGCCGCCGAGATGTATCCAGTCACCTGGCCGGAATTCGGCCGGCTGCATCCGTTCGCACCGCTCGCCCAGGCCCGCGGTTACCAGCAACTTTTTGCCGAACTGGAGGAATGGCTCGCGGAGATCACCGGCTTCGCCGCCACCTCGCTCCAGCCGAATGCCGGCTCACAGGGCGAATACGCAGGGTTGCTCGTCATTCGCGCTTACCACGAATCACGCGGCGAAGGCGCGCGCAACGTCTGCCTCATTCCCACGTCCGCGCACGGAACGAATCCCGCCAGTGCGGTCATGGCCGGCTTCAAGGTCGTCGCCGTCGCCTGTGATCAATTGGGCAACATCAACCTCGACGACCTGCGCGCCAAAGCCGCCGAACACAAGGCCGACCTCGCCTGCCTGATGCTCACCTACCCTTCCACGCACGGCGTGTTCGAGGAAACCGTCGTGGACATCTGCGACATCGTGCACCAGCACGGCGGGCAGGTTTACATGGAC
>CAYQWK010000635.1:0-3057 GCA_964420805.1 uncultured Bifidobacteriaceae bacterium | reverse complement strand
GATCCTCGCTGCCAACGCCTACAATCACGGCTCGTGGATGGCCTACAGCGGCGGTTGGACCCCGGGCATGGCCCCGCACATCATCGACCTTCCCGTGTGGGCGCTGGACCTCGGCTTCCCCACGCTCACCAGTTCCGCTGGCGGACGCTTCGTTGTGCGCGATGACGGCGACGCCTACGACCATCACGAGGTGCTTTGGCAGTATCCGAACCTGACGCTCACCTGGATGTCCTCGTTGACGAACAGCTACGGATTCGACTTGCAGGGCGATCCCGGGGCGCGACGCCGGCTCGGGATCTACTTTCACGGCGCCAATGGCACGCTGTTCGCCGATTACCGTTCGATGGAGGTCGTCTCCGAAGGCGACCGCATGAACAATCTTCCACAACCGCCCAAGTCGATTCCCGGTTCACCGGGCCACGAGCGCGAATGGCTCGACTGCATCAAGTCCCGCCAAACGCCAAGCTGCAGCCCGGACTATCACGTGAAGATCGATGTGCCGATTGTTCTGAGCCTGCTTTCCCACCGGTTGAAGCGAGCCATCCAGTTCGATCCCAAGACGGAGCGAATCGTAAATGACCGCGAGGCTGCGCGCCTGGCTGTTCCCGATTACCGCGCGCCATGGAAATTCCCGAAGCAATACCTGAATGGTTGATCCAGCCTTCGGCTCAAGGCCTGGCTGCGAGTTCCTTCGCATAGCCTTCGTAAAGCCGCTCGACCGCGTCGTTGGCCAGTGCGCTGCAGATGACCAGGCGGCAGCGCGTGCGCGCCACTTCGCCGGCCTTAATGTCACGACCGAAGAGCGACAGATACATCGAGTAGTGGCTCTCGGTCTGGAACGGCGTCGCCACCGCGAAGCAGTCCGCCCCGGGAGCCATGAGCACGGCATCGAGCTTGAGGCCCGGCGCCCGGCGGATGGCAATCGGCTTCACCAAGCGCCCGCACACCGTCCACTCGACCGGATATGGCGGGAACTTCCACCGCCCGTCGCGAATGAAGCCATCGGCGGCCTCATCGAGGGAATACATGTGCCAGTAGGCGGCCTGGCGTTCCGCGGCGACGAAGCGCGGCTGACCACCGGTCGTGCCGTTGCGCGCGAAGACCAGCGCGTTGGTGAACTGCGGGCCGAAGTACGAGGCAAGAAAAACCTCGAAGCCCGGCAGCGGTTGATCTGCCCGCACCGTGGTTTCGAGATCAAGCGATTGCGCGTCATGCCAGCGAAACACGGCCGTCATTTCGAACGGACGATCCGTGGCATTCGGGAGGGTCGTCTCGACCGCGCCGTCGCCGCGCAGCGTCGCGGTGCCTGGCATGTCCCACACTCCGGGGCCATGGCGTTTGCCACTCGTGAACAGCCGGTAATGGCTGAACAGCCCCATGCTGCGGTCGAGCAGCGTGCCGGTCGGAATGTGCGTGACCGAGGTGAGGCCGAGTGATTTCCCGCCTGCCCGCAGATTCCCGCGCAGCACGCCGGTGTCGAAAGTGAACCCGCCATTAGTCCCCGGACGAAAGCCCAGCCGCCCATCAGCGGAGTGAACGGCGGGCGCAAGCATGCAGAGCGCAACCATCGTCGTGATGAATCGTGGTTTCATAATCCTCTCACCGAAACCAGATGAAGAACGCCGCCACCGCCGCAATCACGATGGCCCCGCACACATACACCAGCGGCGAGGTGCGCACGTCCATCTCCTGCCGCACGGGCAACGGCTTCGGTTGCGCCAGCGGCTTGATGGCGGTGATGAGCGCCATCCCGAGCAGGAGCAGCCCGAACGTCCACAGCATCCGATGCAAATACGGCACCGCCGCAAACTTCCATTGCAACAGGCCGTAGATCGGCGCGCTCAGAAGCAATGCCGCCACGCCCGCCAGCGGCGGAGACTTCCTCACCGCGAACCCGAAAACGAACGCGGCCAGAATTCCCGGGGAGATGTAGCCCTGGAATTCCTGGATGAACTTGAACACGCCGCCCTTGAGGATCGGCGACAGCGACACGAAGCACGCCACCGCCATGAACACCACCGTCGAGATTCGCCCCACCCGCACCAGCGAATCCTCCGCCGCGTCGCGCCGCAGGCAGCGCTTCCAGATGTCCATCGTGAAGATCGTCGAGGCCGAGTTCAGCACCGAGGCCAGCGTGCTGATGACCGCCCCGGCCAGCGCCGCGAAGATGAATCCGCGCACTCCCTCGGGAATGAGATGCCGCACCAGCAACGGATACGCGTCGTCGGGCTTCGTCATCTCCGCGCTGAAAAGCTGGTGCGCCATGATACCCGGCAGCACCACGCCTATGGGCACCAGCAGCCACAGCGCTCCGGCAAAAATCACGCCGAGCTGCCCCTGCTTTAGCGTCTTCGCCGCCAGCGTGCGTTGCATGATGAACTGGTTCAGCCCGCAGTAGTAAAAGATGGGAATCCACATCCCGCCAACGAGCACGGTCCACGGAAGCTCACCATGCGTGCGTGGCAGGACCATGTGCAGCTTGTCGGCGTTCTTGGCGAAAAACTCCGTTGGCCCGCCGCAGGCCTTGAGGCCGATCCACGCCGTGACCAACCCGCCGACCAGCAGCGCCGTGCCTTGGAACAAATCCGCCCACACCGCCGCCAGCAACCCGCCCCAGACCACATAAACCAGCGACAACACCGCGATAAGCGCCACCGCATAATGCAGCTTGAACCCGAACACCGTCTCCAGCGTCGTCGCGCCGGAGTAAAGCACCGCCGAGGTCGTCACCGTCACGTAGATGATGACGGTGAGGAACGACATGATGGCGCGCGCGGCGGCGTTGTAGCGGTATTCGAGATACTCCGGCATCGTGTAAATGCCCGCGCGCAGAAAGCGCGGCAGGAAGAACCACGCCACGATGATGATCCCCACCACACCGGTGAGCTGCCATCCGCTCACGGCCAGCCCCACGTCCCCAGCCGCCTGCCCGGCCATGCCCACGAACTGCTCGGTGGACATGTTCGCCGCCACCACCGACACGCCAATCAGCCACCACGGCAACGAGCGTCCGCCGAGAAAATAATCCGCGCTCGTCCGCTCGCCGCGGCTCTTGAT
>CAYQWK010000634.1:0-3058 GCA_964420805.1 uncultured Bifidobacteriaceae bacterium | reverse complement strand
GCGGGCTTGTTTTGTCGCAGCGCGACAAAACCCACCACATCACGCCGACAGCAGCTAAGAAATGTGGATAATGACAAGGGAGGGCCGCCGCGCTCCGGGACGCTGGCGCGTCCGCCGTGCGCCCGGTCCGCGCGATAGCGTCGTGGAGTGCGCCAGACCTCTGGCGCTCTGGGCGCGCGGCGGTGCGTTGCCGGAGGGTTGCCGCGCGCGTTATTGCGTTGAATTGCGCCGACAATGTGATTGCCCGCGCGGGTTCATTCGGCTACCAGTTATTCCGCCCCGGGAGAATAGTCCCGGGAGAATAGTCCCGGGAGAATAGTCCCGGGAGAATAGTCCCGGGGAGTTGGCCGCAAGAAAGGGAATGTGATGAAAAAGCAAATGACTTCTCCACAAGGTTGTTTCTCCAAACTTTTGTCCCAACTCGGCGTGTGTCTTGGCGCGCTGTTTCTTTGCGCGGGCACAGCACGGCAGGCGCATGGCGCGGCACCGACTGTCGGCACGTTGCAGGCCAGCAATGTGACCGCATCGACGGCCAAGCTGAACATCTCGGTCAACCCCGGCGGCGCCTCGACGAAGATTTGGTTCGAGTGGGGTCTCAGCACCAACTACGGGTCAATCTCGACGCAGCAGACGGTGACTGGTTCGAGTACGCTGATCCGCACGCAGTTGGTCACGGGGCTTGCGCCGGTCACGCGCTATCATTACCGCGCGGTGGGCAGCAATTCGAGCGGGCTGCGCTACGGGACGAATGTCTCTTTCCTCACCACCACGAGCGCGCCTTTGGCCGTGACGCTGGCCGCGTCAAACGTGGGCGCGACCACCGCCACGTTGAACGGCACGGTGCATCCCGGTGGTCTGGCCACGAGCGTGGCGTTTCAATGGGGCACCAACGGAAGTTTTGGCGGCTTCACGGCACCCACGGCGTTGCCGGCTGGATCAAACGCCGTCGCCGTGCAGGCGGTGATCGGCGGCTTGCTGGCCTCGAACACTTATACGTTCCGCATGGTGGCGACGAACGCGGTGGGCACGGCGCTGGGAACGAACGCCACCTTCACCACGGCATTGCTGCCTGCCTGGGCGGTGACTGAATTGCCTGCGGATGTGGTGACGAACGGCGCGACGTTGCGGGCGACGGTCAACCCGAACGGCGCGCCAGCCAGTGTCTGGTTCGAGTGGGGAGCCACGACGAATTACGGAGCCACGACGCCGGAGCAGGCGCTGGCGGCGGGAAGCGTGAACATTGCGGTCCAGCAGGCTCTCGGGAATCTCGCGACTTACACCCCGTATCATTATCGGGTGGTGGCGTCGAACGCGGCGGGCCTTGCGCCGGGAGAGGATGTGCTGTGGTTGACGGCGGCCGGTGCGCCGGTGGCGACGACTCTTCTGGCGGAGAACGTCGGCGCAGTGGCGGCGACACTCAAGGGGTTGGTTCATCCTGGCGGGCTGGCGACCAGCGTCATCTTCGAGTGGGGCACCGATCCGGGCCTGGGCAACGCGACGGCGGCGCAAGTGTTGCCGCCCGGCTCGAACACCATGCCCGTGCAGGTGCTGCTCGAAGGGCTGTCGCCGACGAACACTTATTATTATCGAATCGCAGCGGCGAACGCAGCCGGGGTGGCGCAGGGAACGAACGGGACTTTCACGACCTTGGTGCTGCCGCCGGCGGTGGTGATGCAGGCCCCGTCCGAGATCACCACGAACAGTGCGACTCTGCGCGCGACGGTGAATCCAAACGGACTGGCTGGCGGCGCGTGGTTCGAATGGGGAATGACCACAAACTACGGAAACACAGGCGCGCTGCAACCGTTGGCCGGCGGCACGACCATCGCCTTGCAGGAACCGCTCGGCGGGCTGGCCACGGACACGGCGTATCACTGTCGTTTGGTCGCGTCGAACGCGGCCGGTTTTACCTACGGCAACAACGTGACGGTGGTGCCGACAACATGGCTCTACCTGTATCCGGGCGAGACGTGGACCTACAACATGCACGACATTCCGTACACGGGAACCACCTGGAGTCCTTTTCCTCAGTATTTCAGGGTTGCGACATTTGGGTTGATGTTCATGCCCGGCGCGAGTTCCCCGGATGGTGCCGTCTTGTTCGAAGTTTTCAGCAACGCGACCAATGAGCCGCCGATGGTATCGACCAACCTATCTCCCGCCACCACGGTGACGAGTTGGACCTTCTACCGCGGCCCTGGCGAATTCGTGTGGCCGGGTTTCCATGGTGTGTTGCGAATGAGGGTGTTGTCCGGGTCCGTGGTGTTGACGAACGTCAGTTCATACCTGCCGCGGTACGGAGCCGACAACCATTACACCGTCAACTACGCGCTCAGCGTTGCCACGCTGCGCCCGGTGCCGGTGGCGGCGCTGGCCACGCAAACCGTGCAGAGCGTGCAGATCGATCGGGCCACGTTGCAGGCCGCCGTGCATGCCTTCAACCAGCCTTCCGGCGTGTTCGCCGAGTGGGGCACGACGACCAATTACGGTTCAGCGGGCGGAACGGTGGCGGTGGATCTGGATTATTTCGCCACGAGGCAGGTCGCGTTCTCGAACCTCCAGCCTTCGACGCTCTATCACGCGCGCCTGGTGGTGACGAACAGCGCCGGGACCAACCGCGGCGAGGACTTCGTGTTCACCACGCTGCCATCATGCGAGCCAACGACGCTGGCGGCGAGCGACCTGCACACCATGGCGGCCCGGCTGAACGGATCGATGCTGCTCAAGGGTTTTCCGACCACGGGTTGGTTTGAATGGGGCCAGACCACGAACTACGGACAGGCCACGGCCGCGCAAAATCTCGGTGCATCAAACGCGGCCGCCGCCGTGAGCGCCAACATCATGGGCCTGTCCGCGCAAACGACGTATCACTGTCGGCTGGTCGGCGTGGCGCTGGGATCGACCAATTTTGGCGCGGACGTGGTGTTCACGACGCCGGCCCCGCCGACGAACGTGGTGTTGACCAACCTCGTCCTCGCCGACCTGCGCGCGGCATTGGAGCAAGGTGGCGTGGTAACGCTGGCCTGCGATGGCGCGTTGACCCTGACCAATCCGGTGG
>CAYQWK010000633.1:0-3061 GCA_964420805.1 uncultured Bifidobacteriaceae bacterium | reverse complement strand
CCTGCCGGAAGATCGCAGGGGAGAACCATCCGGACATCCAGTGGATCCGCCCGGAGTCGAAATCCCGCGTCATCACCGTGGAGCAGATGCGCGACTTGATGCAGACCATTTACCTGAAGCCGACGGAGGCAACCTACAAGGTGGCGGTGATCGTCAGCGCGGACCGGTTGCATTTGAGCGCGGCGAATGCCTTCTTGAAAACGCTCGAGGAACCTCCGGCGCGTTCGGTGATGGTGCTGTTGACGACGGAACCCGCGCGGCTGCTCGAGACGATTCTGTCGCGCTGCCTGCGGCTGGCGTTTCCCGGCGGGAAGCGCTTCCAGGACGCAGCCTTCCTCGATTGGCTCGGCGCGTTCAGTGGCAGCGCGGTGGCGGAGCAAGGCTCGCTCCTGAGCCGTTACCGGCTGCTCGCGGTGTTGTTGAACCGGCTGAACGAGTTGAAGGAGAGGATCAGCGAGGAACTCACCGCCCGTTCGCCCATCAACAAGTACGACGAACTCGAACCGAAGTTGCGCGAGAAATGGGAGGACGAGCTTTCCGCCGCCATCGAGGCCGAATACCGCCGGCAACGCACGGATCTGTTGACGGGCCTGGAGTTCTGGCTGCGCGACGTGTGGGTGCGGACGCGCGGACAGGACGGCGAATTACTCACCTTCCCGCAGTTTGCCACGGCGGCCGGCGACGTGGCCCGGCGCATCACGCCGGCCGAGGCCATGGACAACGTGCGGGTGATCGAGCAGACGCAGCGGCTGCTGGGCGGCAACATCCAGGAAGCGCTGGCGCTGGAGGTCGGGCTGTTGAAGCTGAGGTTTTAGTCTGAATTCCGAAGTTCAAACCGACAATCGACGCTAATGGGTGGGGGTTGCGTGGTCTGCGGGAGGAGCGTTGTGTAGTGCGCACGCCGCGGGTTCGAGCACGCGAAGATTACCGTGGATCAGCGTGCTGTTTCGGGGTTCGGGTTTAAGGCACGACGGAACTCCTGCCGGAATGTTGACTCAAATCAACCGCAAACCCGGCGCGCGGGCCGTCCATTTCCCATGCCGCATCAAACCACGAATCCGATCGTTCCGCATGACACCGCCACCACCTCGTTCCTTTCCCGCCGCCGGTTTATCGCCGGCACGGCCGCCGCCGCCGGCCTCGCCACGCTCAGTCCGACCACGGCGTTGGGAGCGGAGGCGAATTCCAAGATCGACATCGGGTTGATCGGTTGCGGCGGGCGCGGAAGCTGGCTCGGCCCGCTGTTCGAGCAAAGCGGCCTTTATCGCTGGGTTGCCTGCGCGGATTACTTTCAGGACAAGGTGGACAAGTTCGGCGCGAAGCACGGCATCGATTCCGCGAGGCGTTACACGGGACTGGGCGGATGCAGGCGCCTGCTGGAATCCAAGCTCGACGCGGTCGTGATTGAGACGCCGCCGTATTTTCATCCCGAGCAGGCCGCGTTGGCCGTCGAGGCCGGCAAGCATGTCTTTCTCGCCAAGCCCGTGGCCGTGGATGCTCCCGGTTGCCTGAGCATCGCGGATTCCGGCAAGCGGGCCACGGCGAAGAAGCTTGTGTTCCTCGTCGATTTCCAAACCCGGGCCAACGAGCACTATCGCAAGGCGCTCGCGATGGTCCGGCACGGCGACATCGGGAAAATTCTCATGGGCGAGGCGCATTACCCATGGCGCGGCGGTGGGCGCGGCGTCCCACCGGCCAGCCCGGAGGAACAGCTTCGCTCCTGGTATTTTGTGCTGCCGCTGGGAGGCGACTTCATTGTCGAGCAAAGCATCCATGCGCTCGATGTCGCGACGTGGATCATCGACGCGGATCCCGAGCGGGCCATTGGCGCGGGCGGGCGGAAGGTGCGTCCCGAGGGCAGCATCTGGGATCATTTCGCGGTGAACTACATCTTCCCCGGCGGCGTTCCGCTGTCGTTCACCTGCATCCAGACGGTGCCGGAGATGAAAGACGAGATCATCGCCCGCGTTTACGGGTCCGAGGGCTACATCCAGACCGATTACTTCAAGGACGTGGTGCTGCGTGGAAAGGAAGTTTATCGCGGCACGAACCCGGAGCTTTATACCAGCGGCGCTCGGGACAACATTCGCGAGTTTCACCAGTTCATCACCACCGGCCAGTACGAGAACTCAACCGTCGCGCCATCCGTGCGCTCGAACTTCACCGCGGTGCTCGGTCGTGAAGCGGCCTATCAAGGCGGCGAACTCACCCTGGCCGCGCTCATCAAGGCGGGGAAGAAGCTGGAAGCCAACCTCAAGGGTCTGAAAGCGTAAGCCGGGCATAGACATCCCAACCCATCAAGAGCGCACGGCGGCGCTGTAGCCCACCGCGCTGCCGGCGCGTTGCTCGATACGGGCTCAAGCCTCACCCCTCGGCGAGGCCATCCAGCACGGACTGCAACTGCGTCTGCCTGGCCAGCCAGTCGGCGAGGCGTTGCTGGTGTTCGGCGAGGACGTTGGGCGGAACCTTCTGCGTGAAGCTGGGGTTGGCGAGTTTGGCGCGCACCTTTTCGATTTCCTCCGCCACCTTCCCCAGTTCCTTGGTCACACGCGTACGCTCGGCGGCCACGTCGATGAGGCCGTCGAGCGGAAGATAAAGCTCACCATGCGGCGTGAGCACGGTGGGCATGCCCTTCTTCGGCTGGAACTCCGGATTGATCTCAAACGCCTCGGCGTTGAGAAGAATCTTCAACACTTCCGCGTCACGCGGCGCGAGATCCTCGGTGGGCTTGAGAATGAAACGCACCCGCTTGTTGGCCGCAATGTTCGCCTCACGGCGCAAATTGCGCCCGAGCCGCACCAACTCCTGCTTCTTCTCCGCGCGTTCCAAATAGCAATCGTCCAGCGCGTAATGGTCGCGGAAGTCGCCATCAAAGGGTTTCGGCCAATGGGCGAACATGATCGTGTCGCCGCCCTGGCGTGCGGGCAGGTCGGTGCTGAATCCCATGCCGTGCCAAAGCTCTTCCGTGCTGAAAGGCAGGAACGGATGGAACAGGCGCAACGTGTTCGAGAGGACGAAGTCGAGGACGGCCAGCGTGTTCGCCCGGCGGAATGGCGCACGC
>CAYQWK010000632.1:0-3061 GCA_964420805.1 uncultured Bifidobacteriaceae bacterium | reverse complement strand
GCCCTGGTCGTCCGTGATGACGACCACGATGTTCGGCGGTGTGGCCGCCGCCGTCGCGGCCACAACGGCGGCAAAAAGCACCGCGGCGGACATGAATTTCAAACGAAGCACGGCTCCGTGTAACAGCCGCGGCGGGCCAAGGCAATTACGGCGAGACGACCCGGTAGAACTGCGCCCCCGCGTTGGTCCGGGCCTGATCAAGGAAGTTCATCGTCGTCGACGTGCTGAGGAAGTTGGTTGCGTCCGTCCAGTCGGCCAGGTTGGTCGAGAACTGAATGCGGTAGTTCTTCCCGGCCTCGAAGGCGATGGTGAGGAAAAGCCCGCTGCTGCCAGGATGCCGAAGCGCGAAAAGCGTGGCGGGCGTCAGCGCGCCGTTGACGACTGTGAGCGTGGCGGCGCTGCTGGTGATCGAGCCGACGCTGTTGGTGATGACGACCGTGTAGTTGCCCGCGTCGTTCGTGGTCACGGTGGGGAAATGAAGCACGTTGGTATTGGCACCGACGGCGTTGGTGCCGTTGAACCACCATTGAAAGGCCAGCGGACCGCCGCCAGCGGCCTGGACGATGAAGGTTGCGGCACCGCCGGCATTGGTCACGACGTTGGCGGGTTGGGTGAGAATGACCGGCGCGGCCATGACCGTGAGCGTGGCCACCGCGCTGGTGGCGACGCCGTAGAGGTTGCTCACCACGGCGTAGTATCCGCCGCTGCTGGCATTGCTCACCGAGTTGAGCACGAGCTGGTTCGATGTGCCACTGGCCACGTTTGTGCCGCCCACGCGCCACCAGCGATAAGTCAACGGCGACGTTCCGCCTGCCCCAACCGTGAACACCACCCGCGCGCCGGCGTTCGTTGTCAGGCTGGCCGGATGCGCGGTGATGAACGGCGGTTGCGCAACCGTGAGCGTTGCGACGACGCTGGTTACCGCGCCGGCGAGGTTGGTGATGACGACGGTGTAGGCTCCGGCGTTGGCGGGTTGCACAGCGGTCAGGGCGAGCGCGGCGTTTGTCGCGTCAGGCAGGTCATTGGTGAGATTGAAACGCCATTGGTACGAGAGCGGGCCTGTCCCGTCGGCAACCACGGAGAAATTCGCCGGTCCTCCCTGAACAACGGATTTGTTCTGCGGCTGCGTGAGAATGAGCGGCGGCGTGACGATGTTCGTGCTCAGGACGGTGAGCGTGGCCACGGCGCTGGTCGCGGCGCCGGCAGCGTTGGTGACAACGAGGTGGTAAGCCCCCGACTGGTTGGTGGTCAAATCGGCGAGGGTCAGCACCGCGTAGTTCCCACCCACCGGATTGGTGCCGTTGGACCACCATTGGAATGTGAACGGCGCGGAGCCGGTCACGCTGGCGATGAACGTTGCCGAGGCTCCCTCGTTCGTCACCACACTGGCGGGGTGGCTGACAAAGGCGGGCTTGGTCAGCACGGTGACGGTGGCCACCTGGCTGGTGGCCGCGCCCGCGAGATTGGTCACCACCACGAAATAATCCCCCGCGTTCGACGCTGTCACGCTGTTGAACACAAGCTGGTTCGAGAAACCGGCTAAGGTGTTCGTGGTAAGAAGTTTCTTCCACCAGCGATAATTCAACGGCGTGGTCCCCGTGACGCCGATCGCGAGGACGACGCGTGAACCCGCGTTCGTCGCTACGCCGACGGGTTGGGCGATGATCGTCGGCGGCTGGAACACCGTGAGCGTCGCCACCGCGCTGGTGACCGCCCCGGCTATGTTTGTGACCACTACGCTGTATCCGCCCGCGTCGGCAAGTTGCGCCGGCGCGATGAAGATCGAGGCGTTCGTAGCACCGGGAATGTCGGCCGCATTGAACCGCCATTGATACCACATGGGCATGGTGCCACCGGCCCCGGCGAAGAAGGTCGCCGCTCCGCCGATGAGCACGGACTGGCTTTGCGGCTGCGTCAGGATCGAAGGCGCCACGGGAGTATCGTCCAGCACCGTCAGCACTACGATCGAACTGGTCGCGGCGCCGGCCATGTTGGTGACGATTACGCGGTAGGTTCCGGCGTTGTTCGTAGTGATGGCGTCGAGAACGAGTTGGTTGGTGTTGCCGCCCACCAGCGTGTTTGTGTTGAAGAGCCACCGGTAACCGAGCGGCGCCGTGCCCGCGGCCTGGACGGTAAAGACCGCCGTGCCGCCCGGATTGGTGACGACATTCACCGGTTGGCTGGTGATCGTCGGCTTCACGTTCACGGTGAGTGAGACCAGCGCGCTGGTCACCGCTCCGTAAGCGTTGGTGACCACCGCGAAATAGGAACCGGCGTTGTTCGTGTTGACGCTGTTGAACACAAGCAGGTTTGAGGTGCCGGCTATGCTGTTGGTCGGGGCGGCCAGCACTTTCCACCAGCGGATCACCAGCGGCGACGCGCCGGCCGCGCTGACGCCGAACGTGACGCGGAAGCCGGAGTTCGTCACCACGCTCACCGGTTGGGCGAGGATCGCGGGGCGGTCGTCCGTCAACACGATGCTGTGCGCGTAGCCGCCCGCGATTCCAACGACGCGGCTCAAGCCTCCGGGCACATTGGTCTGGCCCGCGAGATTGTCGCCCCAGGCCGTTACGGTTCCGTTGCCGCGCAGGGCAAGGCTGTGCGTGAATCCGGCCGAGACTGCCACCGCGTCGGTGAGGTCCGCTGGCGGAGCGCCTTGGCCCTGCAGAGTGTCGCCCCATTGCACCACCGTACCATCGCTTTTCATGGCCAGCGCGTGCGCGAAGCCGGCCGCAATGCCGGTTACATCGGACAATCTCGCCGGCACTGCGTTCTGCTCTTAAAAATCAACGACCAACGCCACAACCGTTCCTTCGCCTCACTCCGCATCCGGTTCGCCATGACACCCTCGCCTCCAAAGAAAGACAGCGAGATTAACAAACATGACAAGGACGTGATTCATCGGACGGTAACAAAAACCAGAGGTATGGGATAACTGGGCGCTTTACTGGAAGGAACGCTACGTTCAGGGAGGTGGATCCATACGACTCTTTGGCTGGGTGTATTGGCTCGAGAATCTGCTTCCCAACATGGCCGCGAAGAAGGTTGCCATCCCAGCCGT
>CAYQWK010000631.1:0-3075 GCA_964420805.1 uncultured Bifidobacteriaceae bacterium | reverse complement strand
CCTCCCCAAGCTACCGCGCGTCAATCTTCATTCCGCGGCCTACAAGACGCTCACCACCGCCAAGCCGCCGCAGGGCGATGAGGCGAGTTGGAAGGAGAAGACCGGCAAGCTCTACACCGCCGCACAGGCGCTGGAGAAAGGTGAAGCCGGGGCCGCCGCCAAATACAAGGAAGCCGTGAACTGCAAAGCCTGTCATAGCGTTCACAAGCCGGAGTAGTCGTCGGCAAGATCGCCCGGCGGCCCGGTCATTGGGCCGGGCCGCCGGTTTCTCCACCATGTCGCCCCGCAGCTTCAACGCCTCCGTCACCGGCCTCGATTCACTCGGCTGGCTGGTCCGTCTTCGCTGGTTTGCGGTTGTGGGCCAGTCCGTCACCATTCTGTTGGTGGACCGATTTTTTCACATCGATCTGCCGGTGCTGGTGCTCTTCGCCATCATCAGCGTCAGCGCGGTCAGCAACCTTGCGGCTGTCACACTGCTCCGCGCGGGTCGCCGTGTGCCGCCGGGGCTGCCGGTCGCGCTAATGATCACGGATGTCGCGGTCATCACCGCCCTGCTGCTGCTCACCGGTGGCGCGGGGAATCCCTTCGCGTCGTTCTATCTCGTTCACGCGACGATGGCGGCGATGGTGCTTTCGGCGCGTGGTGCCTGGCTGATCTGGGCGTTGTGCTCGGCAGGCTACGGGCTGCTTTTCCTGCTCCGGCATCATCTCACCGAACTGCATCAACACGCCATTTGCGGCCCGGCGATGAACTACGACCTCCACTTGCACGGAATGCTCGTCTCGCTGGTGCTGACGGCGGCGGCCATCGCCTACTTTGTCAGCCGCGCGCTGCGGACGCTGCGCCAGCGGGAAGCCGAACTTTCCGCCGCCCGTGTGCGTGAAGCTGAGAATGAACGCTTCGCCTCGCTCGCCACCTTGGCAGCGGGCGTCGCGCATGAAATCGGTTCGCCGCTCGGCACCATCGCGGTGGCGGCCGGGGAATTGCGCCGCGCTTCCGACGTCCAGCGCCGGCCCGGCAACTGATTGACTTCACCCTCACCAACCAAAACGGACAGACCGTGCGCCGGGCCGATCTGCGGGGACAATGGCTCGTCGTCAACTTCGCCTTCACCAGTTGCTCGCTCAGTTGCATGAAAGTGAACCACCGGATGGCGGAGATTCAGAAGCTTGTCACCGACCAGTCTGATGTGCGCCTCGTTTCTCTTTCCATCGATCCCGTCACCGACACCCCGGCGGTGCTGGGGAAGTTCGCGGCACGGTTTCAGGCAGACACCAACCGCTGGCTTTTCCTCACTGGTGACCGCCGCGAACTATACCCGCTCATTGAGCAGAGTTTTCTCGGCGCGAAGGATCCCAAGTTCGCCGGGGTCATTCCCGGCGGATGGAACAAGATCGACCAGATCGCCATCGTGGATCCGTCCGGTGCGCTGCGTGGCCTCTTTGAAGGGCTGCGGCCACAGGCGGCGCTGGAAGTGACCGCAAAACTGGCGGCGCTAAAAATTCCCAGTGCCCCGGATTCCCAATCTAATCATCGTCATCCAGTTTCACTGCCCAAACGGGATACGGCGCGGTGGGCCCTTTAATCGCGTGCCAGAGAATGCGGTTGAGCGTGTCCTCAGGGCATTGATCGGGCTTGTCGAGCGGGAGTTTTGCGCTGGCGTAGGCGTGCTGGCGCAGGAGCGGATCGGAGACGCGTTTCGGCTCGGGGTTCACCTCGTCGAGCGGGATGTTGTTCGTCGAAGCGCGCCACGGCGTAAAGTCCGGCGTGGCGGCAAAGCAATCGGTCATGGGCGTCGCCGTGGCGTCGAGTTGGTTCATGGGCGGGAGCCCGAGGATGAGTTCCATCGTGCGAAGGATGCTGGTCTGGTTGTATTGCGTGCTGATGACGGTGCCGCGTTTGGTCCACGGGCTGATGACAAAGGCGATGGTGCGGTATCCGCTAACATGGTCCCAACCGGCCTGGGGATCGTCTTCGATGACGAAGATGCAGGTTTCCTTCCAGAAGGAACTGCGGCTGATGGCCTCGACGATCTGGGCGAGCGCCAAATCGTTGTCGGCCATGTAGGCCGAGGGCGAGGGAGTGCCGGCCTTGGTGCCGCTGGTGTGGTCATTGGGAAGGCAGATGAGGGTCATATTTGGGAACTCGCCGCGGGCCTCGAACTGGCCCAACTCCCGGATGAACTGCGCAGCCCGCCACACGTCCGGCGTCTCCATGTCCCAGCCCACGGTGTTCGTGCAAAGGTACGGGCGCAAAGACTCAATGCCCGGCCGGCTGCTAATGACGATTTCATCACCGCCTTTCACAAAGTTGCGGTAGGCGTCGAGGTACTTCGGCTTGCCCTTCTTCTTCGGGTCGCGCCACCGGGAGTCGGTGATGGCGAACTCGCCGTAGTTGCGCAGGGTCTTGCCGTGTTTCAGCACGTTGTCCCAGATGAAGCCCGCCGGGGAATAGGCCAGCGCGTCCACGTCGTCGTCGTCCATGCCGTCCGGATAGCTGCGCGGAAAGCCGGCGAAGCTGCGTTCCATGTAATCGGTGGTGATGCCGCTGTCCGCCCATTGATGGCCGTCGGCACTGAGTATCCCCGAGCAATAGGTGTTATCGAGCAGCACGAACTCGCGCGCCAGCCGGTGATGGTTGGGCGTGATCTTCTCGCCAAAAATGCACAGATCGGGATCGCCATTGCCTTCCTTGATGTCGCCGAAGACCTGGTCGTAGGTGCGGTTCTCCTTGATGATGTAAACGACGTGCTTGAACACGCTCGGCTCGCCGACGCGTTCGGGCACGGGGCGCGCAGGTTGATTCGGGCGCGCGGGTAATCGGGCCTGTTCGAGCAATCCATAGCGCATGTTGTGCAAGGCGACCTGCGTGAGCTGCTTCAGGGCCTTCGAGGATGGCTCCTTCACCAGCGACAGCGTTCCGAAGTATTGGTGCGAGTTGAATTTCACCGGTTCGCCGGCCGGAATTTTCGCGGTCGAGCCGATGCCTTTGATGTTCGCGACGTAAATCGCGCGGCGCGTTGCGTCGTAAGCCACGCCGCCAGGGAACCAGCCGACGGGAATCAGGCCGAGCATT
>CAYQWK010000630.1:0-3075 GCA_964420805.1 uncultured Bifidobacteriaceae bacterium | reverse complement strand
CGCCCCCATCCTCATCCTCGACGAGGCCACCGCGAGCGTGGACACAGCCACGGAACGGTTGATCCAGGAAGCACTCGAAAGGCTGATGGCGAACCGGACGAGCTTCGTGATTGCCCACCGCCTGAGCACCATCCGGCGGGCGGACCAGATCCTCGTGCTGCGCGCCGGGCAAATCATCGAGCGTGGAACACACGACGAACTGATGGCAGCGAAGGGGCTCTACGCGAAGCTGGCGCGAATTCAGAACACCACGTTTATCGAGGAAGGCTTCGAGAAGCTGCAGGCCTGATCCCGCCTGGGAAAGCAAAAGGACGCCACGCGAGTGGCGTCCTTGCAAAAACAGGTTGGAACAGTTCAGGCCTTGGTGGTCGCCTGGTCTTTCTTCCAGGTGCGCTTCGGGGCCTTGACGATCATCCCCTTCTTGATCGCGCTGGCGGCCACTCGGACGTAGCGCACCTCGCCGTCGATCACGGCCTTTACGCGCTGGAGGTTCGGCATAAACCGGCGCTTCGTAATGGCGGTCACATGCGTGCCGATGCCGCCCTTCTTCTTCGCCTTGCCGCTGCGCCAGATGTGGCTGCCCTTGATGGAGCCTTTGCCGGTCAATTCACAAATTCGTGCCATAAATCAGTCCTGTTTTCTTAAAAGGAGCGCAGAAAGTATCAGTGCCGGTTTCCGATGCAAGGAGTTATTTGGCCTTTGCCGCCAGCCGGTTGAGCGCACTCAACAACGCGCGAACGGAGGCGAAGGCGATGTTCGTGTCCACGCCAGCGCCCCAGCAAACCTCGCCGGCTGCGGTGCGAATTTGAATGTAGGCAATGGCCGCCGCCTCCTCGCCGGCCCCGAGCGCGTGCTCGCTGAAATTAGCGATTTCGAATCTCGGGATTCCGGCCTGGGCCAGGCCATGAACCAACGCAGCCAGCGGGCCATTACCCTCACCGGCCACCTCCACGGACCTGCCATCGCAGGTCAGGCCGGCCCGGCATTTGACCACGCCCTGACGGCTGTCCGTCTCGAAGGCGGCCAGTTGCCACGGCGAGTTTCGCTCAACGTATTCCTTCCAGAACATGCCTTTGAGTTCCGCCGCCGTAACCTCGCGGCCAAGCGCGTCCACCGCGTCGTTGGCGATCGGCCCGAACTCACGCTGCATGTCCTTGGGGAGGGCGATGCCAAACTCACTCTCGAGCAAGTAGGCCACGCCACCCTTGCCGGACTGCGAGTTCACGCGAATTACCTCGCGGTATTCGCGACCGATGTCCCGCGGGTCAATGGTCAGGTAGGGCACGTCCCAATGAGCGCGGCTTCTTCCTTCCCACTCCGCCAACCCCTTCTTGATCGCGTCCTGATGCGAGCCGCTGAAGGCGGTGAAGACCAACTCGCCCGCATAAGGCTGGCGCGGCGGCACCGTCATGCCGGTGCATCGTTCGTAAATCCCGATCAAGGAATTGAGGTTCGAGAAATCCAGCCTCGGATCAATGCCGTGCATGTAGAGGTTCAACGCCACGGCAACCACATCCAGGTTACCCGTCCGCTCGCCATTACCGAACAAGGTACCCTCAACGCGGTCCGCGCCCGCGAGCAAGCCCAGTTCGGTGGCAGCCACCCCGGTGCCACGATCATTGTGCGTGTGCAGGCTGACGATCAGCGAGTCACGGTTCTTGATGTTCGTGCAGATCCACTCGATTTGATCCGCATAAACATTCGGCATCGCCACCTCGACGGTGTCCGGCAGGTTCAAAATCATCTTCCGCTCCGGAGTCGGCTGCCACACATCCATCACGGCCTCCGAAATCTCCTTCGCGAACTCGACCTCAGTGGCGGAGAAACTCTCCGGCGAATATTGCAGCATCACGTCGGCGCCCTTGAGCCGCGGCAGGCGCTCCCGGATCCAACGGGCGCCTTGCACGGCGATGGCCTTGATCTCGTCCTTCGACTTGCCGAACACGACCCGGCGCTGCGCGGGCGACGTGGAATTATAGAGATGGATGATCACCCGTTTCGCCCCGACCAGCGATTGCACGGTCTTCTCGATCAAATCCTCCCGCGCCTGCACCAACACCTGCACGGTCACGTCGTCCGGGACGTGGTTCTTCTCGATCAGAAGCCGGTTAAAGGCGAACTCCGTGTTCGACGCGGAGGGAAAGCCGACTTCGATTTCCTTGAACCCGCAGGCGACGAGGGCCTGAAACAACTCCAACTTCTGCGACACGTTCATGGGCACGGCCAACGCCTGATTGCCGTCGCGCAGATCCACGCTGCACCAAATGGGCGCGCGGGTCAGGACGCGGTTGGGCCACTGCCGGCCCGGCAAGGCGACCGGCGGGAACGGGCGGTACTTCGATCCAGAGTTTTTCAACATGATGTTTTGTGTTTCTAAATTGTTGCCCGGTTTCAACCAAGGCGCTGGGTATTCGGGCAACAAAAAACCCCACCGCCTTTCCGGCAGTGGGGCTCGAAATCCGTGTGTGACTCAAAGCCCGACCGCCGCGCTGCAAAGCAGCAGCGCGTTTTCAAGCAGTCGGATGTCGTTCCGAATCACGGGGCGGAAGCTAGGTTTCCCGACGCGGAGGGTCAATCTCATTTCCCGCGCACGAAGCTGATCTCGTAGGTCTCACCGAGCGCGGCCTGGAAGTACGTTCCCACCAGGCGATCCGCCGCCTTGTCGTGTTTGAGCGTGTAGAGGCATCCAGGATAGCCCTCGTCGTTCAACTCCACCAGCACCGTGACCGACGCCGCGTCTCCCGAGACCAACGCGCGCGAAACCCGTATCGGGCGCGGGTTGAAATAGCTGGCCTGCAAGCGGCCGTCGCCCTCAACCGCGCTAATGTCGAGCGCCGCATTGCTTTCCGCGTTGGTTCCTGTTTTAAGATAGCTAACGGCATACTTAAAGGTTCCTGAGGTTGTAAACCCCCCGCCTGTGGAGAGGATCGTAGCAGATATAGTACCAGTAGGAGCAACAGCACCATTTTTAGTGACCTTGGAAGTGCTGTACACCGAATAGATACCGTCAGTGTTACCAACAAAATTTAATAACGACACTACGTCAGTGTTAAACGCCGCAAACGAGGTTGGGAT
>CAYQWK010000629.1:0-3083 GCA_964420805.1 uncultured Bifidobacteriaceae bacterium | reverse complement strand
GTTCTGGTCAATCTGCGACATGAAGATTTCCACCCGCTTGCGCTCGCGCTCCCGGATTTCGATGTTCCGGTTGAAGTCCGCCTCTTCGTAGAGCTTGCCCGCCTCGATCTCGCCTTCCACCACCGTGTCGTCGGACGTGTAGTAGTAGGTGTCCAGCGTGGTCTGGATTTGCTTCACCTTGAACGGCGTCAGGAAGCCGTCGTTGATGCCGTCCTTCAGCGAGTAGATGAACACCGGCTCGCCGAAATACTTGTAGGTGTCCGCATTTTCCTCGCGCTTGGGCGTGGCGGTGAGTCCAAGCTGCACGGCAGGCTTGAAATAATCCATGATGCCGCGCCAGTTGCTCTCGTCGTTCGCCCCGCCGCGATGGCACTCGTCAATGACGATGAAATCAAAGAAGTCCGGCGGATACTCGCCGAAGTAGGGCGAGGGCGTGCCGTCTTCCTTCGGCGGGCCGCTCATGAAGGTCTGGAAGATGGTGAAGAACAGGCTGCCGTTTTTCGGCACTTTGCCCTTCTTGCGGATGTCTTCGGGCTTGATCCGCACCAGCGCATCTTCGGGAAACGCCGAGAACGCGTTGTAAGCCTGGTTCGCCAGAATGTTGCGGTCAGCGAGAAACAAAATCCTTGGTCGGCGCGTTGGTTCACCAGAAAGATTCCAGCGCGAGTGGAACAGCTTCCACGCGATCTGAAACGCGATGAACGTCTTGCCCGTGCCGGTGGCGAGTGTCAGCAGGATGCGATTGCGTTTCGCGGCGATGGCCTGCAACACGCGCTCGATGGCGATGTCTTGATAATACCGGCCCGGATGCGAACCGCCTTTGTCCTCGTAAGCCACGCCCGCGAACCGATCCCGCCACGCATCCACCTTGGCGAAGGTCATCGCCCAGAGCTGCTCGGGCGTGGGATAGGCGGCCACATCGCCTTCCTGGCCCGTCGCCATGTCGATGCCATAAATGCCCGTGCCGTTCGTGGCGTAGGTGAACCGCACCGCCAGCTTGCCCGCGTAATCCTTGGCCTGCCCGACGCCTTCCGACACTTCCTCCACGTCCGCCTTGGCTTCCACCACGCCGAGCTTGGTGTTGCGGTATTCGAGGATGTAGTCCGCGATGTCCGCCTTACCCCGACGACCGCGCCCCTCGATGCGCCCCTGCGTGATGCGATACTCACGCCGGATGCGGCTGCCCTCGACGACGTTCCAGCCCGCCGCCTTCAGTGCGGGATCAATCAACTCAGCTCTGGTCTCGGCTTCGTTCATCTTCTGGTGGGCACGATGATAAACCCAGTTTCAGCTTCACCGAAAGTCTTAACCGGTTCACCGCCGGCCAACTTGTGTGCGACCAGCGCACACAACGCAGCGTCCAACCAGTCGATGTTCGTCAACTCGTCTGTCGTGATGCCGTGCCGTTCCAACAACTCCCGCCGTTGCGTGCGCTTCTGCTTCGCATCCGCGTTGCCGCCGCGCAGATGCCACGTGATGGCGTGGGGAAAGGTCTCGAAACAAAACCGTTTCCGCCGGGCCGGCCAAACTTCGGAAGCCGGGTGGGTCGAATGCAACGCTTGGTAAAGCGCTTCGCCGCGCAGCATCCAGCTGTAATAATCGGTGGGATGCGGCTGATGGGCGGTGTCTGCGGTTGGGGTGGAGAAACACCAGATTGCTTGCTGCATCAGCTCGCGCTCTGCTGGACGACCAGTTCCGTTTGTGCTTCAGCGGCAAGGGGCATCCACCGCAATCACCGTCGCACGCAACGTCTCCACACACCACGCCACCAACTCCGCAACCTCCCTCGTCGCCAGACGATTCCGGTAGCGACCGCCCGCCAACGCCACGGCGTGAAAGCCTTTTTTCCTGCCGCCGACATCAATGCCGACGACCACCGGCGATGAGCGGGAAGCGGGCATGGCTAGAGTTCTCCGGTGAAGGCTTGGTGCAGGAGCGGCTTTTTCAACGACGCCAGCGCCGCCTGCTTTTGCTCGTAGAGCCGAGTCAGCCGTTGGGTTTCGGCGGCGGGGGCGTCGAGTTGGGTGACGATGCGGTGCATTGGATTTACTCCAACGGGGTAAAGGCATTCAGCCCAGGGTTGCCGAGTCCGCGAGGCTACCCTGGGTGAACGGGGAAAAACATCATCAACCCCAACGGGGTTGTAGCGTCCGGTCGGTGTGAGAGGGATGCAACCCCGTTGGGGTTGGGAAATCATTTGGGGACGCCTACCCAGGGTAGCTCCTCGCCGGTCCGGCTCGGACCAACCCTGGGCTGAGGGCTGCAACACCGTTGGTGTTGGAGATGGCGTGCTCACAATGCGCCGGTGAAGGCTTGGTGCAGGAGCGACTTTTTCAACGCCGCCAGCGCCGCCTGCTTTTGCTCGTAGAGCCGCGTCAGCCGTTGGGTAGTGTTAACTTTCATCGGTTCAGAGCAGTTTTTGGTTACCCACCTTCCAGACCAAAAAATCCATGAGGCGAATCACATGGCAATGCGCGAGTCGCTGGTCGCGATTTTTAAGGTTGGTAAGAATCCGTGTGACATGTGCGTCCTGTGACCACTGCTCATAGTCAGTCGCCACCTGATTGAGAAACCCGATATACCAATTGATCCGGGCAGCCGCAGGAGTGCTCGTTGGCGGGGCTTTTTGGCCGAAGAATTTCAAAACATGCCGGTCATAGATGGGACTCTTTTCGTCGTGGATGGCCACCAGCTTGGACACAAACGAGAACGGCATCGCTTTATCGCCTTTCTTGCGTGGAATCTTGTGTAGGATGCGAAGAATCGAATCAAAACGAGGGTTCTGGTTTTTGAAGATTTTTCCGCAGTGCAGAATAGCGAAGTATTTGTCTTTGAAAGCCTGCGTGAGTCCGCCGGTGTTCAAGCCATAATAGTTCGTGAAAAGTGTCCGAAATTGGCTGCGGGCTTGAGGTGTGGCATTTAGAAGCAGCGTCTTCAGCTCCAAGTAGGGACAAAAATCGCTGTGAAACATCAGCGTTTCAGCTTTTGTCAGCGCGTCGATGTGCCGTTGAGTAAGTTGCATGGTCATAATGCGCCGGTGAAGGCTTGGTGCAGGAGCGACTTTTTCAACGCCGCCAGCGCCG
>CAYQWK010000628.1:0-3083 GCA_964420805.1 uncultured Bifidobacteriaceae bacterium | reverse complement strand
AGGCCCGTGGCCGTCTGCCACGGCTTCACCACGCCGCCCGCGAGCGACTTCGACCTATCGGGAAGGGCGAGGTTGTAATCAATGGTGATGGTGCGCCCGAACCCGCGGCAGGTCGGGCACGCGCCCAGCGGATGATTGAAGCTGAACATCGCCGCCACCGGCTCGCGGTATTCGATGTCGCACGCGGCGCAATGCCGCCGGTTCGAGAACGCCACCGGGTCGCACGGCTTCCCGTCCCGCAGCGCGAACACGGTGAGTTTCCCCTTCCCGAAGTGAAACGCCTGCTCGCACGCCTCCACGAACCGCGAGCGATTCGATGCCGTGATCCTGATCCGGTCCTGAACCACGGTGAACGCGGAATGCGGAGTACGGAATGCCGCGTGAGCGGCGGCGTCCTCGATCCTCACCACTTCCCCATGCAGCAAAATCCGCTGATACCCCTGCTTGCCAATCAACGCCAGCGACTCCGCCACCGAGAGTTTCGCGGAAAGCGGCAGATCAAACGCGACCAGACATTCCGCATTCCGCATTCCGCATTCCGCGTTCACGCGCTCCCACACCGTGGCCGGCGGCTCTTTCGTCACCGGTTGGCCGCAGCCCCGGCAATGCAACGTGGCCAGGTGCGGCCAGAGCAGCTTCATGTAATCCGTCAGCTCCGTCATCGTGCCCACCGTCGAGCGCGTGGTGCGCACGGCGTTGCGCTGCTCGATGGCGATGGCCGGCGGGATGCCTTCGATGCGGTCCACGCGCGGTTTGTCCATGCGGTCGAAGAACTGCCGGGCGTAGGGCGAAAACGTCTCAATGTAACGCCGCTGCCCCTCGGCGAACAGCGTGTCGAAGGCAAGCGAACTCTTTCCCGAGCCGCTCAACCCGGTGACCACGATCAACCTCCCGGCCGGCAGATCGAGATCGAAGTTCTTCAAATTGTGATGGCGCACCCCGCGAAGGCGGATCACGGCGGGCGTGGACATTTTCGACATGCGGCGGAATGTAGAAGCCAAGTGCGGCCTGAAGGCAAAGGAGTTGGTATAGGCTGGTGACGGGCGATAGGAGGCTCCATTTTTGCGGGAACCCAGTTCTTGACACTATGCATGAACCATCGAAAGTCACATCAGATTTTGGGTTGGAGTGAAGAACGGTCACACGGATTCTCGAAATGCAACGCCACCATCGATTTCTGGTGCTTGGAGCCTCTCTCGCGGGAAGTTTGATTGTGTCCGCGATTCTCTTTTCACCTCGGCCCGCCCGGCATGGTGCTGGCGGCGGCGGTAGCGGCGACGGAAGTACATCGGAAGACGGCAAGCCTGCCATTCTCGCCAGCCAACCTCGCGTTACGGCTGGCGTTGGAGCTGCCGGCATCAGCTACGATCAACCGGTTCTGGGCGCATCCGGCGGATCGCGAAGCGGGTTGATGGATCTGTTCGGCCCGGAATCGAAAGAACTCAGCGGCTCCGAAGTTCTTTCCGGCACCAGCAACCTCGAAGGTGGCGGTGCCATCGCCGGACCGGCGGGGATGGCTGCGGGCGGTGGAGGCGGTGGAGGCGCATCCGGTGGCGGAGGCGCACCATCTGCCGACGGCACAAATGACCTTGGCGAATTGGTCTGGTTGCCGCCTCCGGACGAAGGATGGGAAAATCCGACCAACCGCATTTTCGAACCGTGGGTTCATAATGCCCCAGTGGTTGGCCCGGATATCACGATTCCCGAACCTGGCGTACGGATAATCGCCGCTGCCGCGATCGCTTGTCTTGTCGGGGCAAGGTTACGCAACCGGCGAAAGTAGCCGCCGTTTAATTCAATCGGCGCCACACCTCACCACGGCTCGACATTGAAGCTCTTGCGAAGGAGGACATCGTCGTGGTGTCTGACCTCAAATCTCCATTCTCCGGCCGCAAACTGCTCGCGATTGCGGATTTCAAAAGTCCAGTTCGCAGGGTGACCAAATCCAGGCACCGTGCGGAACCGCTGCAAGATGGCCGTTTCCACCTCTCCGTTCGTGCCGCGGAACGGAGGATGCAGAATCAAAAGTTGCAGCGGCACCTCCCGTTTGGGACCCCCGCCGGCAAGAGTGAAAGAGAATCCAAAACTCACGCCGACGGCCGGATGAACGACGTTGGTTGTCACGCGGTGCTTTGGAATACGGAGCCTCAAATGCTCCACGCCGTGGCTGGTCTGAATGGTCGTCTCAAACGCACCGCTCTCATAGATTCCGTAACTTGCCAGTGCCGCAGTCAAAGGGGGCGGTTCATTCCCGGTCAACAGACGGCAACTGCTCGCGAGGAAGGCGACAATCAATAGAATGGAACCGCCTGAGAGCAACATTGCCGACTCACCGGGAAGAACGCGCCGCGATAGAAATTCAGAGCGAGGCGCCTTTGCGCTGACAAACCACCAATATCGAAGTCTGGGTTTCATGGCTTCACGACAGGTACCAGCCTGACCGGTCGCCGCCAACGACAAATCTGATTCAGAATCCGGCAAGAGCGACGGAAATTCGCCGGCCGGAAACAGGCAATCCGTCGTCCCGGCAACTAAGCACATACCCCTCGATGCGGTCCACGCGCGGCTTGTCCATGCGGTCGAAGAACTGCCGGGCGTAGGGCGAAAACGTCTCGATGTAACGCCGCTGCCCCTCGGCGAACAGCGTGTCGAAGGCGAGCGAACTCTTTCCCGAGCCGCTCAACCCGGTGACCACGATCAACCTCCCGGCCGGCAGATCGAGATCGAAGTTCTTCAAATTGTGATGGCGCACCCCGCGAAGGCGGATCACGGCGGGCGTGGACATTTTCGACATGCGGCGGAATCTATTAGCCGAGCGCGCCGGGAGTGCAAAAGATTTTGCCGAATCCGGCAAAAACCCGCCCCGGCAGAGCACCGCCAATCGGAAAAAATGACGGCGATCTGCCGCCACGCCGCCACGAGGCAAAGCCCGTGTGGAGCGCCAGCATCCGAATGCCGCTCCCACGGAGCCGGGGAAAATGAGCGCGCGCGGTGCGTTCCGAGTGGAAATCGTCCGGCTGAAAAGTGAGCCGGGATAGGGGTAGGGATGGCGCAACGCGCCACCCCTCCCTCCAAACCGGACG
>CAYQWK010000627.1:1820-3088 GCA_964420805.1 uncultured Bifidobacteriaceae bacterium | reverse complement strand
TCGTGGCGCGCTGCACGCAGATCAAGAAGGAGCAGCGTTATGCTGAAAGTTCGGACCTCGCGCGTGATTTGTATGCGCTTGCAGGGGCGAAACCTGCTGCACGTCCTGCGTCCATGAGTCGTCCTTCGGTGGCCAAGCAAATTGGTTTGGCGGACATGTTCGACGAGGAGATTCACGCGTCGCCCGCAGTGCCCTCTGCCGGCGGTGCGCGAGCGTTTAATCCTGTGGGGAGAACCTTGCCGTTGATTTCGCGGCAAAATCGCGCCGAAGCGGAAAAATTGCCGCCCGTCATCCATGAAGACGAGGACGTTGCGGCGACGATGCCCATGCACCCGAACATGCTCGGGGCGATGCGTCCCAAACCTGTCCCGGAAAAACCTGATGCCGTGACGGGGACCGTATTTCTACCCACGAATGCTCCGATTGCGTCGCCCGCGCCGGCGTGGAAAAAAGAAATGGAGCAAAGACTCGAAGTGCATCGACAAACGTTGTCGTCGATGCCCGCGCCCGACTTGCAAACAAGGTTGCTGCAATTCGAGGAGGCGACGGGATCCGATACGGCCGGCGGCACGCAGCTCGTGGATACGGAGGTGCCTCGTAAGCGGCCCGAGCTTGCGACGGATCGCCCCGAAGCGGGTTTGTCGCGACCGGAATACGCGGCAAGACCGGAATTCGCAGCCACGCGGCCCGAATATCCAGTTCGTCCGGACATAACGGGAACGACGTCGACGGCGAGTACGATGTCGCAGGAGATCGCTTTACCCGGGAAATTGGCGACGGATCCTGCGGTGACGACGGGGGGATCCAAACGGAAGCGGCGGAACAGCCGGTTGTTTGTCATGGCCATGGGTGGATTGGGTGGCTTGGCGATTTGCGTCGTGGTGGTGCTCATGTACCGGGGGGTTTTGAAGGCCAAACAGGCGTCGACGGGCGTCGTTCCCGAAGCATCGTCCGTTGTGCCGATGCCGATGCCGCCGATAACGAGTGATGCGGTTGTTCCCGCGTCAGCGCAGGCTCCGGGCCCGGTTGGGCCGGCGGTTGTTGCGAGCGCGCCGGCGCCTGCGCCGGAGACAAACCCGGTGCCGAGCACGTCGGTGGCGCCCGCCGACCCGCCGGGGCTGGGGCGCCGCACGGTCGATGGCGTCGATCTTCTGCTGCAGCTTGCGGTTGTTGGTCGCGTCCCACGCCACGGCGACGATCTGCACCACCTGCCCGCTCGGCGTAAGGATCGGCGACGCGATCAGCTCCATGAACTGCGAGTCTTCGAT
>CAYQWK010000627.1:0-1810 GCA_964420805.1 uncultured Bifidobacteriaceae bacterium | reverse complement strand
CGGTGGCGCCCGCCGAGACAAACTTGCCGCCGCCTCCGACAATGGTTACGCCGACAAACCCGCCGCCGACAAACCCACCGCCCGTGAAGACCAGTGCGCCGGTGAAGACGGGCGGGACGACCAAGAAGCAGCATTGGCAAGAAGTTTGTACGGGTGTGGGAGTGTTTCAACGCTGCAAGAAAGTGCCGGTGACGTTATGAAAAACCAAAGCAAGTGGGTAGGACGAACGCTGTTTGTCTTGGCGTTGGGTTTGGCGGGGCCGGTATGGGCGGACGGACCGGTGGACGAAGCCGGGGCGTTGGTGTTTTACGAAAAGGGCATCGCGCTCGAGGCTGAGGGCAAGTGGGCGAAAGCGGAGGAGCAGTTCGTGGAGTCGCTGAAGCGTCACGAACGCCCGCGTACGGCGGCGCATTTGGGGCGGGTGCAAGTGGAGCAGGGGAAGTTTGTCGAGGGAGCGACGAACATGGAATGGTTTTTCCGCGAGGACACCGAGGTGCCTTTGGAAAAGAAGGAACTTGGGCGTCAGCCGCTCGTTGTGGCGCTGAGCAACGTGGGGACGTTGAAGCTGAACATCGAGCCGCTCGACGCGGTGATTACGATTGACGGTCGGGTGGTCCCGACGAACCGGCGTTCATGGCCGCAATATGTGATGCCGAAGGTGCCGCATACGGTGGAGGTGAAGAAGGAGGGGTTTGTCACGAAGAGCGAGACGTGGACCTTGGGCGCGGGAACGGAGAAGTTGGTGAAGATTACGTTGGAGCCCGCGCGGGTGGACGCGGCGAGCGGGAAGGGGAAGGTGGTGGGGCCGGTAAAACCTGGGGGTGGTACGACGATTTATCCGGGGTGGTTTGTCGGCGGGGGTTTGACGCTGCTCGGCGCCGGCGCGCTTGTCGGCGGCATGGGACTCTACAGTGTTACGGATCCGGATTATCAGCGTCTGAACGGATTGATCAAATCGGGAAGTTGCGACAAGCAGTGCGGAGCAGATGTGGATGAATACAACGGTGACAATACGTTGACACGCGCGTTGGCATATACCGGGACAGCCGTCGGCACCGCGGGTCTTATTGTGTTGGCGTATTCGGCGATAACCACACGAGGGAAGCTCGCACCACGCCGGGAGGCATCCAATTCATTGCGAGTTCTGCCGAGCTTTGGCGGTTTTGTGGTTACGGGGCAGATGTGATTGGTACACGGAGTTGGATATGAAAAACGCGAACTATGTAGTGCGATTTGGGGTGTTCGGAAGCGCGATCGTAATGGCGCTCATCTATGGCTGCTCATCAAGTCCGTTCGGCAGGCCGTATCTCGAGTTACCGGCTGAGTCGAGTACAGGTGGTGGCGGCAAAGGTGGTTCCGGCGGAGCTGGGGGGTTCGGTGGTGCCGGAGGTGTGGCCGGACAAGGTGGTATGGCCGGACAAGGTGGTTTGGCCGGACAAGGCGGTTCTGCGGGAGCGGGTGGCGCCGTGTGCATGTGTGACGGCGTGGACGATGGCAATGAATGCACGACGGACGTCATGGGTGCGTGCCCTGATGGCAACAAGGACCAATGCCACCGTATCGAGATTGCTAAGCTATGCGGTCCAACAGGCAAAAACTACATTTGCGACGCAGAAGGCAAATGCCAGCGAGATTGTCTTGTATGCACGAAAGAACCATGGTGTACGAAACGTTGCAATGCCCAGGTATGTCCCGATGGCAGTGGGTGTCTAAGTGGATATTGCGAACAGGGCGTGTGTTGTAATGCTAATTGTATTGGGCCGTGCAAATCGTGCAATCGGGAAGGGACGGTGGGTAGTTGCAAGGCACT
>CAYQWK010000626.1:0-3090 GCA_964420805.1 uncultured Bifidobacteriaceae bacterium | reverse complement strand
GTAAAAATCATCGCCCCACGCCACCACCGTGCCGTCGGCGCGTAGCGCCATCGTGAAGGAATTGCCGCAGGCGATGGCCACCGCGTTGGTCAGGTCAGGCGGCGTGTTCGTCTGGCCGTAAAAATTGTAGCCCCAGCAAACTACCGTGCCGTCCGCGCGCAACGCGGCACTGTGAAAACCTCCGGCGGCGATGGCGGTCACGGCGGACAAATCGGGCGGCACATCCGTTTGATGAAACAAATTGTCGCCCCACGCCACCACTGTGTTGCTTGCGGTGAGCGCGAGGCTGTGGTCATGCCCGCCCGCCACCGCGAGCACCTGGCCCAGGCCGGACGGCACATTAGTCTGCCCGAACGCGTTCAGACCCCACGCGAGAACCGAGCCGTCCAATTTGATCGCGAGGTTGTGCCAGTAACCAGCCGCCACGGTCCGCGCCCCACCGAGACCCGACGGCGCGCTCGGCGGCGCTTGGTTATACAAATTGTCGCCCCAGGCCACGACGGCAGCCGTGGAGCGGGAAGGCGAAATGAACGTGAAGATGAAGGAAAGTGCCAGCGCAAGGCCGGCCAGTCGCAGCGGACGAATTGGTGCGTTCATTTTGCTCGAACCTCCTGCGGCATCGTCCGCCGCGGAAATCCAAAGATACAATCCGGAGCATTGGATACCATCCGCGCGACGGTGTGCCTAGCACTCATTTCGCCCCGGATCCTCCGCCGCATTTGACACTCGGCCCCCGGCCAACGAACACTTCCGCCCATGGATTGGCTCACCTCACCTGAAGCTTGGATAAGTTTGGCAACGTTGACCGTGCTCGAGATCGTACTCGGCATCGACAACATCGTTTTCATCTCCATCCTCGCCGGCAAGCTCCCGCAGGAGCAGCAGAAGAAGGCGCGGCAGCTTGGCCTTTCTCTGGCCTTGATCACGCGCATCCTGTTGCTTTGCAGCCTGTCCTGGATCATGAGCCTCAAGGCGAGCCTCTTTGGCTTCACGCTTGCCGGGCACCGGTTTGATCTTTCTGGAAGAGACCTGATCCTGTTGTTCGGCGGTTTGTTCCTGCTGACCAAGGCCACTCGCGAGATTCATGAGAAGCTCGAAGGGGCCGAGGGCGAGGCCAGTGCCAAGGTCGCGCCGACCTTCACTTCGGTCATCATTCAGATTCTCTTGCTCGACATCGTGTTCTCCCTGGATTCGGTCATCACGGCCGTGGGCATGGCGCAACATTTGCCGGTCATGATCGCTGCCGTGATTATCGCGGTGTTGTTCATGCTGGTGTTCGCCGGCGCGATCAGCGCGTTCATTGAGCGGCATCCCACTATCAAGATGCTCGCTCTGAGCTTCCTGCTGCTCATCGGCGTGGCCCTCGTCGCCGAGTCGTTCCACCGCGAGATTCCGAAAGGCTACATCTACTTCGCCATGGCCTTCAGCGTCGCTGTGGAAATGCTGAATCTGCGCCTGCGCAGCAAGCGCGCGAAAGCCGCCGAGCCGGTCCACTTCCATCAACCCTACCGCTGAATCGCATGTTCCGCGCCCGGGCCATGCGGATCGGTTTGGTCGCGGCCCTCGGCGCGGTGCTTGGAATTGCGGTTTGGCTCGCGCGGGACGGCTCGAAAACTGTGCGGATGGAGGACGGCGCGACCGTTGCGTTGCGGCAGGCGCGCCTCGGGAAATCCGCCCATTTTGTTCCTGGCCCCTGGTGGCATGGCACAATTGCGCGATTTGCGCCGACGCGGCTTTTGATCCGTTGGCGGATTCCCGTATTCGCCAGCAACGCCACGAACGACGTGCTCTGGCTCTGGCTGGATTACGACGGCGTGCGGCCGCCGCGCAACCCGCTTCACCTCGTCACGGTCGCGGACGAGCACGGTCTCGAGTCATCGCGGGTCCAACCCTGGCGTTCGATGTTCAACACCAACGGCCACGGCTGCGCGGGCTACCGGATCGACAATCTGCCGCGTCGCTCGCGGACGTTGACCATCGCTGTGTACGAGGGCCGCGCCACGAACTGGGTGCGCGCCGCCGAGTTTCGCATCGCCAGCCCGGTCGCGCCGAGCGCGCCCGCGTTTGCCGCCGCTCCGTTGCCGCAGACGCGCCGGAATGGCGGCAACGAGTTCACGTTGCTGGCCGTTCAGACCGGACTCGAAGCCACGGGCCATGTGTCGATGTACGGAGCAACCTGGTCGGAACTCGTCTTTCGCGTCGGTACGAACGAGCCGGGTTTTGCCGGCACGAACGCTGCGCTGCTTGGGCCGTGGACGAACCGCGCGTTGTGGACAATTCGATCGGTTGAATGCAGCACCGCCGCCGGCGATTTCATCCAGCCACGTTCACCGCAAGGCCGGGTGGCGTGGCAGGACGCGCGGCAATATGTCTCGCGCCTCGACGATGGCGTCGCCCTGGTCAATGGCGCGCTCTGGCCGGACGAGGCCTGGCGGGTGCGCGTCGAGTTCCGGCGCGAGTTCCACGGGGCGTTGCCGGAACATGCGCTCTGGACCGTGCGCGTGCCGGTGCCGCGCGCGGGGGAGGAGATTCCGCTGGCGGACAGCGTGATGCGCGAGGATGCGACGATCCGGCTGACCTCGATCACCAATTCGCAAAGCATCACGTCAGCGCCGCCGTTGCTGCCGCTGCGATTGAAGGCGGAGATGCGTGCGCCTTCGCCGGCGTACGACCTGCGCTTCTTGCGCGCCGTGGACGGGCGGGGGAGCAATGTCGTTCGGTTGGCCAGCTCGCCGGGGCGTCTGCCGCATGAGTTTCGTTTGGCCGCGTCTTCCGACGCGAAGGTGATCGACGTGACCCTGGCCGTGCTGCGTTCCTGCACCGTGGAATTCACCGCCCGTCCGACAGTGCTGAAAACGAACGTCGCGCACTGGCAATGACGGCGGGATTCCGTAGCCGCGCCTGTGCCCGGCCCGGGAAGGCAGATGGCCGCCGCTTCACAGCCTTGTCGTTACCCACATCTCTTGGCTGCTGTCGGCCCGATGTGGTGGGTTTTGTCGCGCTGCGACAAAACAAGCCCGCGTTCAGCGGGTGGTCCGGTTATGCGCCGGCGGCGGCGAGTTCATTGCGCCGCTCTGACGCGGCGCTACT
>CAYQWK010000625.1:0-3101 GCA_964420805.1 uncultured Bifidobacteriaceae bacterium | reverse complement strand
GTGACGGATTGCTCGAAGGTGCCGGTGATCAAGCATTACAAGGGCGTGTGCCATGTGTACGTGGACCGCGACGCCGATCCGGCCATGGCGCGCGACATTGTGATGAACGCGAAGGTGCAGCGTCCCGCCGTTTGCAACGCCATGGAAACGCTGTTGGTGGACCAGCCCTTGGTGGATTCGTTTCTCCCCGCGATGGCCGCGAAGCTGGGCGAGAAGAATGTCGAATTGCGCTGCGATGCCGCGGCGATGGCGAAGCTTGCAGCCGTTGAACCTAAGCTCCATCTGCGCGCCGCCACCGAGCAGGATTTCTACACCGAATACAACGACTACATTCTCAACGTCCGCGTTGTGGACGGCGTGAAAGCTGCCATCGAACACATCGCGCAATACGGCTCGGCGCATTCGGACGCGATCGTGACCGGAAACGAGGCGACGGCGCGGCGGTTCCTCGGCGAGGTGGATTCGGCGGCGGTGTACTGGAACGCCTCGACGCGCTTCACCGATGGCGGCGAATTCGGCATGGGCGCGGAGATAGGCATCAGCACGGACAAAGTGGGAGCGCGCGGTCCGATGGGCCTCGACGAACTGACGACCTACCGCTGGCTGGGCTACGGCACCGGCCAGGTGCGGATATAGCCGGCGGTCTCTCGGCGATGGTCGCATCCAACTCCGCCACGCTCCAAAACACTCCCCGACGGACTGCCTTTTGCGTCAACTCTCCGAACCACCGCTCCGCCAGGTTCAGCCAACTTGAACTGGTGGGGATGAAATGCAGCACGAAACGAGAATGCTGTTTCAGCCATCGCCGCACCTTCGGGTGTCCATGCGTGCTGTAGGTGAACACGTTCCTTTTGTTGGTGAGATGGACGATGGTTGTGGTGTTCCTGTGCGCGTCCGCATCCAGCAACAAGCGAATTGTGTCCGCGTCGTTTCAGCAGGCAGCGATCAATACGTTGGATTCCCGTTCGCCCGCATTGGGATCAGGTCCGGCTCTTCGCTTCTTCGGTTTGACCATCTTCAATGGTGTGAAGGAACGGCGCTGGGGAAGTGCAAATGATGGGAAGTCTATTCCTTCGTTTTGCATCTGCTGGCTTGATCCAGAATTCGTGAAACCGCGACGGCTAATCGGCGATCCAACCCTTTCGCAAAAGTTGCGCGGCGTCGTCATTCAACGAATCGCCGAGTCGTTTCGACCTGCGTTCGCGCGTTCAAGAACTCACCGTCACCCCAGCTTCTTCAACATCTCCTCCAAGACCGCCGCAGGCTTCTTGCCTTCGGCCAGAGCTTCGTAGCTCAGGCGGATGCGGTGGAGCACCACGTCCTCGGCCAGTTGGAACAAATCCTCGGGCACCACATAGTCGCGGTCGTTGACGAAGGCGCGGGCGCGGGCGGCCTGCACGATGGACAGTCCGGCGCGCGGCGAGCAGCCGAGTTCAATGGCCGGGTGCGAGCGCGTCAGCCGCACGAACTCGACGCAGTGTTTCATGAACACATCGCTCACGTGGACCTTCTGCACCGACTCCATCGCGCCCACGAGATCGCTGAGGTGACAGACCGGTTCCTGCGCGATCATGTCGAAGGCGGTCTTCGGCATCGCGCCGCCTTCGGTGCGCTTGAGGCCCATCTTGAGCTGGCGCCGCAACACTTCCTCCTCCTGCTCGGAAGTCGGGTAATTGAGCCGGTGGCAAAGCATGAAGCGGTCGAGCTGCGCCTCGGGCAACTCGAACGTGCCGGCCTGTTCGATGGGATTCTGCGTGGCGATGACGAGGAACGGCACGGGCAGCGGATGGCTGGTGTTGCCAATGCTGACCTTGCGCTCCTGCATGGCTTCGAGCAGCGCGCTCTGCACTTTGGGCGCGGCGCGATTGATTTCGTCCGCGAGCAGGAGATTCGCGAATACGGGTCCCTTGTGCGTGCGGAACGTGCCGGCGGCCTGGTCGAGGATTTCCGAGCCAAGGATGTCGCTCGGCAGCATGTCGATGGTGAACTGCACGCGGCTGAACTTGAGGTCCACAGCCTTGGCCACGGCGTTGACCATGAGCGTCTTGGCCGTGCCCGGCACGCCAAGCAGGAGCAAATGGCCACCCGTGAGCAGTGCAATCATCATGCGCTCCACGACGACATCCTGGCCGACGACGACTTCCGCGACGCGTTCGCGCACGGCTTTGGTGAAATTCTGATTTGGAACAGTCATGCGGTCATTTCGGGAATGGGAGTGACGTTGGACCAACGCCAGGAGCGAGGCAAAACCTTTTGTTTGAATGGGCGCGTTCAGTGAAACAACCCCGCCCGGCAAGCCAGGCGGGGTTGTGACCCAAACTCCAAACGTGATCTCCTTGTCCTGCCAAGTATCGGCAGCGGGTGGAAGAAGCTTGAGGAACTACTCCGGGCGACTTGGTTCTGATCGAGCGTAATTCCGCTCCTTGCCCTCCGAGCAGAGTCGATTTATCAGTCCGGTGGTATGCAAATGGAACGTTTTACGACCAAGGCACAAGGAGCTCTGGCCGATGCGCAACGCATCGCCGGCGAATTCTCACATCAAGCCATCGATGGCGAACATCTGTTGCTCGCGCTGTTGCGGCAGGGTGAGGGGCTGATCCCGCCTTTGCTGCAAAAGCTGGGTGTGGCGCCCGCCGCGCTGGAACAGGAGTTGACGCGGGAACTGGAGCGGCGCGCCAAGGTGCAGGGCGGTGCGGAGGCGTATCTCACTCCCGAATGCCGCAAGGCCATCGACGCCGCCGAGAAGGAGGCGCACAAGCTCAAGGATGATTTCGTCAGCACCGAGCACTTGCTGCTTGGCCTGATCACCGACGGCGGCAGCGGAGTGAAGAAGCTCTTCAGCGCGCAGAAGATTTCACGCGACGAGGTGTTGAAGGGCCTTGCGGACCTTCGCGGCAACCAGCGCGTCACGGACCAGAACCCGGAGGACAAGTTCCAGGCGTTGCAGAAATACGGGCGGGACCTCACCGCGCTGGCACGACAGGGGAAGATTGATCCGGTCATCGGTCGCGACGAGGAAATCCGCCGGGTGATGCAGGTGCTGACTCGGCGCACCAAGAACAACCCGGTGCTCATCGGCGAGCCGGGCGTGGGCAAGACGG
>CAYQWK010000624.1:0-3103 GCA_964420805.1 uncultured Bifidobacteriaceae bacterium | reverse complement strand
ATGACAGTGTTTTGAGCGGCAAGAAATACTCCGACGTGCGAGGCTTTATCCGCGAACACTTCGTGATCCGCGGTATCATCAGCCTCCACGGCGACGCATTTCAGCGTTCCGGCGCACGGGTGAAAACCTCGGTGCTCATTCTTCAGAAGCGCACCGATGAAGCGGAGGACCAGCCTGGCGTGTTCGTTTACGAAAGCCGCTTCGTAGGTCTCGATGATGTAGTTCCCAAGACTCGCACGAGCATCGCTGAAGCAGCGCGACTTAATGCGTTGAAAGAGATGGATGAAATCGCGACGGTCTTCGAAGCCTTCTGTCGTGGGGAATCTGGCGCTTGGTTTGTGCCGGCAGAACGACTGACCGGAAGGCTCGACGCCAAGTTCCTCAACCCGTGGTCCGTTGCAGGTCTTGAGCCGCAGTGGACAGCCGCTGGCGCGACAACCGAAGTCCTCTCAAACTTGGTCACGCCCGTCATTTCCAGCGTCATCTTGGAAGGCGACAAGACCTACACTTTTCTCCGCGTTGCTTACGACGGACACGTTGAGCGTGGGGAGCAGGCGCGTGGCGACGAAATTTCCTACGCGCGCATTGGTCGGGCAAAGGTTGGCGACATCATCGTCAGCAACATCAACGCGGTGAACCGCGCGATAGGCGTCGTTCCGAAAGGAATGGACGATTTGCTCGTGTCATCAGAGTTCACGGTCTTGCGAAAGAAACGCGGCGTCAAAGTTGACCCGATGTATCTGTGGAGCGTGTTGAGATCACCGGCTGTGATTGCAGAGTGGATTTCCAAATCCAGCGGCGCGGGGCGGCATCGGGTGGATTGGGACAGGCTGCGCAACCAGAAGATTCCAATGCTCTCGTATTCGGAGCAAAAGCGCGTCGGCAACTTTTACCGCCGGGCTCTCGCGCTAGAATTGAAGTCGAAGGAACTGGAAAGAAAAGCAAGTGACGCTTTGGGTTGCTTGCACCTCGAAACCGACGCAGCCCGTGCGCGGCTCGCTGCTGCAAAGCCGCCGAAGTGATGAAAACCCTCGACCGCCAAAAGCTGGATGTCGTCAACAAGACGCGGAGCAACCTCTTCGGCTGGCGCGGCCAGTTCAAGCCGGAGTTCGTCGCCTGACGTGAATCAGCCCGAGAAACAACGCGCCCCGCGCAATCGGACGCTGACGCTTTCGGCGTCCGAGCAGGCGGCGTTGGCGCGGTGGCTTCTGCGCGCGCCGTTGCCGGCGGGCGTGGCGGCGTTGACGGACCGCATCGTTTGCGGGGATTTCATCGAGTTGTTGCCGCAGTTGCCCAAGGCGTTCGTGGATTTGCTCATCCTTGACCCGCCATACAACCTCAACAAGCGATTCGGCGCGGAGAACTTTCGGGAGATGTCGCTGGCGGAGTATGAGGAGTGGTTCGAGGGCTGGTTCGTCCGCGTGCTGCCGCTGCTTAAGCCGACGGCCAGCCTCTACGTGTGCGGCGATTGGAAGTCGTCCGCCGCCGTGCATTGCGTGCTGGACCGGCACGTCATCGTGCGCAACCGCATCACCTGGGAGCGCGAGAAGGGGCGCGGCGCGAAGACGAACTGGAAAAACGCCAGCGAGGACATCTGGTTCGCGACGGTGTCGAACGACTATTGCTTCAACGTCGAGGCGGTGAAGTTGAAGCGCCGGGTCATCGCGCCGTATCGCGAGAACGGCCAGCCGAAGGATTGGGAGGACGGGCCGGATGGGCAGTTCCGCCTGACGCATCCCTCGAATCTCTGGACGGACCTGACCGTGCCGTTCTGGTCCATGCCGGAGAACACCGACCACCCGACGCAGAAGCCGGAGAAGTTGCTGGCAAAACTGCTGCTGGCGAGCAGCCGTGAAGGTGATTTCGTGTTCGACCCGTTCCTCGGTTCGGGAACGACGGCAGCCGTGGCGCGAAAGCTGGGGCGGCATTTCCTCGGCGTTGAGTTGGATGAGAATTACGCCTGCCTCGCGTTGAAGCGTGTCGAACTGGCGAACGACGATCCTTCGATTCAAGGCTACGCTGGCGGCGTTTTCTGGGAACGCAACTCACTCAACATGCAACCGAAGCAGGCCACGCCAGCGACGGACGAACATCCGATGCTGCTGGAATCGCCACCGCCTTATCGCGTCACCAAATCCAAAGCCAAATGAAGTCTCCGCTCTTTGAACAGAAAACACGCGAAGGTATCGAACGCAGAGTTCGCGACCTTCTGAACGGACAGGCGGATTTTCTGTCGGCAGACACGGCGGAAAGCACGCGTGCCGCGGGCGATGCCATCCAGTCCATCATCGAAGACAACTTTGCGGAAATTCTTGGCGATCTCGTTGGCGAGTATTCGGCCAGCTTCGCCCGGCGCGCGATGGCTGACCTCGCGTTCAAGGACAAGGTTAACAACTACTGCGTCGTGGACGTGAAGACTCACCGCGAAGGGACGGCGTTCAACATGCCGAACCTGACTTCGGTTGACCGTCTGGCCCGCTTCTACGAAGACGACACCAACTATTTCGTGATGCTGATGGTGAAGTATGCCGTCACCGGAACGAAGGTCACGGTCCAGCACGTTCACTTTATTCCGATTGAACATTTGAAGTGGGATTGCCTCACCATCGGCGCGCTTGGCACAGGCCAGATTCAAATCGCCGACTCCAAACGAATCGAAATTGACCCAAGCCAGAAGCGGCGGGCGTGGATGCTGGAGTTTTGCGATACCGTGCTCGCGTTCTACCCGCGCGAGATTACGAAAATTGCCAAACGCATCGGCAAGTTCGAGAAGGTGAAAGAGCTTTGGCTGTCGAAACCGGAAGTTTAATTTGCCGAGTTCACGGAAATCTTTAACGCGAGTTAAATTTGAAAAGTTTTGTCCAAGTTAAACCACGTTGCCGCCAGTTGCCCATGCACATGATCGAGGAAAACATGGCCAAGCAACTCGAATGGTGCGGCGAAGCGCCGTTCTACACGCTCGGCCCGCTCACCACCGCTGAGGCAGCCGGTCAGGATGCCGTTCCACAATCTCTGCGCCCGGCGTCGTTGCGGCGCAGCTTGCGGAGTCGCAACCACGACCACATCACCAGCGGCATCGGCGCGGCGATGATCGGCTGGGTGC
>CAYQWK010000623.1:0-3105 GCA_964420805.1 uncultured Bifidobacteriaceae bacterium | reverse complement strand
TGCGTGGCAGAAGCATTCAAGACGAACCATTCGCGCAAAATCCTCCACGCACCATGAACCAAAACAAGCCAGGCATGTTCACAACGAGTGACGGCAAGAATCTCGCCATCACGTTTTTCCTCGTCGCATCGCTGTTCTTCCTCTGGGGGTTCTGCAACTCGATGATCGACACGATGGACAAACATTTCCAGGACCAGCTCGGCCTGACCAAGGCGCAGTCGGCCTGGGTGCAATTCGCGCATTACATGGGCTATTCGTTGATGGCGTTGCCGGCGGGATTGCTTACGCGGCGGCTCGGTTACAAATACGGAATTATCTTCGGCCTTTTGATGGTGGCGCTGGGCGCGTTCTGGTTCCTGCCGGCGACGAAGATTTCGGCATTCTGGGCGTTTCTACTCGGCGTGTGCGTGATTGCCATGGGCCTCACGGTCCTCGAAACCGTCGCGAATCCCTACACCACCGTCCTCGGCCCGAAGGAATACGGCGCCTCGCGCATCAACCTCGCGCAGTCCTTCAACGGCGTCGGTTGGATCGTCGGGCCGCTCGTCGGCGCGTCGTATTTCTACTCCGAGGGCGGCGTGCAGAAGGCGCACGGGCAGTTGTTCATTCCCTACGTCGGCGTCGGCGTGCTGGTGCTGGTCATCGCCGCGCTGGTGTTCCGCGCCTACGTTCCCGACATCAAGGTCGAGGACGAATACCACACGGACGACAAGGAGAACGTGACCTGGAAGAAGAACAGTGTGCTCGTCTTCATGATGATGCTGCTCAACGTCGGCGCGTTGGCGCTGTCCGTGTATTTGATTCTCCACACGATTCTCCCGGCGGCCACGAACTCGGTGACGGAAGCCGACGTGGACAAATACTGGTGGGCGTTCGTGGCGCTGGTGGCGGTGTCACTCCCGTTCCTCACCAAGGTCACCAAAGGCGTGACAACGCACAGCATCTGGGCGCATCCCCACTTCTCCGGCGCGACGCTGGCGCAGTTCTTCTACGTCGCGGCGCAGGCGGGCATCTTCAGTTTCTTCATCAACAGCATGACGGTGGACAAGCACAACGGTTCGTCCATCGTCCCCGAATTGCCCGCGTCGTGGGCGGGCGGAACCTTCGAGAAAAAACACTGGATCGAGGTGCGCACATCCCTCTCCGGCGCCGACATCGCGAACCTCCCGGCGCTGGCGGAACGCTTGAGCAAAAGGGCCGACCCGCTGGCGGTGTTCGTGCATGACGCGCTCGACGCGAAGACGAAGGTGCTGCTCGCAGGGTTTCCGGCGCAGACCTCCGAGGCCGCGTTGCGTAAGGCGCTGGTTCACGATCTGAACGGCCTCGTGCAGCAACAACCAGACGCCAAGAACGGGAAACCAGTGTTGTTCGACGGGGAACGCTTTGCCGGCGTGCCTTTGACCGACAAGGCGAAGGCAGTGGTATCAGGGAAGGGGGAAACCGAGAACGGGAAGCTGAGGGTGAACCGAATGCTGCTGGCGGACGCGTTTCCGGGCGTCATCAGATTCCGCGACGGCGTGCTGTGCATCAGCGACATGGGCGCGGGATTCCTGTCGTCGCTGGCGTTCGGGTTCTTCCTCGCGGGCCGGTTGTTGAGCGCGTGGCTGATGCGGCACAAGCCGGCGCACAAGATGGTCGGACTGTTCGCGTTGGCGAACGTCATTCTCTGCGGCATCGTCATCGCCAAACTCGGCTGGCTGTCGGTACTCGGCGTGTTCCTCAGCTACTTCTTCATGTCGCTGATGTTCCCAACCATCTTCGCGCTCGGCATCTTCGGTCTGGGCTCGCAGGCAAAGAAAAAGGCGGCGGCGTTCATCGTGATGTCCATCACCGGCGGCGCGCTGATGCCGAAGCTGATGGGCCGCCTCGGCGATGTGTATGACATGTCCACCAGCTTCTGGATGCCATTGTGCTGTTTCGTACTCATCCTGCTCTACGGTTTCTCGTGGTCGAAGTTGAGCCAGTCGGAGGGCGTGGTGGGAATGAAGGGCGCGGGCGGGCATTGAGCCGCGATTCGACACCGAAGAAGACACACCAAGCCCGCGTCAATTCGTGCCATGAAGACGATACCCCTGATTCTCGCGCTGCTGCTGTCCGCCGTTTCGCTCGCCGCCGCTGATGCGGTGACGAAAAACATCAGCATCGAGGAATTCGACAAACTTCGGCAGGCGAAGGGCAACGTGGTGCTCGATGTGCGCACGGAGAAAGAGTTCAAAGCCGGCCACATTCAAAACGCGGTGCATCTGGACTGGAATTCGCCGAATTTCGCCGCTCTCGCGGCCAAGCTCGACAAGTCGCGCACCTATCTCGTCCATTGCGCGGTTGGCGGGCGCAGCGCCAAGGCCTGCAAGAAGATGGAGGAACTCGGGTTCACCAATCTCATGAACTTCGCGCCCGGCATGAAAGGCTGGGAGAAAGCCGGTAAGCCCGTGGAGAAATGACCGGCGGCCCCGGCCCGCCCATCACCACATGGCCCAGCAACCGTTGTCCCCCCATTGCTGGGAACCGCGGTAAATAAGCATCTTCGAAATCGGCTTCCAGGAGACGGAACCATCGAGCAAACCCACATTGCCACCCTTGGCCCCGACCACGTCCGGCCGCGCGCCGGCTGCGTTTGGGTTCGAGGCATCTACCCCCTCCATCAATGCGCCGCCCTTACCGTGCGGCACAAAAGTCGCGCCGTAGCCCGGCGACCAGTCGTTCATGTCGGACACCAGCACCAGTTGCGGATCATCGGTCGCGCGCTGCGGCGAAATCCACTGGTTCGTTCCCGAAATGGCGGGCCACGGCGTGTTCGTGTGGCCGCCATGGTAGTTGTAGCCAACCACGTATCCGTATTCCTGCTCGTCAAAGGCCGCCGAGAAGTGCCGCCGGACGAAATAATCGGCGAAGCTCGGGCAGTAAGCCATCTGGTGCGTGCCGCTGTATTCAACGATGGCGTTGCTGGTTACGGTGCCAATGACCGGCAGATGGTCGTCGGTCGCGCTCTTGTTCGACGCGCCGGTGGGAAACTCCTGCTCGTTGTCGTCCGCGTACATGAGCAGGCCGAGGATCAACTGCCGCATGCTGCTCTTGCAACTGGTCCGGCGCGCCTGCTCCTTGGCC